>NZ_JBFUMY010000035.1:0-97230 GCF_054049135.1 Kitasatospora sp. P5_F3 | reverse complement strand
GGAGGGTACCGGTCCGGCCGCACCAACGGCGGCTGTCAGGTGCTGTAGACGCCGACCTCGTACAGCGAGTAGCCCCACTGCGTGCCGCGCTGTACCCCGTGCACCCGCACATATCGAGCCGGCACCCCGGCGAACTGCGCCGTGTCCAGACCGCCGTCACCGGTGGTGGTGGACCAGACGGACTGCCAGGTGGCGCCGTCGGTGGAGACCTCGATCCGGTACGCCTTCCCGTACGCCCGCTCCCAGGCCAGCGTGACGCGCTTGACCAGGTGCTCGGAGCCCAGGTCGATCTGCAGCCACTGGTCGTCGCTCCAGTCGCTGGCCCAGCGGCTGCCCGAGTCACCGTCCACGGCCCGGCCGGGCGCGTAGCTGGTGAACGGGTTCCACTCGGCCGAGCCGGCCGAGGCTGCCGAGCCGGCGGCCAGGTTCACCCCGGCCCGGTGCTGCTCGGCGGCGCCCCAGGTGCGCAGGTAGGACTCGGCGCCCTTGAACAGGTCGTCGACCACGCCCTGGCCGCCGACCAGCCTGATGTCCTCGATCCAGTCCGGCACCAGGCCGTAGTGCGCGGCGCCGTCGGTGTTGATGTCCCAGGTGCGCTGACCGGCCGTCTGACGGTCGATCACCGAGCCGCCGTCGGCGCTGCGGAACGGGTACTTCACCGGGTTGGCCGTGTTGGCCCCGCGCGGGCCCGGCCAGCCGCCGACGCCGTTCATGTCGGTGCCGTAGCCGTAGCCGACGTTGTACTTGTCCCGCAGCGCGTCGGTCCGCTTGGCCTCCGCGCTGAACGCCTCGGCGCCGTTCATGTACTGGGCGACGAACCCGCCGAGCTTGTAGACCCGCTCGATCCAGTCCAGGTCCATCCAGCTGTGCGAGGAGAGCGCGCCCGGGTAGGACTGGGACTCCATGATGTCGAAGGCCTGGCCGGCCGCCTTGACGCTCATGTGGTCGAGCTCCAGCATCATCTTGCGTTTCATCATGCCGCGTACCGCGTACTCACCGAGCTCGGTCAGGCCACGGGTGTTGCACTGCGCGTCGCCCGCGTAGGAGGGGACGGCCACTCCGGCCGGCAGCTCCTGCTGGGCGGTCGGTGCCGGGACCAGGCCGATCGGGTGGTCGTGCTGCGGTCCTGCGCACTTCTCGGTCTGCCAGAAGGTGCCGGTGGACAGGAACTGGCCGACGTTGATCGCCGTACCGAGCGCGCCCTCGTCGAACCGGACCCCGCACAGCGCGTTGTCGAGCTTGTGGCAGAGGAACATGCTGCGCACCCCGAGCCCGTACAGCTCGTCCAGGCCCCGGTCGATGTCCGCCTTGCTGCACTGCCCGACGTCCAGGATCTGCTTGCAGCCGAACGGCTCGGAGGTCTCGACCCCGAGCACCACCGCCAACTTGCCCTGCTGGATCACCTGCCGGGCCTGCGCGGTGTCGGTGACGATCCGGAACCAGCCCTTGCCCGGGCCGCCGTACATGGTGTCGATGTACGCCTGCATCTCGTACGTCTTCTGCGCCTGCAGCCGGATCGAGGTCATCTCGTCGCAGCTGCGGTCCTTGAAGAAGTACACCGAGCAGATCACGCCGTTGGTGACCAGGTCGTTGACCAGCACCCGCTCGCCACCGCGCCAGGCCCGCTCGACCCAGGCGTAGTAGTTCTGCTGGTGGGTCATCGAGTCGTGCGCGGGCCAGTCCTTGAAGGTCGGCCAGCCGTCCGGGTCGTGCCGGCCGTCGCCGCCCTTGGTGATGTAGTCGAACACCGCCAGTGAGCCGTCGGGGTAGTGCTCGGGACAGTCCTTCAGCGCGTCGGCGACGCCGAGTTGGGAGAACGGCTTGCCGCAGATCAGCCGGCCGCCGAACGCCTCGTTGGACATCAGGTGGTCGTGCGCGTCGACGAATCCCCGGACCTGGCCGTTGGCGTCCGTCCCCTGGAAGGGCGCGCCCGTCACGTTGATCCCGGAGTCGGGTGTCGGACGGGCGGTCGGCGTCCACCAGTCGGTCTGGGCCGCCGCCCCGGGCATCGGGACCAGCGCCATGGCCACCAGGGCGAGGAGCAGCGAGAGAACCGCCAGGAGTCTGTGCCTGCTGTGCGCGTGTCTAGTCATGATCACCACTCAGTCGGGATCCGCGTTCACGGTGTGACGAGAATCCCGGCTGTTGGACTCCGAGTCAACAGTCCGGGACAACTGACCTGATAACTCGTCACCACCGCCAACTCGCGCGCAGACCACCCGAGATGGGAACCCCTACCCCTCGGCGCGGCCGCGGTGGGGCCGGCCGTCGGTGCCCCGGAGCACCGACACGATGCCGAGACCTGCGGCGCAGACCGGCACGGCCAGCAGGGCGCCGAGGATGCCGGCCACCCCGGCACCCGCCACCACGGCGAACATGATGGTGGCCGGGTGCAGTTCGACCGTCCGGCTCTGGATCACCGGCTGCAGGACGTTGCCCTCGATCATCTGCACGGCGAGCACGACGCCCAGCGTCCAGAGCGCGGTGCCCAGACCGCCGTCGGCCAGTGCGACCAGCACCGCGACGGTGCCGGAGAGGAAGGCCCCGACGAACGGGATGTACGCGCCCATGAACACCAGCGCGCCCAGTCCCGGCGCCCCGGGCACCCCGAGGATCAGCAGGCCGATGGTGATGAAGGTGGCGTCGATCAGGGCGATCAGCGTGGTGCCGCGCATGAAGCCGGCCGTCGCCTTGAACGCCTGCTGCCCGCAGGCCACCACCGTCTCGGCCTGCGGCTGCGGCACGACCGAGCGGACCAGGTCGGCCGTGCGGTGACCGTCCCGGAGGAAGAAGAACGCCAGGGCCAGCGCCAGCACCGCGCCGGTGATCATCTGGGTGGCCAGGCCGAGCCCGGAGAGCACCCCGTTGGCCACCGACGTGACCAACGAACTTCCGCTCCCCGCCGACTGGGAGAGCGCGAACTGGATCTTCTCCCCGATCGGGCCGAGCCAGTCGGCCAGCTTGTCGCCCGCGTCCCGCAGCGCCGCCGCGATCTGCGGGGCGCTGTGCACCAGGGAGTTGGTCAGGATCGCCAGCACCCCGAAGACCACCAGCACCAGCACCGCACAGGTCAGCGCGGCCGCCAGGCCCCGCTTGACGCCGTGCCGGACCAGCCAGGGCATCACCGGGTAGAGCAGCGCGGTGGCCAGCAGCGAGAGGACCATCGGGATGGTGGCGGCGCGCAGCGCGACGATGGCGTACACCACCAGGGTCGCCACCCCGATGAACAGGATCACCGCGAGCGACCAGGCGGCGGTCGCCCGGACCACCGGGGGGAGCATCTGCTGCGCCGACCGGCGGTCCTCGGGGCGGACCGCCGGTGACTGCTCCACCTGCCCGGGCTCCGCTGACATGCCTGCTCCTGTGCTAGCGCTGTTGATCATCCCATCTCAGCACAGGATCTGATGAAATGTCCGTTTAGGCGCGGTCGGTACGGTCGGTGCGGTCGCTGCGGTCCAGAACCCGGCGCAGCAGCGCGACCCGGTTGCTGGTCACCGAGGCCACCCCGGCCCGCAGCAGCCGGGTCATGGTCCGCCGCCGGTCCGCCGTCCAGGTGCTGACGGCCAGTCCGGCCCCGGCGGCCTCGGCCACGTACTCGGCGTCCACCAGGCCGAACGGCGGGTTGAGGTAACGCGGCCGGACATCGGCCAGCAGGGCCGGGACGGGCAGCCGGGGCAGCTTCCAGGTGAGCGACAGCTCGGCCGCCGGGTCCAGCTCCCGGACCGCCAGCATCGCCCCGACCGGGCCGCAGTAGCCGACCAGTTCCTCTGCGCCGAGCCCGGCCACCACGGCGTGGGCGGCGGCGGCCGGGCCCGGGTCGTCCAGGTCCACCAGCAGGCGGGCGCCGGGCCGTTCGGCCACCGCCTTGACCGCCTCGGCCAGCGTCGGCACCCGCAGGCCGGGCCCGCCGACCTGCTCCAGCTCGGCCAGGGTGACCCGGCCGACCCGGCGCGGGTCGCCCCAGAGCCGCTCCAGGGTGAGGTCGTGCAGCAGCACCGGGACGCCGTCCCGGGTCAGCTGGACGTCCACCTCGACGGCGTCGGCCCCGGCGGCGAGCGCGGACTCGACCGAGGGCAGGGTGTTCTCCCGGTGGCGGTACGGGTCGCCCCGGTGGGCGACGGCGAGCACCTGCTGAGCCATGGTCAGCTCCGCTCGACCACGACGTTGGTGGACTTGATCACGGCGGTGGCCGGGGCCCCCGGCACCAGGTTCAGCTCCTCGGCCGACTCCCGGCTGATCAGCGAGACCACCCGGAACGGTCCGGCCTGGATCTCCACCTGGGCGGCGACGTCGCCGAGCACCACGTTCGTGACGATCCCGGGGAACCGGTTCCTGGCCGAAGAGGGACGGCCCTCCGCCTCGGCGTTCTCCGGCTTGGCCAGCTCCCGCGCGAAGGCGGCCAGCTCGGCCCCGGCGACGATCCGGTGCCCGTGCTCGTCCCGCTCGGCGACCAGCCGCCCGGCGTCCACCCAGCGGCGCACGGTGTCGGCGCTGACGCCCAGCATCGCGGCGGCCTCGCCGATTCGGTACGGATTGACCGGCCGGTCCGCCTGGCCCATGAGCTGCTCCCGTGCTGTGACTGTGCACTGCTGCTGTCGCCGCCATCCTGCCGTATCGGGGGGCTGGTCAGCTAACGGTCAGTCAGCCATTTTTCGGCATTAAACTGAACGAATCGGGCACGATGGAATCCATCAGCCCGTCGCAGATCCAGGAGGAGCAGTTCATGGCACCCGAGCCCGTCCCGTTCTCGTTCATCGCCGAGGCGGACCGGTACCAGAGCAACATCGCGCCGCCACGGCGCGAGCGTCGCTCGGCCCGGGCGGTCTGCGGCGGGGTGCTGATCACCATGGTCCTGATCGCCGGGCTGGTGGCCGCCGTGGCGCTCGGCATGCCGGCGCTGCGCCCGCCCTCCGTCGGCTGACCCGGCGTCACCACGCCCACTACTACGGCTACGGCTCGCCGAACAGGTCCCGCCGCACCGCGTCACCCGCCGTCAGCACCGCACCCGCGAGCACCGCGCCACCCCCGGCCGACCCGGCCCGCACCTCGGTCCGGAACGGTGAGAGACCGGCCAGCCGCCGCTCCACCAGCGCGGCCAGCGCGGCGCCGCCGGCCCGGCCGATCTCGCCGCCGAGCACCACACACCCGGGGTCGATCACCACGCAGACGGCGGACACCCCGATCGCGATCCGCTCCGCCAGCTCCGCCAGGAAGGCGGACTCGCCCTTCTCCAGGGCGGACCGCAGCACCCCTTCGGCCTGCTCGACCGGCCCGCCCGGCGGGACCTCCAGGCCGTGCTCCCGGGCCAGCGCACAGATCGCCGCACTGGAGACCGTCGAGTGGAAACCGCCGTCGCAGCCGGTCGCGCTCGGCAGCACCTCGGTACCGGGCACCGGCAGGAAGCCGATCTCCCCGGTGCCACCGGAGGCGCCCCGGCGCAGCCGGCCGTTCAGCACCACCGAGGCACCGACGCCGTGGCCGAGCCAGAGCAGCACGAAGTCCTCCCGGCCCTGCGCGGCGCCGATCCGGTGCTCGGCGATCCCGGCCAGGTTGACCTCGTTCTCCAGGATCACCTCGGTCTCCGGCTGGGCTCGCAGGGCGTCCAGCAACTCGGCGTGCCAGCGCGGCAGTTTGCCGGAGTTGTTCAGCACGCCGGTGGCCGGGTCGACCACCCCGGGGGCGCCGACCGCCACGGTGTGCAGGTGCCGGACCCCGGCCTCCGCCGCGGTGCTCAGCAGCGTCCGTACGGTGCGCTCGGCCAGATCCTCGCCGTACTCGGGGCCCGCCGGGATCTCGGCGGTGGCCAGCGTACGGCCGGTCAGGTCGGCGATCACCAGGGACACCCCGGTGGAGCGGACGTCGATGGCCCCCAGGTGCGCCCGGTCGGCCACCAGGGCGTACAGCCGGGCGTTCGGGCCACGCCGCTGTTCGCCGCTCTCGCCGACCACCGCCACCAGGCCGCCGCGCTGGAGCCGCTCCAGCAGGTCCGCCACGGTGGGACGGGACAGGCCGGTCAGGTCCCGCAGTCCGGGTGCGGTGAGCGGGCCGTGGGCGAGCATCAGATCGAGCGCCAGTCGATCGTTGATGGCGCGGGCGGTGCTCGGTGTGGCCGTGCGCGCGATGGTCATGGAGAGGCATCCTTCCAGAGCTATCTATCAGGGTACCTGCCTGATAGTTTGTCGGACAGTCATCCAGAAGGGGGAGCCCGAGGTCATGGACAGTCACCAGGAGGCCCGGCGGGCCAGAGTGCGGATCGCTCTGGTCTTCGCCGTGCACGGAGCGGTCACCGGCACCTTCGTCACCCGGATCCCCTGGATCCAGGACCACCTGGACCTGAGCCCGGGTCAGCTCGGCCTGGCCCTGGTCGCGCCGGCCATCGGTGCCTCGCTCTCCATGCCGCTGGCCGGCCGGGTGGTCCACCGCTACGGCGCGCGGGCCGCCGTCCGGGGGCTGCTGGCGCTCTGGTGCCTGGCGCTTGCGCTGCCCGCGCTCGCCCCCAACCTGGCGGCGCTGTGGATCATCCTGTTCCTGTACGGCGGCGCCGCCGGGATGGCCGACGTCGCGATGAACGCCCAGGGCGTCGAGGTGGAGCGGCGGCTCGGCCGCTCGATCATGTCCGGTCTGCACGGCATGTGGAGCGCGGGCGGGCTGATCGCCTCCGGCTTCGGCGTACTGGCGGCGCATCAGCAGTTCGACGCCCGGGTGCAGTTGGCCGTCACCGCGCTGGTGCTCACCGCACTCGGCGTCTCGGTCTGCGGCGGGCTGATCGACGTCCGCCCCGCCGAGGACGAGGACGCGCCGCCGCGCTTCGCCCTGCCGCCCCGCTCGGCGCTGGCGATCGGGCTGGTCGGCTTCTGCGCGGTCTTCGCCGAGGGCGCCAGCATGGACTGGGGCGGGGTCTACCTGCGGGACGTCACCGGTGCCTCGCCCAGCATCGCGGCGGCCAGCTTCACCGCCTTCGCCGCCACCATGACGGCGGCCCGGCTGGCGGGCGACCTGGCGGTCCGCCGGCTCGGCCCGGTCCGCGCCGTCCGGGTCAGCGGCTGCGTCGCCACCCTGGGCGGCCTGCTGGTGATCAGCTCCGACTCGCCCTACCTGGCCATCCCGGGGTTCGCGCTGATCGGTATCGGCATCGCCGTGGTCGTCCCGCTCGCCTTCGCGGCCGCCGGGCGCAGCGGCGGCAACCCGAGCCAGGCGATCGCGGGGGTCGCCACCATCACCTACACCTCCGGCCTGATCGCCCCGGCCGTGATCGGCCTGATCGCCCAGACCACCTCGCTCACCGTCTCCTTCGGCGTGGTCACCGCGCTGACCGCCGCCCTGGTGCTCAGCGCAGGTGCCCTCCGGCAGAGCGCCTCACCGCGCACCGAGCCCCGCACCGAGCCCGGCGCCGATCCCAGCACCGGTCCCGACCGCCGGAGCGTGAACGCGGCGTGACGGGAGGGCGCGGGGCAGCCAGCCCCGCGCCCTCAGTCGGCGTGCAGGATCCGGAACCGCCCCGGTTCCGCCGGATCGCGGTCGACGACCTGGATCGGCGTCGACGCCCACTGCCGGACGCCGATGCCCGGCAGCCGGGAGAACCGGATCGTGCCACGGGTGCCTTCGACCGCCACGAGTGGCCAGGCCGCGGCGGTGCTCGCCCGGTCCGTGCCGTGGGAGCGCAGGACGTCGGCGAGGACGGTGACGGTGTCGTAGCCCTCGAAGGCGACGAAGGACGGCGCTGCGGACAGTCGCTCACCGAGGGCCGCCTCGACGCGCGCGCCGAGCGGGGTGAGGCGCTCGGGCAGGTAGCGCAGGAACGGGATCGCGGCGCCGTCGGCGCCCAGTGCGGTCGCCCACCCGGCGAACTCCGGCTGCCCGGCCGGCGCACCGATCACGGTCTCGGCGAGGCGCGGGTCCCGGCGGACGGCCCTGACGATCGGCACGGCCGGATCGGGCTGGCCGACCAGCAGGAGGAGGGCGGTCGCGCGCTCCTCGACGAGTGCGTCGCACACGGCCTCGGGGGTGAGTTCGCGCATTTCGAGTTCGATGACGGTGCCGCCGCGTGCACCGAGGTGGTCCCGCAGGATGCTCGTCCCGGCTGCCCAGTAGACACTCGGCTGGGTTGCCACGGCGATCCGACGGTGGCCCGCACCGAGCAGGAAGTCCGCGTAGATCCGCCAGCCGCGCGACTGCGGTGGGGAGAGCCGGGCGACCCATTCCGTCGGCCGGTCGGTGAGCGCGTCGAGCACCGCCGACGAGCACAGGTATGGCAGGCCGAGCGCGTCCGCCCTGGTGGCGGCGGCACGGGCGACCACGCTGTGGTACTCCCCCGCCAGGGCGACCACGCCCAGCCGGGCCAGTTCGTCCACGGCCGCCGCGGCCCGCTCCGGATCAGCCGCGGTGTCCCTGACCAGCAGCTCGACCGGCCTGCCGCCGATCCCACCGGTGTCGTTGACGTCGTGAACGGCCAGCTCGAGTCCGGCGAGCAGGTGCCGGCCCGCCTCGACCCAGCCGGGCCGCGTCAGCGGAACGATAGCGCCGATCCGGACTGACGAGCCGTCGGTCCGCTCTGCTCCGGCCGGCGATGGTGCGGTGTTCATGTGGTGGTGTCTCCCGAGTGGAGCCTGGGCGCGTCCATCCGGTGATCATCGGCGGCGGTCCCGGTTACCGCAACCCCCGGTCCAGCCGCAGCCGTTCGCCGTCACCGGCCCGGATCGGGCAGTCCGGCATCGGGCAGCCGCACTCGCCGAAGGAGAGAGCCGAGCCCGAGACGTACTCGGCCCGGTCGAACCCCCGCCGCTCGGCCGAGGTCCGCCCCTGCCGCACCCGCTCCTGAATCCGCTCCGCCGTCTCGCTCATGACCGACCTCCGCTGTCGCGCTTTGCCTCGTTGTCCCGCCGACCGTGATCTCGATCGACTAGCTTGTAACAGGATCGACACGGAGAGCGACCGGGAACAGAGTTGACGGTCCAACAGTCGAGCCGACAGATCCGGCCGCCCTTCCCGGCCGGGCCCGCCTACCCGGGGGAACCACCGACAGATGCCCAGCCCACGCGAACTCGACCCGTCCGAATCCATGCTGGCCCTGTTCGGCTCCGAGCTGCGCGAGCACCGCTCCCGGGCCCGGCTCAGCCAGGAGAACCTGGGCGAGGTGCTCGGCTACACCGGTTCGCTGGTCGGCCAGATAGAGACCGGCCGCCGTACCCCCACCCGGGAGTTCGCCGAGCGGCTCGACGGGGCGCTGGAGACCGGCGGGATCTTCTCCAAGCTCTGGCCGCACATCACCCGTGGCCAGTTCCCCGGCTTCTTCAAGTCGTACGCCGAACTGGAGCCCCGGGCCTGCCAGATGCTGGAGTACGGGGGCGAGCTGATCCCCGGCCTCGGGCAGACCGAGGGGTACATGCGGGCGGTCTTCGAGGCCGGGCTGCCACTGGCCCCGCCGGAGACCATCGAGGAGAAGGTGGCCGCCCGGCTGGGCCGCCAGGAGCTGCTCCGTGGTCCAACACGTCCGTTGTTGTGGTGGCTTCTGGCGGAAAATGCCATTCGTCGCCCGGTGGGCGGATTCGGCACGATGGCTGATCAGTTGGGGCACCTTGTTGATCTCGTCCGGTCGCGGATGGTTGTGATCCAGGTGCTGGAGACCTCCAGGGGTGCACACGCGTTGCTGGAGGGGTCCATGACGCTAATGTCCTTCGCAGACGGGATCCCCGACACGGGGTACGTCGAGGCGCCGCACGCCGGTGTGCTGATCGAACACCCGGACACGGTACGAGAGTTGAGGCTCTCCTACGACCTGACACGGGCTGACGCCCTGTCACCGGAAGCGTCGCTGAACCTCGTTGAAAAGGTAGCGAAGGAGCACCAACACCATGCTGACGAGCACCGAGCTGAACCGGGCTGACTGGCAGTCGTCCAGCTACAGCGGGGCCTCCGGAGGCAACTGCGTCCAGCCGGCCCTGAATCTCGCCGTCGCGCACGGCGTCGTCCCGGTCCGCGACTCCAAGAACCCGGCCGGCCCGCACCTGGAGTTCCCGGTCCGCGCCTGGGCCGCGTTCGCGAGCTGGGCCGCCACCCAGCCGGTCTGACGGACCCCGCGGGTCCGACCTCCGCCGGATGGCCACGACGGTGCCCCCGCTACCCTCGTGGCCATGAACACCGCAGCTCAGCCGCCCGTTCCCGCCACCCGCAACCCCGTCGGCGCCCATGTGCCGGTGGCCGGTCGCGGGCTGGTCGGCACCGGGCTGGCGTACGCGGAGCGGGTCGGCGCGGAGGCCGTCCAGGTCTTCGTCGCCAACCCGCGCGGCTGGGCCACCCCCGCCGGGACACCTGCCCGGGACGCGGAGTTCCGGGCAGCCTGCGCGACCGCCGGCATCCCGGCGTACGTCCACGCGCCCTACCTGATCAACTTCGGCTCCGACTCGACCGCCACCCGGGAGCGCTCCGCCGAATCGCTGTGGCACTCCCTGGTGCGCGGGCACGAGATCGGCGCGCTCGGCGTGGTGGTGCACACCGGCTCGGCCGTCGGCCGGGCCGCCGACGGCGGCTCCCGCTACGCCGAGGCGATGGCGCAGGTCCGCGCGGACGTCCGACCGCTGCTGGACCAGCTGGACGCGCTCGGCGAGGACGCCCCCTGGCTGCTGCTGGAACCCACCGCCGGGCAGGGCAGTTCGCTCTGCTCCCGGATGGAGGACCTGGCCGCCTACCTCGACGCCCTCGACCACCACCCCCGGGTCGGCGTCTGCCTCGACACCTGCCACGCCTTCGCCGCCGGGCACGACCTGGCCGACCCCGAGGGCGTCACCGAACTCCTCGACACCCTGCTCGCCGCCGTCGGCCCCGGCCGGCTCCGGCTGATCCACGCCAACGACTCGATGGACGTGGTCGGCGCCCGCAAGGACCGCCACGCCAACATCGGCGCGGGCCACATCGGCTCCCCCGCCTTCGCCCGCCTGCTCGCCCACCCGGCCACCGACGGCGTCCCCCTGATCATCGAGACCCCCGACGGCCGCCACGACCCGGCCCGCATCGAGGGCGCCCGCCACGCGGCGGACATCGCCCTGCTGAAGCAGCTCCGGACTCCTGACCACCTGCGGCGAGACCACTGACGGACGTTGTAGCGCCGGGATCAGCGGGTCTCCAACGGGTCGGCCCGGCCGAGCAGTTCCGCGAGTGGGACGCCGGTCCGAGCGGCGATCACGCGGCGGGCCCGCAGCTGGGCACGGGTGCGGGGGCGGAACTTCGGCTCCCGCCCACATCCGCACGCCTCGAAGCCCTCGTAGCGCAACCCTGCGCCGAGTACGGCCGCCACGACCGACCACGCCTTCCGGTTGCTACGGCGCGGTGCCGCGAAGTCGTGCCCCGCACACAGCAGCTGCCCGGCGCAGCGCGGGCAGGTGTTTCCGGCACCACCGGGATGCCGTTTGAAGCTGATCCGGCACGACACGCACGCGTAGTGCAGCTTGTAGTGGACGAAGGCATAGGTGCACACGAGCAGACCGTACCCGGCGGCGCTTCGTCACCGGCCAACTGATTACGCGTCAGCAGCCCGAGCGTGCCCGCCACGGCGGGCGTCAGGGAGTTGCCCACCCGGTCGACCAGGCCGGCGGCCGGCAGTCGATACTGGGCCCCGCCCATCAGTACGGACCCAGGAGCGCGAACAGTGACCGACGACACCCGGATCGGCCCCCCGAACTTCGGCAGCGAGCGCGAGATGCTGCGGACCTTCCTCGACTACCAGCGGGCCACCCTCGCGATGAAGTGCGCGGGGCTGACCGACGAGGAGCTGCGGCAGCAGTCCAGCCCGCCCTCCACTCTCTCGCTGCTCGGCCTGGTCCGGCACCTGGCGGAGGTGGAACGCGCCTGGTTCCGCCGGGTCTTCGAGGACCACGAGGCGCCGATGGTCTGGTCCGAGAAGATCGACTTCCAGGCCGCCTACGACGCGAGCAACTCCACCCGGGAGGAGGCGTTCGGCGCCTGGGAGGCCGAGGTGGCGAACTCCCGCCGGATCGAGCAGGCCGCCGACTCGCTCGACCTGGCCGGGTACCAGCCGAGGTGGGAGGAGGAAGTCTCGCTGCGGATGGTGATGGTGCACGTGCTGCTGGAGTACGGCCGCCACAACGGCCACGCGGACTTCCTCCGCGAGGGCATCGACGGCACCGTGGGCGCCTGACCTGCACAAATCACTGGCGTTGCACCGGGAGCACTGCGATCATCTTCGGATGATCACCGTCGCCGACGACCTCGGCCACCTCTCGTACACCGTCACCGGAGAGGGCTCACCCGTCCTCCTGGTGCACGCCGGCGTCACCGACCACCGGCTCTGGGACCCGATCGTGCCCGCCCTCGCCGAGCGGCACACCGTCATCCGGTACGACCTGCGCGGCTTCGGCGAGTCCGCTCCCCCGTCGGGCCCGTTCAGCATGACCGACGACCTGCGCCGGATCCTCGACCACCTCGGTCACGACCGCGTCCAGCTCGTCGGCGCGTCCTGGGGCGGCCTGCTCTCGCTCGCCTTCTCCCTCGCCCACCCCGAGCGCGTACGGTCGCTGACCATGCTGGCCGCGATGTGGCCCGGATATGACTGGTCGGCAGAGATGCATGCCTACGACGAGGCCGAGACGGCCGCGCTGCAGGCGGGCGATCTGGCGGCCGCCGTCTCGGTGAACCTGGACATGTGGCTGCGCGGCCCGTCCCGCAGCTGGGCGGAGGTCACCCCGGGCCTGGCCGAGCAGCTCCAGGACCCGGTGCGGATCTCCCTCGTGCACCAGGACGTCCGGGGCGAGTTCACCCAGGACCTCCCGGACCGTGACCTGAGCGCCGTCGCCGTGCCCACCATGGTCGGGATCGGCCTGCTGGACGTCGCCGACTTCCAGGACATCTCCCGCCGGTACGCCGCCGCGATCCCCGGCGCCACCCTGGTCGAGTTCCCCACCGCTGCCCACCTGATCCCGCTCGACGCACCCGCCGAGCTGACCGCGGCCCTGCTCCCCTTCCTGGACAGGGTGTGAGCCGGCCCCGGACCGGACCGTAGAATCGCCCGGTGCCTGTCGTGTCGCGCGTGATCCGGTCGCCGTGGTTCCGGTTGGGGGCGTTGCTCGCGGTGCTCGCGGCGGCGGCCGGCTCACTGCTGCTCTGGAGCCCGACCGACCTGCTGCGGGACGGCGTCCCGATCCCGGTCTTCGTCCTGGTCTACGCCGTGGCCACGGTCGCCTTCGTGCCCAAGCCCGCCCTGAACGGCGCGGCGGGCATGGTGCTCGGCAGCGCCCAGGGCGTACCGGTGGCCGTCGCGGCGACCACCCTCGGCGCGCTGCTGGGGTTCTGGCTCGGGCGGGCCCTCGGCCGGGACGCAGTCCGGCCGCTGCTGCGCGGGAAGGTCGCGTCCGCGCTGGACCGGCGGCTCAGCGAGCACGGCTTCCGCAGCATGCTGCTGGTCCGGGTGATCCCTGGTGTGCCGTTCCAGGCCGCGAACTACGCCGCCGCGTTCTCCGGCGTCCGGGTGCTGCCGTACACCCTCGCCACCGCGCTGGGCGTGGCGCCCGGCACGGCCGCGTACGTGATCGCGGGGGCCAGCGCCGGCCACCCGGGCTCACCGGCCTTCCTGATCTCGGCCGCCCTGATCGTGCTGATGTGCCTGTACACCGTGCTGGCCGGCTGGCGTGCGTACCGCCGTGCCCGGCGCCGCCCCGCCGTCGCCGCCGCCGCCGCCGAGAGCGCACCGGAACTCTCCGCCGTTCCCTCGCACAGTCGCTGACGCACCGTCGAATTCACTGTCCCCTGTCGGTGTGATCCGCAAGAATGAACTCATCGGCGACACGACCGGCAGGTAAATCCGTTACAGGACTGTTGACGAACAGTCAACTGTGGCCTGACGCACACGGATATGGTCTACGCGCGGAACCGAACGGCGAGCTGCGGCGTCGCAGGAGATGCCCGGAAAATCCGGGTTGTCCCGCGAGCCACGCCCCGCACGGCGGTCGCGAACGGGCACCGAAGCGGTGATCAGTGCGATACTCGGACAGTTCCGACGGATGGATGACGCGTCAGCTGACGTGGTCACCCGGGGGGACGAGTACGGGACGAGAAAGGGAGGCGCGGCAATGGGAGCACTTCGCGACGAGCACCACAACGGGTGGCTGATGCCCTCCGGTAACTACCCCGCCGCGGTCTACGAGGATTCGTGGGCCACCCAGGAGTCGGCCGTGGCCGTCCCCGCCCCGGCGAAGATCGTCTCCCTGAAGCCGACCGGCTTCGAGGCGGCCCGCACCGTCGGCGAGCACATCCGCGCGGGCATCCCGGTCGTGATGGACGTGACCGAGATGACCGACGCCGAGGCCAAGCGGATGGTCGACTTCGCCTCCGGCCTGGTCTTCGGCACCCAGGGCGGGATCGAGCGGATCGCCCGCCGGGTCTTCCTGCTCACCCCGGCCGACGTCGAGGTGATGGTGATCGACCGCCCGCTCGACGAGACCGGCTTCTACAACCAGAGCTGACCGCCGGCCCACAGCAGCCCGAGCCCGGAACCACCTTCGAGGTCGTTCCGGGCTCACTGCCGTCCCGGCCCGGCTACTGACCCTGCATCAGCAGATGCCCGCGGCGGAAAGCCCGCTCCCCCGCGCGCGGCTCCCGCAGCATCCGGCCGACCTCGGTGAACCCGGCCGCGCCCGCCAGCTCCGCAAGCTCGTCGGCCGGCCACCGCCAGGCCGGTGCCACCTTGTGGTCGAACACCGTCAGCGGCCCGCCCTCGAAGAAGGCCAGCAACAGGTACCCGCCCGGGGCCAGCACCCGCCGGAACTCCGCGAAGTACGAAGGAAGTTCGGCCGGTTCGGCGTGGATGACGGAGTACCAGGACAGGATCCCGGCCAGCTCGCTGTCGGCCAGCTCAAGCGCCGTCATCGTCCCGAGCTCGAAGCGCAGCTCCGGATACTCCCGGCGGGCCAGCTCGATCATCACCGGCGACAGGTCGACCCCGAAGGCGTCCAGCCCCAGCTCCCGCAGGTGCGCCGTCACCCGCCCGGGCCCGCACCCGAGGTCACCGACCGGCCCACCCCCGGCCGCCCGGACGGAGTCGGCGAACGCGGCGAGCACCGAGCGGTCGAGTGGCAGCCCGTCCAGCTCGTCCCGGAAGAGGTCGGCGTACAGGACGGCGACGGCGTCGTAGGCCCGGGCGGTCGCAGCTGGGTGGCAGGTCGGTTCGGTCACAGCCGACGACCCTAGCCCGTCGGACACCCCGTTCGCCCGAAGTTCTCGAATGAGCCCTATCCGCATCAGGTGAGACATCGATGTCTCACCTGATATACACTCGGCTCATGGCCACCGACCGTGACTCCGTCCTCGAAGCCGCCGTCGGCGTGCTCTCCCGCCGCCCCACCGCCCACCTGGACGAGATCGCCCGGGCGGCCGGGATCAGCCGGGCCACCCTGCACCGGATATTCCCGGGCCGCGAGGCCCTGATCCGCGAGGTCGGCGCGCTCAGCCTGCGCAAGTTCGCCAGCGCGCTGGACACCGCCGCGATCGACACCGGCGACCCCCAGGCCGCGCTGCGCCGACTGGTCGACGCGGTCGTCCCGGACGCGGCCCTCTGCGCCTTCCTGGCCGGCGAGAACCAGCTCTTCGACGACCCGGAGATCAACGAACTCTGGGAGATCCAGGACGAACGGGTCCGCTCCCTCTTCCTCCGTGGCCAACAGGAGGGGGTGTTCCGGATCGAACTCTCGGCCGGCTGGCTCAGCGAAGCCTTCTTCGACCTGGTGGCCGGCGTCGGCTGGGCCGTTCAGGACGGCCGCCTCGCCCCCCGTGACAGTGCCTACTCGCTCGCCGAGCTCTTCCTCGGCGGCGCCCTCAGGAGCCCTGACCGATCATGAGCACCACCCTCGGCCGCCCCGTCGCCAGGCAGCGCTGGGTCGGCCTCGCCGTCCTGGTGCTGGCGGTGACCCTGGTCGCGCTCGACGCGACCGTCCTCTCTCTCGCCCTGCCCTCGATCAGCGAGACCCTCCACCCCACCGGCACCCAACTGCTCTGGATCGGCGACAGCTACTCCTTCGTGCTGGCCGGCCTGCTGGTCAGCATGGGCGCGCTCAGCGACCGGATCGGCCGCAAGAAGCTGCTGTTGCTCGGCTCCAGCGCCTTCGGAGCCGCCTCCCTGCTGGCCGCGTACGCGCCGAGCGCCGGCTGGCTGATCGTGGCCAGGGCGCTGCTCGGCGTCGCGGGCGCCACCATCATGCCCTCCACCCTCTCGCTGATCCGCAGCCTCTTCCCGGACGCCCGGGAGCGCGCCACCGCGATCGGCATCTGGGGCGCGGGCGCCACCGCCGGTGCCGCGCTCGGCCCGGTGGTCGGCGGTGTCCTGCTGGAGCACTTCTGGTGGGGCTCGGTCTTCCTGCTCAACCTGCCCATCCTGGCACTGCTGCTGGTGCTCGGCGGCTGGCTGCTGCCGGAGTCCAAGGACCCGAACCCGGGCCGCTGGGACGTGCTCAGCGTGCTGCTCTCGATGGCCGGTGTGATCGGCGTGGTCTACGCGATCAAGGAGGCCGCCGCAGGCGGGCTCGGCCACTGGCTGGTGCCGGTCACCTTCGTGCTCGGCGCCACCGCGCTGGCCGTCTTCGTCCGTCGCCAACTCCGCCTGCCCACCCCGCTGCTGGACGTACGGCTGTTCAGGAACCCCCGGTTCACGGCTGCGGTGCTCGGCTCGCTCGCCTCACTGATCGGTCTGTCCGGCGTGATCTTCTTCATGTCGCAGTACCTCCAACTGGTGCGCGGGTACTCCCCGTTGACGGCCGGCCTGGCCGAACTCCCGGCCTTCGTCGGCGCGGTGGTCGGCGGGCTGCTGACCGCCCAGCTGGCCCGCCGCACCGGCGCCCGGGCCACCCTGGTGGGCGGCCTGCTGGTGATGGGCCTGGGCATCGCGGTGCTCGGCTGGGTCCAGCAGGACAGCAGCTACCTGGTGCTCGGCGCCTCCTTCCTGGCCATCGGCACCGCCGAGGGCATCGTCTACACCCTCTCCGCCGACCTGGTCCTCACCGCCGCCCCCGCCGACCGGGCCGGCGCCGCCTCGGCCGTCTCCGAGACGGCGTACGAGCTCGGCACCGCCCTCGGCATCGCCCTGGTCGGCTCGGTGGTCACCGCCATCTACGCCGCCACCCTGGTCGCCCCGGCCGGGACCGACCAGGCCGCCGCCGACCAGGCCAAGGAGTCGATCGGCAACGCGGTCGAGGCCGCCGGCACCCTCCCGGCCCCGCTCGGCGGCGAACTGCTCGACGCGAGCCGCACCGCCTTCGTCCACGGGATGAACATCGCCGCCTTCATCGCGGCGGCGCTGCTTCTCTCCTCGGCCGCCTTCTCCTGGTACCTGCTCCGCCGCCGGGCCGCAGACCGCGCCACCGTGAGGCAGCCGTCCGAACTGGTCCACTGACCCCGCCCTGACGGTCCCTCAGCCGGCTGCGTCGAGCAGCAGCCGGGCGGCCACCGTGGTCCCGTCGGTACGGATCGTGCCGGCCACGGCCCGCGCCCGTACGCGGGTCTCGGAGGCCAGGGCCGTCCCGAGCGCGGCTGCCAGCGACTCGGTGGTCGGGGCCGGACCGTCGTGCGCGAGGCCGATACCCAGGTCGCCCACCCGCTCGGCCCAGTACGGCTGGTCCGCCCCCTGGGCCACCACCACCTGGGGTGCGCCGGCCCGGGCGGCCGTCGTGGTGGTGCCCGCACTACCGTGGTGCACGACGGCAGCCACCCGGGCGAACAGGGCCGACTGGTTGACCTCGCCGACGGCGATGCAGTCGTCCTGATCGTCGATCAGGTCCAGCTCGGCCCAGCCCCGGGCGACGACCACCCGGCGGCCCTGCGCCCGGACGGCCTCGACGGCCACCCGGGCGAGCTGCTTCGGATCGCTGACGGGTGTGCTGCCGAAGCCCACGTACACCGGCGCCGTACCGGCCTCCAGGAACGCCACCAGCTCGGGCGGGAGCGGGCGTTCGTCCGCCCGGCTCCACGCACCGGTCTGTACGACGTCGAGGTCGGTCGGCCGCCACGGACTCAGGACAGGGTCCGTCGCCAGCCACGGCCGGTCGGTGAAGGCGTAGTCCCGGACGTTGTCCACCGGCGCCAGGCCGGCCGCCGCCCGGTAGGTGTTGAGCATCTCGCCGAACATCTCGTTCGCGTTCCGGGCATCCACCTCCCACAGCGCCCGGTTGTCGGCCACCCCCGCCGGCAACGGCCGTCCCCGCCGCGCGGGCGGCGGCTGGTACGGCGACGGCAGACTGACCGGCTGATGGCTCGCGTGCACGAAGCGGATGCCCAACTTCTCGGCCACCGACCGCGCACCGGCCGTGACCGGCAACGGTCCGGTCGCCACCAACGCATCACCGCCCTCGGCCACCGCAGCCACCGTCTCGAACTGAGCAGCCATCAACTCCGCCGCCCGCTGCGCCAAGCCCACCGCCGACCCCGGCACCACCGAGGTCACCACCTGCCGCACCGGCCGACCGGTCGGCACCAACTCCACGCCGACACCGGCCAGCAGCTCCACGAACTCCTCGTCCGGCGGCGCGCACACCCGCACCTCCGCGCCCAACTCCCGCAGCCGCACCGCGAGTCCCACCATCGGCTCGACGCTCCCACGCGCTCCGTACGTCGACAACACCACACGCATCTTCGTGATTCTCATTTCCGCAGGTTCCGGGCCCAGGCCGACGATTCTGCGGCACCACCCGGGTCTTGTCGCAAGGCCCCCCGTGCGCTATATGTTGAGAGTGGCGAGGAGTGAGTTTCCCTCCCGCCCCACCCTCCCCTCCGGCCACACCCCTCGTCAGGTGCGTTACGGTGATGGTGTATTGAGCCTCAGTCAGTGCTCCGTACCGACCGCAGGAGGGGACTTCATGCCCGAGCTGGAACTCTCGGCGGGAACCATCGACTACCAGGACACCGGCGGCAACGGCCCGGTCGTCGTCCTGCTGCACGGCGTCGCGATGGACGGTTCGCTCTGGCGCCACGTCGTCGCCGGGCTCCGGGACGACTTCCGCTGCCTCGTGCCCACCCTCCCGCTCGGCGGCCACCGCCGACCGATGCACCCGGACGCCGACCTGTCGATCCTCGGCGTCGCCCGGCTGGTGGCAGAGTTCCTCGACCGGCTCGACCTGCACGACGTCACGCTGGTGCTCAACGACTGGGGCGGTGCCCAGAGCCTGGTCGCCGACGGCCGCACCTCCCGCATCGGCCGGCTCGTCCTCACCTCCTGCGAAGCGCTCGACAACTACCCGCCCGGCCTCCCCGGCCGCAACCTGGTCGCCTCCGCCAGACTGCCCGGCGGCCTGGCCCTGGCGTTCAACCTGCTCCGCCTCAAGCCCCTCCGCCGACTCCCGATGACCTGGGGCCGGATGACCAAGCGTCCGGTCCCGCCCGAGATCATGGACGCCTGGTTCCGGCCCGTCCTCAGCTCCCCCGCCATCCGCCGCGACCTACGCAAGTACGTCCTCAGCACCCCGCCCCGACCCGACCTGCTCGCCTGGACCGAAGCCCTCCGCACCTTCGACCGCCCCACCCTGATCGCCTGGGCCACCGAGGACCGCGTGATGCCCCTCGCCCACGCCCACCGCCTGGCCGAGCTCCTGCCCCAAGCCGAACTGGTCGAGATCCCCGACAGCTACACCCTCATCCCCGAGGACCAACCCACCGCCCTCATCGCCCACCTACGGGACTTCCTCTCCGCCGGGCCGTGAGCCGCCTCCTCCCAGTCGCAGCACGTGCAGCCACGCCTGACGGACAGTCCGCAGTACTCGGTACGCGGCGGCCGTCCTGGTCGCCACCGTAAACGAATGGCTGTGGGACCAACCTCGCTGCGACCATGCAACGGTGAACGATGGACTGCCCGACGGCTGGACGCTCGAGCGAATACGCTCCGCATCAGGGGACACCGAAGCGGTCCCACTGTCCCTCGAACGACTCGTCGTGCTCGAAGAACACGGCCGCGCGGACTACACCCCACTCCGACCCGATGTCATCCTCTCCTTCCACGGCCTGTGCCTCGTCCAGGCCGACGGCGACTGGTTCATGGGGGACCTCGACACCGACGGTTCCGTCATCTGCTGGTCCTCCTACGGCACCGACCTGGGTGAGGCCATCCAGGGCTTGTGACGGTCGGCCCAGCACGCCCGCCGGCTGCGATGACCTGAGCCGAAGTCACCACGGCGTGACGTCGGGGCTGACCATGGGCAGGGCCCACGGTTCCACCTTGCCCCCGACCAGGTCGGCCAGGAACTGAACGGCTCCGCCCGTGTAGTGCCACCAGGCGGAACTCCGCGAGGCGACCGTGACAGTCCACTCCGCCGGCCCGGCCTCACTGGTGGCCCACAGGAACAAGTCCCCCCTGTTCGAGCTGGCCCAGGGAAGCAGACCGCCCGGGGCGGGATAGGTGTGGAGCGGTACGGCCAGGTCGGCATCCGCGCACCACTCCGCGATGATCTCCAACATGTCGCGGAGGCCCTGCATCCAGGGGTACTCATGGCCGGGCTCTGGGCCACCGAGGCCGAGGAAGTCCCCGATAACGAAGGCCGGGTAGCGCTCACAGAGGAGTTTGTAGTCCTCGGGCAGGGAGGTGCCCAACTCGGCTTCCACAACCAGCCAGTTGAGGTTCCTGGCCTCCTGCAGACGCAGCGATGACAGGTCCGGAACCGCGTTCTCCAGCTCCGCGATCGCCTCTTCAGGGTCGGTCAGCCGGCGAACCGGAGCTTGTGTACCAGCGAAGTCATCCATGCGAGCAGAGTGTCAGGGCAGTACGACAACGCCTGCTCGGACCTCGAACCAGACCAACCGACGTCCGACCACCCGTCGACCGCCACCTCAGCGGTAGCGGTAGTCCAGCTCCATCTCCGCCCAGACCACCTTGCCGTCCTTGGTCTGCCGGGTGCCCCACCGGTGGGCCAGTTCGCTCACCAGGTGCATGCCCCGCCCGCCCTCGTCCTCCTCCGCCGAGGCTCGCAGTCGCGGTGCCTGGCCGCCGGAGTCGGCCACCTCGACCGTGAGCGTGCGGTCGCGGAACAGCCGGAGCCGACGCGGTGCGTCGGCGTGCAGCAGCGCGTTCGTGACGAGCTCGCTGACCAGCAGTTCGGCGAACTCGGAGAGGGCGGTGAGCCCCCACTCCTCCAGCGTCCGGCGGGTGAAACGGCGGGCCCGGCTGGGGGCCGGGCCGTCGCCGTCCAGCTCCAGCGTCGCGATCCGGTCGGCCGGGATCGGCAGGGCGCGGGCCATGATCATGGCGATGTCGTCCTCGGTCCCGTCCACGACCAGCGCGGCGAGCGCCGCGTCGCAGCTCTCCTCCAGCGTCCGGCCGTGGCCGGCCAGGGTCTGGGCCAGTATGCCGATGCCGTGGTCGATGTCCTCGCCGCGGCGCTCCACCAGGCCGTCGGTGTAGAGGGCCAGCAGGCTGCCCTCGCGCAGCGTGAACTCGGTGCTCTCGAAGGCCACTCCGCCCACCCCGAGCGGGACGCCCGGCGGCAGGTCGAGCGCCCGGGAGGTGCCGTCCGGGGCGACCCGGACCGGCGGGAGGTGGCCGGCCGAGGCGATCGTGCAGGTGCCGTCCACCGGGTCGTAGACCGCGCAGATGCAGGTGGCGAACTGGCCCTCGCCGATGCCCATCGCGGTCTCGTCCAGCCGGGTCAGCACCTGGTCCGGCGGCATGTCCAGGGTGGCCAGCGTCCGGGCCACCGTGCGGAGTTGACCCATCGTCGCGGCGGCCCGGATGCCGTGGCCCATCACGTCGCCGACCACCAGCGCGACCCGCCCGCAGGACAGCGGCACCACGTCGAACCAGTCCCCGCCCACCTCGCTCACCACGCTGCTCGGCAGGTACCGGTACGCGATCTCCAGGCCGATCGTGCGGTGGATCTCCTGCGGCAGCAGGCTGCGCTGCAGGGTGAGCGCGGTCTCCCGCTCGCGCCGGTAGAGCCGGGCGTTGTCGAGGGCGATCGCGGTCCTGGCGACCAGCTCCTCGGCCAGCGCCACGTCGGCCGCGGTGAACGGCTCGGGGTTGCGCATCCGGACGAACTCGGAGCCGCCGAGCACCATGCCGCGGGCCAGGATCGGCACCATCAGGTAGGAGTGGATGCCCGCCCTGACCCCGGGCCCGACCCGGGACTGCTCGTTCACCAGCGCCGACAGCACCTGCTCGTCCACGTGCGGCCGCAGCAGCGGGCGCCCACTGCGCAGGCACTCGGTGTAGACCCGCTTGGAGTCGTACTCCGAGGTGGCCCCGACCGCGTCCGCCGCGATCGTCATGCCCGACTCGTACGCCTCGCCGACCGCCACCGCGCGTAGCTGGACACCCCGGTCCGGCTGCAGATATGACGGCTCCTCACCTCGGAGCACCGGCTCCAGCAGGTCGACCGTCGCGAAGTCGGCGAATCTCGGGATCACCGCCTCGATCAGTTCCTCGGCGGTGCGCTGGAGGTCCAGCGTGGTGCCGATCCTGGCGGTGGCCTCGGCCAGCAGGGCCAGCCGCTCCTGGGCCCGGGAGGCCCGGGCCTCGGCCTGGAACCGTTCGGTCACGTCGATGATCGAGGAGCTCACCCCGAGGATCCGGCCGGTGGAGTCCTCCAGTCGGAAGTACGAGGCCGACCAGGCCCGCTCCCGGCGCGGGTCGCCGGGGGTGCGGCCGTGCGAGCGGGCGTCCACCACGGGCTGGCCGGTGGCCAGCACCTGGCGCATCACCCCCTCGATCTCCGCACTGTTGATGCCCGGCAGGATGGCGCTGATCCGCCGTCCGAGGTGCTCGGCCACCGTGAGGCCGTTGATCCTGGCCAGCGCGTCGTTCAGCCGGACGTAGCGCAGCTCGGTGTCGTACACCGCCATGCCGATCGGCGACTGGGTGAAGATGCCGTCCAGCACCGCGAGGTCGCCCTCGACCTGGCGCAGCGAGCCGACGTCGGAGGCGGTCGCCAGCAGCAGCCGGACGCCGCCGGGGCCGACGATGGGATAGGTGTGGAACTCCAGTTCCACCAGATGGCCGTCCCGGTGCCGGATCGGGAACACCCCGGACCAGCCCTTGCCCGCCATGATCTGCTCGAACAGCTCGAAGGCCCGTCGGCGGGACTCCTCGGGAACAAGCAGCTGGGCGGCGTAGCGGCCGACCGCCTCCCCCACCGGGTAGCCGGTGAGTGCCTCGGCGTCCTCGCTCCAGTGCAGGATCCGGCCGTCGCCCTCGACCAGGGCGGTCGCCAGCGGGACCAGCCGGTGGCCCTCCAACCGGTGGTCCAGTGCCGGGTGCCCCTCCGGACGCGGCGAAGCGGCACCTGCCACGGGGCCGGTGCCGTCCGGTACGTTGCGCTCGCTGCCTTGCATGATCAGGGGATCACCTGTCAGATACCTTCCCTGGTGTGGCCAGGGCGAATCGGCTTCCACCAGACTGCACGGCGGTGGAGAGTGCGGCTACTGCTGGTCCGTCAGGTGGGGTACACCATCAGGACGGCTGAGCTTTTCAGGTGATCAGCACGGCGTCCAGAGTTCTGGCCCACTGACATACCACTCCGGCCCGGCGCGGGCCGTCATCAGTGAGCAGATTGGCCAGTCCCAGCCCCCGGGCGAGGTCCAATGTGGCCTGAACGGTCTCCCGGGCACCGGGGTGCGACTCGTCGGCGCCGAGGAACTCGACCGCCGCCCGGTGCGCCTCCCGGCCGAGGTGGTTCTCCAGCGCAACGATCCGCTCCCGCAGCGCCTGCTCGGTGGCCGCGGCCACCCACAGGTGCAGCGCGGCCCGGAACAGCGGCCCGGTGTACAGCCGGACGATCAGCTCGACCACCGCCTCGGTCCGCCCCTCGCCCGGCGGCGGCAGCACCTCGGTGTCGGCCCGGACGGCCGCCAGCCGCTGCTCGGTCACGTACTCGACGGCGGCGGTGAAGAGGTCCTCCCGGGTCGGGAAGTGGTGCTGGGCCGCGCCCCGGGTGACCCCGGCCCGCTCGGCCACCACCGCGACCGTGCTGCCGTTCCAGCCCAGTTCGGCCAGGCACTCCACGGCGGCCTCCAGCAGCCGCCCCCCCCCCCCCCCCCCCCCCCCCCCCCCCCCCCCCCCCGCCGCTCAGGTGCGGTCGCGCAGCTGGCGGCGGAGGATCTTCCCGGCCGCCGACTTGGGCACCTGGTCGATGAACTCGACCGACCTGACCTTCTTGTACGGCGCCACCTGCCCGGCCACGAAGTCGTTGACCTGCTGCTCCGTCAGTTCGCTGCCGGGGGCGCGGACCACGAACGCCTTCGGCCGCTCCTCGCCGTCCGTCCCGGTCACCCCGATCACGGCGGCGTCGGCCACCTCGGGGTGGGTGAGCAGCAGGGCCTCCAGCTCGGCGGGCGCGACCTGGTAGCCCTTGTACTTGATCAGCTCCTTCACCCGGTCCACCACGAACAGGTAGCCCTGCTCGTCCACCACGCCGACGTCCCCGGTGTGCAGCCAGCCGTCCGGGTCGATCATCGCGTCGGTCTCGCTCTTCCGGCCGAAGTACCCCTGCATCACCTGCGGTCCCCGGAACAGGAGTTCGCCGCGCTCGCCGACCCCGAGCTCGGTGCCCGAGCCGTCCAGCGCGGTGACCCGCAGCTCGGTGGAGGCGACCAGCCGGCCGACCGTCCCGGCCGGCGGGTTCGGGTCGTCCAGCGGCACCACATGGGTGACGGGCGAGAGCTCGGTCATCCCGTACCCCTGGTGGATCCGCTCCAGGCCGAGCCTGCGGGCGGCGGCCGCCGCAAGGTCGGCGTCCAGCGGGGCGGCGGCGCTCAGCACGTACCGGATCGAGGAGAGGTCGTACTGGTCGACCAGCGGGTGCTTGGCCAGGGCCAGCACGATCGGCGGGGCGACGAACACCCCCTCGATCCGCTGGTCCTGGATGGTGCGCAGGAACTGCTCCAGGTCGAAGCGCGGCAGCACCACGACCGTGGAGCCGGACCGGAGCGGGTGGTTGAGCAGCGAGGTCAGCCCGTAGATGTGGAAGAAGGGCAGCACGGCCAGGATGCGTTCGCCCTGCCCGGTGGAGTGCACCGCGTCGGTCTGCAGCAGGTTGCTGCTGATGTTGCGGTGACTGAGCATCACGCCCTTGGGCAGACCGGTGGTGCCGCTCGAGTACGGCAGTACGGCGATGTCGGTGGCCGGGTCGATCTCGGGGCTGGGCTCGGGCCCGGTGCAGGCCAGCAGGTCGGTCAGCGAACGGTGGCCCTCGGCCTGGTCGCAGACGAAGATCTCCTCGATCGGACTGCCCTCGGCCGCCAGCGCGTCGGCGGCCTCGGTGGCGACCGGGAGGAAGAGCGAGATGGTGATGATCCAGCGGGCCCCGCTGTCGCGGAGCTGCCCGGCCAGTTCGGCGGCCGTGCTGAGCGAGCTGACCGTGGTGACGGTGGCGCCCGCCCGGGTGGCGCCGTAGAAGGCGACCGGGTAGGCGATGGTGTTCGGGCTGAACAGTGCGATCCGGTCGCCCTTGCGTACCCCGGCCTCGGCCAGGCCCGCCGCGCAGCGCCGGCTGGCGCCGTCCAGCTGGGCGTAGCTGACGGACTGTCCGGTGAGACCGTCGATCAGGGCCGGTAGGTCCGCGTGGGCGGCGAAGTCGCCGAACACCGCGTCGTGGATCGGCAGGTCGAGCGGCTCGATGTCGGGGTAGTCGCTGCGGAACGCCATAGGTGCCTCCTGCGCGGGCTGGGTTGAGTGGGCTCCCCTAGAGTGGCGGCTGATGCCCTGGGCGGACAGAGTGCCGACCAGGTCGCCGCACAGCGAGGGCTTCAGCGCCCTTGCGGCGCACCGGATTTACAGCTGGCCTATGATCGCCCGATGACACTCGACGCGGCCCTGGCCGAGCTCATCGAACAGGGCGACTCCGAGGCTGCCAAGGAGCGGGTCGTCCGCACCCTGGTGGCCGAGGGCGTGTTCGTACCGGTCCACCAGGACGGCTCGCTGTACTACCTGACGCACAAGGACGGCACTGCGGCACTCCAGATCTGCACCACGGCAGCGGCGGTGCAGCACGTGGAGGGCGCCGCGGACACCTTCTACGCCGATGCACTGCGGTTGATGGAGGTCGTCCGCGAGATCGAGGCCAGGCGTCTGTTGGTCACCAGCTCGGACGGGTGGCGGATCGAGGTCCCGGCCTCCCGCCTCTTCGGTACGGTCTCCGAGCACGGCATACCGGGCACGGGACAGATGATCAGGCTGACCTGGTCCACCCACCCCCTGGCCGTGGCCCTGCGGGACTCCGTCTTCCGCCGCCTGCGCGAGTTCCCGGACATCCACTGCGTCTGGGTGTCCTGGGCCCGCTGGCTCGACACCGGCCACGAGCAGCTGATGGTGCACATGTCCGTCAGCGACGAGCTCCCGTCGCCCGCCGCCAAGCGGCTGATGGACGTCCTGCTCACGCAGGAGATCACCCTCGGCGATGCCGACCCGTCGCTCACCATGCTCGCGCTCCACCGGGTGACCCACGCCGACACCATCGCCGATCTGGACCGGAACGGGCTCGACACCATCCGGATCGACCACTCCACCGGGCGGATCGAGCTGATCTCGCGCGAGTACGACGACCCGGCGGCAGCCGAAGCCGCCCGCCGGGCCCTCGCCGATCAGCAGCACCGTGACGCCTGGCCCGACGCGGAGCAGGCGCAGCAGGTGGGACAGCGTCCACGCCGCTGGTGGCATCGGTCCTGACGGCCCGTCAGTACGAGCGGGGCAGCCCCAGGGTGTGCTGGGCCACGTAGTTGAGGATCATCTCCCGGCTGACCGGGGCGATCCGGCTGACCCGGGTCGCGGTCAGCAGGGCGGCCAGCCCGTACTCCTGGGTGAGCCCGTTGCCGCCCAGCGTGTGCACGGCCTGGTCCACGGTGTGGCAAGCCGCCTCGGCGGCCGCGTACTTGGCCATGTTGGCGGCCTCGCCGGCCTCCACGTAGTGGCCCTGGTCGTAGAGTTGGGCGGCCTTGAGCATCATCAGCCGGGCGAGTTCGATCTCGATCGCACACTGGGCCAGCGGGTGCGCGATCGCCTGGTGGGCGCCGATCGGGGTGTCCCAGACGGTACGGGTGCGGGCGTAGTCGGTGGCGGTGGCGAGCGCCTGGCGGGCCAGGCCCAGGGCGAACGCGGCGGTCATCACCCGCTCCGGGTTGAGCCCGGCAAACAGCTGCTCAAGCCCGGCGTCCTCGGCCCCGACCAGGGCGTCGGCGGGCAGTCGTACGTCGTCCAGGAAGACCTCGAACTGCTTCTCGGCGGTGACCAGTTCCATCGGTATCGCCCGGTACTCGAAGCCCGGCGTCTCGCGCGGCACCACGAACAGCGCGGGCTTCAACCGCCCGGTGCGGGCGTCCTCGGTGCGGGCCACGAAGAGCACCGCGTCGGCGTGGTCGATGCCCGAGATGAACACCTTGCGGCCGGTGAGCAGCCAGTCGTCGCCGTCCCGGCGGGCGGTGGTGGTCAGCCGGTGCGAGTTGGAGCCCGCGTCCGGCTCGGTGATGCCGAAGGCCATCCGGCGGCTGCCGTCGGCGAGTCCGGGCAGCCAGGCCAGCTTCTGCTGCTCGGTGCCGTAGCGCGCGATCACCGTGCCGCAGATCGCGGGCGAGACGATCATCATCAGCAGCGGGCAGCCTGCCGTGCCGAACTCCTCCAGCACGATGGCCAGTTCGGTGATGCCGGCGCCCCCGCCGCCGTACTCGACGGGCAGGCTGACCCCGAGGTAGCCGGCCTTCCCGGCCTCCGCCCAGAGCTCGTCGACGGGCTCCCCCGCGCGGGCCTTGCGGCGGAAGTAGTCGGGGCCGTAGCGACGGGCGAGGTCGCCGACGGCTCGGCGCAGGGCCTGGTGCTCCTCGGGCTCGACCGGGTTGAGCAGCGGTGCGGACATGGCGAAGGTCCCTTCCGTGCGGTGGGGCTCAGTGGGTGGGGGTTCAGTCGTGCGGGCGGACGACAGCCAGCAGGGTGCCGGGTTCGACCTGTTGGCCGGTGGCGACCCGTAGTTCGGTGAGTACGCCGTCGGTGGGCGCGCTGACCCGGTGTTCCATCTTCATCGCCTCCAGCCAGAGCAGTGGCTGCCCGGCGGTGACGTGGTCGCCGGGTGCGGCGGCCGTCCGGGTGACGGTGCCGGGCATCGGTGCGAGCAGCGCGCCGGGGGTGGGTTCGGCCTGTGGTTCGGGCAGCCGGGGCAGCGCGGTCAGGGTGGCGGCACCCTCGGGTCCGTCCAGGTGCAGCGTGCTGCCGTACCGGGCGATCCGGTACGTGTGCGTCCGCCCTTCGGCCCGCAGCGTGACCAAGTCCGTTCGAGCTTCGACCAGTTCGACACCCGGGTGGCCCTGCAGTCCGTCCCGGGTCAGCCGGTGGCGCACCTCGTGCTCGGTACCGTCGGCCGCCAGGTAGCGCCTGGTCTCCAACTGCGAGGGCAGGTTGCGCCAGCCCGGGGGGAACGGCGAGCTGCCCGTCTCCGACAGTGCGGCAGCGAGCGCGGGCAGCGCGAGACTCTCGCCCTTGCCGCCGAGGTCGTGCTCGTGCTCCTTCAGGAAGCCGGTGTGCAACTCACCTGCCAGGAACGCCGGGTGGCGCAGCGCCGCGACCAGCAGCGCCCGGTTGCTGCCCGGGCCGTGGATCCGGGCCCGGCTCAGGGCGGTGGCCAGCAGCCGAGCGGCAGCGGGCCGGGTGGGCGCCCAGGCGATCAGCTTGGCGAGCATGGGGTCGTAGTGCGGGCCGATCTCGGTGCCGTCGGTCACCCCGGAGTCCAGCCGCAGCCCGGTGTCCCGCTCTCCGGTACCGAACTCTACCGATACGCCTGGGACTTCGAGCAGATGCAGGGTGCCGGTCCTGGGCTGCCAGTCCTGCTCCGGGTCCTCGGCGTACAGCCGGGCCTCGATCGCGTGGCCCCTGGCCGGTGGCGGCTCGACGGGCAGCGCCTCGCCCTCGGCGATCCGGAGCTGGAGGGCGACCAGGTCGAGGCCGGTGACGCACTCGGTGACCGGGTGCTCGACCTGGAGCCGGGTGTTCATCTCCAGGAACCAGCACCGGCCTTCGGGGGTGACCAGGAACTCGGCCGTTCCCGCTCCCCGGTAGCCGATCGCCCGGGCGGCGGCGGTCGCGGCCCGGTGCAGTTCGCTCCGGAGTGCCTCGCCCAACCCCGGCGCCGGGGCCTCCTCGATCACCTTCTGGTGCCGGCGCTGGAGCGAGCAGTCCCGGTCGCCGACCACCCAGACCGTGCCGTGGGCGTCCGCGAGCAGCTGTACCTCGACGTGCCGCCCGTTCGGCAGATAGGGCTCGCAGAACACCTCGTCGTCCCCGAAGGCTCCCGCCGCCTCGGCCCGGGCTGCGGCCAACGCACCCGGCAGATCGGCGAGTTCGCGGACGATCCGCATTCCCCGGCCGCCACCTCCCGCCGCCGCCTTCACCAGCAGTGGCAGGTCGGCAGCCGTCGGCTCGGCCGGCACCGAGAGCACCGGTACCCCGGCCGCGGCCATCAGCCGCTTCGCCTCGGTCTTCGATCCCATCGCGGCGATCGCCTCGGCGGGCGGGCCGATCCAGGTCAGTCCGGCGGCCTGCACCGCCGAGGCGAACTCGGCGTTCTCGGACAGGAATCCGTAGCCAGGGTGGACCGCGTCCGCCCCGGTGGTGAGCGCTGCGGCGACCAGCAGGTCGGCCCGCAGATAGGTCTCGGCGGGCGCGGCCCCGGGCAGCCGGACAGCGGTGTCGGCCTCCCGGACGTGCGGGGCGTCGGCGTCCGGGTCGGAGTGCACGGCCACCGTGGCGATGCCCAGGTCACGGCAGGTCCGGAAGACCCGGCGGGCGATCTCGCCCCGGTTGGCGACCAGTACGGAGGTGATCATGGGTCAGGTCCCTTACATCCGGAAGACGCCGTAGCCGCGCGCGCCCTCGACCGGGGCGCTGTGGATCGCGGACAGGCAGATACCGAGCACGGTGCGGGTGTCGCGGGGGTCGATGACCCCGTCGTCGTAGAGCCGGCCGGAGAGGAATACCGGCAGCGACTCGGCCTCGATCTGCTGCTCGACCATGGCCCGGATGGTGGCGTCGGCCTCCTCGTCGTACGGCATCCCCTTCGCCGCCGCCGACTGCCGGGCCACGATCGACAGCACCCCGGCCAGCTGCTGAGGCCCCATCACCGCCGACTTGGCGCTCGGCCAGGCGAACAGGAAGCGCGGCTCGTACGCCCGCCCGCACATCCCGTAGTGCCCGGCCCCGTACGAGGCGCCGATCAGCACCGAGAGGTGCGGCACCTTGCTGTTGGAGACCGCGTTGATCATCATCGCGCCGTGCTTGATGATGCCGCCCTGCTCGTACGCCTGGCCGACCATGTAGCCGGTGGTGTTGTGCAGGAAGAGCAGCGGCCGGTCGCGCTGGTTGGCGAGCTGGATGAACTGGGCGGCCTTCTGCGACTCCTCGCTGAACAGCACGCCCTGGGCGTTGGCCAGGATGCCGACCGGGTAGCCGTGCAGCTCGGCCCAGCCGGTTACCAGGCTCGGGCCGTAGCGCGGCTTGAACTCGTCGAAGTCCGAACCGTCGACGATCCGGGCGATCACCTCGCGCGGGTCGAACGGCACCTTGAGGTCGCCCGGCACCAGACCGAGCAGCTCCTCCTCGGCGTACTTGGGCGGCGCGGCGGTCGGGTCCGGGTCCGGGCCCGCCTTGCGCCAGTGCAGGCGGTGCACGATCCGGCGGGTGATCCGCAGCGCGTCGTGCTCGTCCTCGGCCAGGTGGTCGGCCAGGCCGGAGACCCGGGCGTGCATCTCCGCGCCGCCGAGCGACTCGTCGTCGGCGTCCTCGCCGGTGGCCATCTTCACCAGCGGCGGGCCACCGAGGAAGACCTTGGCCCGCTCGCGCACCAGCACGGTGTGGTCGGACATCCCCGGCACGTACGCGCCGCCCGCTGTCGAGTTCCCGAACACCACCGCCACCGTCGGCACCCCGGCGGCGGACAGCCGGGTGAGGTCGCGGAACAGCGCCCCGCCGGGGATGAAGATCTCCTTCTGGCTGGGCAGGTCGGCCCCGCCGGACTCCACCAGACTGACCAGCGGGAGCCGGTTGTGCAGCGCGATCTCGTTGGCCCGCAGCGCCTTGCGCAGCGTCCAGGGATTGCTGGCGCCGCCGCGCACCGTCGGGTCGTTGGCGGTGATCACGCACTCGGTGCCCTCGATCACGCCGATCCCGGTGACCAGCGCGGCACCGACCGGGTAGTCGCTGCCCCAGGCCGCCAGCGGGGACAGCTCCAGGAACGGCGAGCCCGGATCGACCAGCAGCTCGATCCGCTCCCGGGCCGGCAGCTTGCCCCGACTGCGGTGGCGCTCCAAGTACTTGGGGCCGCCGCCGGCCAGCGCCTTGGCGTGCTCGGCGTCCAGCGCGGTCAGCTTGTCCAGCATCGCGGCCCGGTTGGCGTGGTACTCGGGAGCGGCCGGGTCGAGGTGGGTCGGCAGCGTGGTCACAGCAGTTCCTCCGGGAGGTCGACGTGCCGGGAGCGGAGCCACTCGCCGAGCGCCTTCGCCTGCGGGTCGAAGCGGTGTTGGGCGGCGACGCCCTCGCCGAGCAGTCCGGTGATCACGAAGTTGACCGCGCGCAGCTCGGGGAGCAGCTGCCGGTCGATCGGCAACTCGGCGGTCTCCGGCAGGAGTTCGCGCAGCCTCTGCACTGTCAGGTGGTGCGCCAGCCAACGCCAGCCGGGGTCGGAGCGGGCCCAGACGCCGAGGTTGGCGTCGCCGCCCTTGTCACCGCTGCGGGCGCCGAAGGCGTGGCCGAGCGCCACCCGCCGGGTCGGGCCCTCGGGCGGCGGGGCTGGCAGCGGCGGGTCCTCGACCCGCTCGAGCGGGCGGGTGAGCGGGGCTTCCGGGATCGCCCGCTGGGTGCCGTCGGGGAGCAGCACCCGGTGCGGGACGCTCGACGCGTCGACGTAGGTCGTCTCGAAGACTCCGTACGGGGCGGCCGGTCCGGGCGGCGCGGTGAGGTGGAAGCCGGGGTAGCCCGCCAGACCGAGCTCGACGACGGCTGTGGTGAACGCTCGGCCCACCGCCTCCTTGTCGCGGTCCTTGACGGCGAGCCGGAGCAGCGCGGAGGCGGTCTCCTCGGTGGCGGCGTCCTGGTGGTCGGTCCGGGCCAGCGTCCAGCGCACCTCGGCCGCCCTTATGGAGTGTTCCAGTTGACGCCGGATCAGCTCCGATTTGCGCTCGATGTCCAGCCCCGTGAGCACGAACACCACCTCGTTCCGCCAGCCGCCCAGCCGGTTCAGCCCGACCTTGAGGGTCGGTGGCGGCGCCTCCCCGCGCACCCCGCTGATCCGCACCCGGTCAGGCCCGTCCTCGGTCAGCCGGACACTGTCCAGCCGGGCCGTCACATCCGGACCCGGGTAGCGGGCACCCGAAGTCTCGTACAGCAGCTGGGCGGTGACCGTCCCGACCGTGACGGCGCCGCCGGTGCCCGGGTGCTTGGTGATCACGCTGGAGCCGTCGGCGTGCAGCTCGGCGATCGGAAAGCCGGGGTGCGTCACGTCGTGCTCGTGGAAGAACGCGTAGTTCCCGCCGGTCGCCTGCGCCCCGCACTCCAGCACATGGCCAGCCACCACCGCCCCCGCCAGCGCGTCGAAGTCCTGTGCGTCCCAGCCGAAGTGCGCGGCCGCCGCCCCGGAGACGAGCGCCGCGTCGGTGACCCGTCCGGTCACCACCAGGTCGGCCCCGGCCCGCAGGCACTCGGCGATGCCCTGACCCCCGAGGTACGCGTTGGCCGCCAGCAGCCCCCCGGGCAACCCCGGCCGGCCGAGCAGGTCGTCCCCCTCGACCACCCCCAGCCGGACCGGCACCCCCTGCTTGGCCGCCAACTCCCCGATCGCCTCGGCGAGTCGGCCCGGATTCAGCCCACCCGCGTTGACCACGATCCGCACGCCCCGGTCCGCCGCCAGCCCGAGGCACTCCTCCAACTGCCGCAGAAAGGTCCGGGCATACCCCAGGCCCGGATCCTTCAGCCGGTCCCGGGCCAGGATCAGCATGGTCAGCTCGGCCAGATAGTCCCCGGTGAGCACGTCCAACGGCCCACCGGTCAGCATCTCCCGCATCGCCTCGAAGCGATCCCCGTAGAACCCCGAGGCATTCCCGATCCGCAGCACCTTGGCCTCCCCAGCCGGCTCCGCTCCATCCACGGGCAGCAGCGTGACAGGACGTCAGGAACAAATCAAGCACGCGTGCTTGTTATTTTGCCCGGCCGATGGATCTGCTCTGCCGTCGTGCTGTGACTGCCGGTGCATAGGATCGCCCGCATGGCACTGCGACCTGTTCAGGTGAACATCAAGGCTCTCGACCACGCAGCGGTAGGCCGGTTCTGGGCGGAGGCGCTCGGCTGGACGGCGTACAGCCCCGGCGTGACCACCTACGTCGGCCCGGGCGACGGCCTCGTCTGGCCGGACCCGGTCGCCGTCTGCGTCGACGTGGTTCCCGTTCCGGAGCCCAAGACGACGACGAAGAACCGCGTGCACCTCGATCTCGCCAGCACCTCGGCCGCCCACCAGGCGGAGTTGGTCGCCCACCTGAAGACTCTCGGCGCGACGCCCGCCCAGGTCGGACAGGGCGAGGTGCCGTGGACGGTCCTCGCCGACCCGAACACTCCGGACTACCAGTTCTGGAGTAGTCCCCGGTGCCGACCGCCCCCCTTACCCGTGACCAGCGGATATCGTCCCCCTCTCCGGAGGGCATGACTACTGGCAGCCTGCCTGGGACCGAGGGCACCGTTTTTACCGGGACGCTGCGAGGCGTCCGAGCAATCCGCCTGTCCGTCCTTACTGACGAGACGACCAGCCCCGAGCGACAGCGCGAAGCCGACGACATCGTTGCCGCGGCGCTCGGGATCGACTTCGGCGAGGGTGACGCACTCCGCGAAGCCGTCGACCTTGACGTGTCGGCGAGCAAGACCGGCCCCTTTGACCGCCCGCAGCTCGGCCGGTGGCTGAGCAACCCGGACAGCTTCGACGCCCTAGTGTGGTGGCGGTTCGACCGCGCTATCCGGTCCATGGCCCACATGCACGAACTCGCGAAGTGGGCGCGAGAGCACCGAAAGGTGTTGGTCTTCGCCGAGGGTATCGGCGGTGGCCGGCTGGTCTTCGACTTCCGCAACCCCATGGACCCCATGGCCGAGTTGCAGATGCTCATGTTGGCGTTCGCCGCGCAGGTCGAGTCGCAGAGCATCAGCGACCGCGTGACCGGCGCCATGGCTGCCATGCGCAAGATGCCGCTTCGGTGGCGTGGTGGTGGCCGACCCCCGTACGGCTACATGCCCGCCCCCATGCCCGTGGAACACGGCGGGGTCGGCTGGACCCTGGTGCCGGACCCCGATGCGGTCGAGGTGATCGAGCGCATCGTCCGTGAGTTGCTGGACAAGCGCACCGCATCCGCCGTTGCGGCCGGTCTCAACACCGATGGTGTGCTGAGCCCGCGGGACTACTGGGCCGACAAGATGGGCCGGGAGCGCGGCGGCAAGACGGGTGGGGTCAAGGGACAGCACGTCGTCCGCGACGTGTTCCAGTGGACGCCCGCTGTCATTACGCGGATGCTCCGCAGTGAGACGCTGCTCGGCTGGAAGATGCACCGCGGGAAGCCGGTCCGGGACGCCGAGGGCAACCCGATCATGGCGACGGAACAGCCGATCATGACCCGCGAGGAGTTCGACCGGATCGGGGCGTTGCTGGACTCCCGCAGTATCAACGCCGGGGACCGGCAGGACACTGACGCGCTGCTGCTGCGCGTGATCCACTGCGACGCCTGCGGCGGGCGCATGTACTTGAACAAGCAAGAGGGCAAGACGCCTACCTACAAGTGCAACAGCTACGCCCGGGGCGATCTGTGCGAGCTGCCTGCCAGCGTGCGCGGTGACTGGGTGGACGACTTCGTGTCCGCCGAGTTCCTGCGCCTGGTCGGCCCCGTCCCGGCCAAGCACGTTGTAGAGGTACCCGGGTACGACCCCGAGCCTGAACTACTCGCTACGGTTGCCGAGTTCGCCGAGCACCAGAAGCAGAAGGGGCGCCAGAAGTCCCGGCACGCTGCGGCCGAGTGGCAGGCGCGCGCCGATGCACTGGACACCCGGATTGCCGATCTGGAGAACCGGGAGAAGCGCGACCCGCAGCGCGTCGTCACGCCCACCGGCCGGACCTACGCGGACAAGTGGGCCGAGGCGGACACGAACGCCCGACGGGCAATGCTGGTCGACGTAGGCGCACGGCTCGAAGTGAAGCGCGGCACTCGCGGCGGGTGGCGGAAGCTCGACATGCGCCGGGTCGAGTTCATGATCAGTGGCGAGCTTGACCGCGCTATCGAGGAGTTGGCGGGGCTTCGGGACGTGCTGGCCATGCCCGTTGGTGCCACCCCGGCGTCGGGCACCAGCGTCCGGCTTGCCGAGCCCGTCGGGGCAGCCGCGTAGGGCGTCGGCGGGGGTGGTGATGGGTGACGTTGGAGACGCAAAATCTAGTTTCTTCTATACACACGGGTGTCTAGATAAAACAGAAAACGGCCCTTCGAACGTCACCCATCACCACCCCTCGGGCTCCGCGGGATATCGTCCCCCTCTTCTACTCCCAGGAAGAGGGAACGGAACACCCCGACGGCGCCGCACAACGGGCCGCGGGATATCGTCCCCCTCTTCTACTTCTGAGAGACGGAGCGCAGGACTACCGCGCACCCCACTGACGGGAACCGGCGGACCGAGTGCCCGCGCCCCTCTCTCGCTGCTCTGCCCGTGCACCACGCACCCTCTCGGGGGTGGCCGCCGGAGTCGTGAGGCAGGGCACCAGCGGGGACCGCACCAACCCGAGTAACGGCGTCCGCCAGGGCGCACCGAAAGGGACTGACCGAGTGCGGCCCCCACCCAGACCGGCCGAGCCAGCGAGGGCGCCCCGCACGCCGTGCTACTCGTCTTCAAAGCGCTGAACGACGGTGTCGGGACCAGGGGACATCAGCGTTTCGTGCCCATCGTCAAAACGGACACGGTACGGGGGAGACCCCTCCGGTCCCAGTACCTCGCTGAGCTGGGGAAGGGCACACGCCTCGCCGCAGCTGGCGCACTAGTGATCATCCCTTCCATGGAGCTCATCGCAGATGCTCTGATCTGACGGAGCTCAAGCTGCCGTCAGCCACGGCCCAGCCAAGGTCGCCCCGCTCGGGCCAGGCGGCATCGGAAGCGCTCCCCCGCGCGCACGAGCCAGCCCACGAGCACACTTGATATATATAGCCAACTTGAGGGCATCTCGCGCCCGCCATTCGGGCAAGTCAAGGAGCTCGCGGGAGTTATGATGGCGGATCTCACGGTCGTGGATGGGCAGTCCACAGAGAAACAATTTGACTACGTATGCCGAATTGGCACAATCTACCTTGCGGTCCCGAACGACTCGGGCCCTGAAGATCGCCTCAAAGCCATAGCAGGGGCACTCGAAAATGATTCGAGAGTGATCTCGATATCAACAGGCAACCAAAATCCGGCCTACATGCACCACCGGCAGTTCTTCCCCGCTTGGGACACTCGCGATCCCGAAGCAGTCATTACCGGGAGCGACGTATTCACCGCCCTCCAGTTCCACCTCCCCATCACATTCAAAGTCGTCGTTCCAGTCAAGAATCAGCCGAAGCATCACAACGCCGACGACATCCCCACTGATACTTACTGGATGGCATGGGATGGGATGGTTGCCACAGTTCTATGGAAGCATCCGGGGGGAGAGATACCGAGATCAGGAGGTCAGGTGATCTTGGAGATCCTTGAGAAAGCAGCTGGCGAGATCGGGTGCTCCGTCTATAACCAGGCCTGCTCCCCGGGATGTGAGAACGTCTTTATGCACGCAGACATGGCACTGAGGAAGACGGCAGGAGTAGAAGCAGCCCACGTGACCAGCAGCCACCACTCAACGGTTTTCGTGGATATCGCCAGTAGCGAGGATGACAGAGAATCGCTACGAAGTATCGTATCGAACCTCACAATTTCATGTCGTCACTTTTCAGAGCAGAAGAATATTGGCCGACGAGTTCTCGATCTCGAAATAGCATCCTGGGCCCAGCTCTCACATCTATTGGGTCACTACACCGAGCACGTCAAGATTTCGACGCTACCATTCCTGAAGAGCCTGAAAAGGAGGTGGAACAATAGAGGATGGCGCTCGGAGGTACGGACACTGTCGGCCCAGATTTGGCTATGCCTAACCGCAATGGAGGTGCTGCTCAGGAATTGGCGGGACGACCGACGGAACTTTGATGAGCAGGCAGCAGAGGCAGGCATAGAGCCAATCTTCAAAATTGACTATCGCGACGATGTGGAAATGATCGAGTCAATCAATCTAGCGAGGCTGGAGAGCATCGCAAGCCAGGTTGAATCACGTCTTGATAGTCGACTCATCTCGTGGGCTACTGCGGGTGGTGCGGTAGCGGGAGCCACGGCCGGAGCCTTGGTCTCCCTCCTTCACTGATCTTCCGGCTCTGCAGACCGCCCCACCCACACGACGAGAGGCTGGGCGATTCGACCAGCATGACGGGGCCAGTTGCGCGCCCAGGGGGAAGGTTGGATCTGGGCAGGCATGGCAGGGTGCAGAGATCGGCGGAGCACAGATGTCCCCATAGCTCGGCGTCCGCTCTCGTCTCAGTTCCGTCTCAATTCACCCGCGTTCACGAGCGTGCGGCACCCCGCCTGAACCGCCGGAACACACAGCTCCAAACGGCAGTGACCGCTCCTGGACAGGCACCCGGAGAATTGGCCCGCGTGGTTCCCGGTTCGAATCTGGGGGCGGGCACCAGCACCCAACTACCAACAAGGGGGCGGCAAATGCGCTGTATCGACTGCCCCGAGGCTCCGACCCATCGGGGACGCTGCGAGGCCCATCACGCAGCCTACGAAGCCCGTCCGAGTGTCCGAGCCCGTAGGCGCCTGCAACGGCTTGTCTCGCGGCACTACAGCGGCGCCGAGAGGCTTCGCCGGCGGATCGACCGGGACGGCTCCGCGGTCTGCGGACTGTGCGGCGAGGACTTCCCCGCCTCAGCGGTCGACGTGGACCACCGGACCCCGCTTGCCCTCGGCGGCGAGGACACGGACAGCAACGTGTGGCCACTGTGCCGCGAGTGCCACCGAGGGAAGACCGCAAGGGACTTCGGGGCGTTCGCCCTCGGCCCGTAGCTGTCAAACACGGAGTGTGCACACGTCGATGATGGTGGAACGGGCGATGACTGCGAGACCTACCAGACAGATCGTTCCGATGATCGCCAGTTGGACGTTCTCCGAGGCGTTCCCCACCCGCATATAGGCGTTGCCGTAACCGAGTTCAAAGGCGCCAGGGGAGCTAGGTGCAACATCGCTGTCATCCGTGTTCTTGGGCATGGACGCAGGACACCGCGTCTTGGGGGTCTCCGTCAAACCCGCAGCTAACGGCGCACTCTTTGCTGCCTCAGTCCGTGCAGGAGGTGACCCCCCATGCCCCGCAAGCCCAAGCCCCCGTGCTCTGTCCCGGGGTGTCCCGAGCTGACCACTGGTGGTCGTTGCCCTCGCCACCAGGCCGAGGCAGACGCACAGCGAGGCACACCAGGCGGAAGCGCGTACGGCCCTCGGTGGCCACGCGTCCGGAAGGCGTTCATCTATGCGCATCCCTGGTGCGCGCTGTGCGCGAGGCAGGCGACCACCGCGGACCACTTCCCCGAGTCGCGCCGCTCACTGGTCGCTCGGGGCGTGCCCGATCCTGACGCTTGGTCACGGCTCCGCCCGCTGTGCACGTCGTGCCACAGCCGCGAGACGGCCGTTCACCAGCCCGGAGGATGGGCCTCGGAGCGCCGAAAGCCCATGAAAAGCCCCTGACCTGCGGTGATACCCAGGGGGTGACTCCCTCCCCTGGCCCCAAAGCGCGGCAGGGAGGGAAAAAGCTCTGATGGCTAAATCGGGCATTTCTGTGGGGAGTTGACTGTCTCGCATAGTCAACTCCCATTCTGTTTCTACGAATTGGGAGAACAACTTATGGCACTGACCCTTGCCGAGTCCGCGAAGCTCTCGCAGAACGACCTTCAGCGCGGCGTGATCGAGACGTTCATTCAGCAGTCACCGATCCTTGACCGGCTGCCGCTGATCAGCTTCGACGGCCCCGCCTACCAGTACAACGAAGAAGCCGCACTACCTGGCGTCTCCTTCCGAGGCGTCTACCAGGCGTACCCGGAGTCCACGGGGGCGGTGAACCAGCGCACCGAGACGCTGGCGATCCTGGGCGGTGACGCGGATGTGGACAAGTTCATCGCGCACACCCGGGGCGACCTGAACGACCAGCGCGCCATTCAGGAGACGATGAAGGTCAAGGCGGCGTCCATCCACTTCGCCGACCAGTTCTTCAACGGTGACACGATGGTGAACCCGCTCGGCTTCGACGGCCTGCGCAAGCGCCTGATCGGACGTCAGGTCATCGACGGCGCATCCGTCGGGCCGGTCGCAGGTGGCTACGACTTCTTCGACAAGCTCGACGCCCTGGTCTCCTCCGTGCCGGGACTGAACGGCAGCAACGGCGCTCTCTACATGAACGCCGCGCTGATCGCCAAGGTCCGCTCCGGGTTCCGCCGCCTCGGCGGCAGCGAGCTGCTGACCGCCCAGATCGACGGAAAGCACGTCACCATGTGGAACGGCGTCCCGATGCTGGAGCCGGGCCAGAAGCTCGACGGTACCGACGTGCTGCCGCTGACAGCCGGCGAGGGCGGCAAGGAGACCGGCGACATCTACGCCGTCCGCTTCGGCAGCTCGGAGGCAGAAGCCGGGGTCACCGGTCTGACCAACGGCGGCATCCAGGCCACCGACCTCGGCGAGGCCCACGACAAGCCCGTGTACCGGACCCGAGTTGAGTTCTACTGCGGCATCGCCATGTTCGGCGGCAAGGCAGCCGCCCGCCTCACCAACGTACTGAACGGCTGATCCACCAGCAGGACCACAACGGCCCCCGTACCCTCCCCATTAAGGGGTCGGCGCGGGGGCCGTTTCGGCGTTTCGGGGTGGCGACTGCCACGCTAATCTCATGCTGAGCGGCCTCACATTACCGAATGGCTGCGACAGCGTCAGTGTACAGCTCGGTGGTCAGGTCACCCTCTGTGATACCGAGTTGCTGAAGTACCGCCCGCACTGTGTCCAGCGCTGCCGCCACGTCGTCCTCTGTGGCTGCGATGGTCTCGACTTCGATGAACGTGCCGTCGATCTCGGGGACGCGGACGAGGGTGGCGAGCAGGTCTCGGTCACCGTGCCGGGCCGAGTAGTTGCGGCACCGCTTCTCGAACGCGATCACCGGTACGTAGCCGAGTCCCTGGACGATCGCATGGGCGGCGTCGGCGTCCTCGACCCGGGTCTCGTGCTCCGGCTTGGAGCCTGACGCGGCATCCACTCGGGCACCCTTGTACGTGAGTACCGTCCGGGTGTCGTCGCTGCTGTGCACGGTCCGGATGCGCAGCTCGCGGTCACCCTGGTCGAGCCCACCGCCCGGGGTGTCGTAGTAGGTATCGCGGTAGACCTCGGCACGACCGGGTCCGTAGGTCTGCTCAAGCAGCGCCATGACGCTCTCGGGGTCGTGGACCCGGGCCTTCAGCTCCGCCTCGATCGGCAACTCTGCTCTCCCTTCTCAGATGACGCGCTCGGCGTCCTCGATCATTGCGTCGAACTGCCTGCGGAATCCTCGGTACAACGGTCCGAACGGCGTGGCCAGCACCTTATAGGTGGCGGACTCGTGCCCTTCCCACTGCGGGTCAAACGCCGATAGGTAGAGAGTGGTGTCGAGCCTGATGATCCGCCAGACCGGCAACGTCCGGTAGCGGTAGACCTCTAGATAGCACTCGGCGGCGAGTTCCCGTAAGCGGGCTTCTGCGAGGCGGACACCACCCGCCAGTGACTCCGCGGACTCCCCGATCTCCGCCGCACGCCGCGCCGTCGCCGGCGAGTCCGGGTCGAGCAGAAGGACCCGAAGGCGGGTCGGCTCTGCCCTGCCACGGTCGAGGTGTGGCCGTAGGAGGGAGTCACGGAGGCCGAGCAGGCCGAGCCCCCGCACTGCGAGCACGTCCAACTCCTGTGCACTTCGGGCGGCTTGTTGAATCTCGGCCGCAGCACCTGCCTGGTCGGAGTAGACCCGGACGATCTCGGGAAACGCCGCCAGATCGAATGCCGCTCCACCCGGTCGGTTCTCGCGTTGTGGTGCCAACCCGAGGAGCCGTCGGGCGTCGTCGGGCATGGAGAGACCATCGGCGATCCGCTCGAAGACGTCCAAGCGGTTGACCTCCCGGCGATTGTTGATCAGTTCGTTGACCCGTCCCTGGGTCATGCCGGTCGCCACTGCGATACGAGCCTGACTGACACCGCTGTGGTGCTGGACGTAGCGGAAGAGCTTTCCTACTTCGCGGGCCTTGAGGGCTTGGCGGATCTCGATGTTCTGCCAGGCCGAGTCCGGCAAGGTGATGGGCAGGATCGTCGTCGCCACGTGGTGTCCTCTCCGCCGTGTACAAGGCATCTCACGGTGAGATTACTGGTCTGGTATCGCTTGTGACTGCCAGTCAGCCAATTCTGGATGCTGCCCCGCCGTGTGAGCGGCCCTGGCTTTGACGAGGAGCAGCAGCATGCCTACAGCACCCATGAGAGAGCCGGTGACGGTGTCCATCGAGGGCGTCACCGAACCCGCGACGTTCAAGCACCTGCCGGATGCGTTGGCGGCGTTGTGGGAGTCGTTGCGGGCGCTGCCGCTCGGCGCGGTGCAGGCTGACGCCTACCGTTACTTCCTGACGCGGCCGGATGCGGTGGAGCGGGTGACAGAGTTCCTGACCCGGGACGGCCGCCTCGACCTGACGTTCGCGCTGGCCGGCCGTTGCCACCTGGTGTCGGTCGCTCCGGCGGTCCGGTGAGTGCCAGTGCTGGTGGGTCGGTGGCGCGGCGGTGGGTGGCGTCGTGGTCGTTCGACGGTGCGCAGTTGACGCGTGGGTGGATGGGGTCGGACCAGTTCTCGGAGATCGCGGCGCGGATCGTGCGGACGGCTGTGGAGGCCGATGCAGCGGACGGCAAGCGCGCGGCCGAGTTGGCGGCTGACCTGATCGGGTCGGCCCGCCCCGAAGCCGGGTTGTCCGGGGTGTGGCAGTACGGAGGGCCGGACGGGTGGTGTGAGGTCCGGGTTGCCCACTACCCGGATGTGGAACCGGTTTCGGTCGGGTTGGGGGTTCTCCGGTGACGCTCTCCCCACGCGAGACGGCGAAGGCCAGGGCGCGGGAGATCGCCAAGGGGTTGCACCTGCTGTACGGCCGTACGCCGTCGATCACGTGGACGGAGGAGGGGTATCTGCGGGTGTCCCTGCGGCTCGCCGAGCAGCCTGACGAAGCCCTGACGGTGGCCACGTTGAACGTGCTCGACCAGGGTGACCGGTTCGGGACGATCAAGAAGCTGACGTGGCTGGCCATCTGGTCGGAAGTCGAAGTGAAGATGCCGGAGGGGAAGCAGTGAGCATGGTCGAGTTCTACCCGGATGGGTTCTGGGGCTTGCACTGGGAAGCGGCAGCTCCGCCGGAGCCGGACGAGGACGTGCACGGGTTCGTCCTGGCCGTCCTGGCGGACCGCCGTATCGCCCTGGCGAACGTGGCCAGCCCCGGCGCGGTGGTCGTCGGTACTCCCGCCGAACTGACCGCCCTGCGGGACGCGCTGAACGGCGATCAGCTCGGCTACCTGCTACCAGAGCACCTGCGGCAGCGCTCGACCGAGAGTGCCGAGAGCTGACGCCGGTTAGAGCGGCGTACCCCGTCCGGATGCGATTCGGACGGGGTACTCTCAGAACCCCTAAGACCGCCCGTCCGGAGACCCCGAGGGCAACGAGTTCTGCGTGCTGGAGCCCCGGGAGATCTACCAGGACACCGGGCCGATCGCCGCGGTGGTGGTCGACTGTACGGACCCTCGGGCCATGGCCCGGTTCTGGGACGGGGCGCTGGACTGGACCCTGCACGAAGTGGCCGACGACCACGCGGTGTTGCGCTCCGCCAAGGGCGTCGGCCCGTACCTCGAGTTCATCCGCACACCGGACGTGAAGACCGTGCCGGACCGCGTCCACCTCGACCTGCTGCCGTACCCCGGTGACGACAAGTCAGCGGAGGTGGCCCGACTGCGGGCCCTCGGCGCCACCGACCTCGACCTCGGCCAGGGCGACGTCCCGTGGACGTGCCTGGCCGACCCGGAGGGTCACGAGTTCTGCGTCCTCGCCCTGCCCTGACGCGGAGCCTCCACCCCACCCCGACTCCCTTCTTCCGGGAGTGCTCGTAAGGTGGCAGCTCGGATCCCACCGCTGACGACCATTGGAGCAGTTCATGTCCTCATTGGATGAGTTGCAGGGCCTCCTGGGCGAGCCGGTCCTCCGGCCGTCCGACGGGGACAACTGGAGCGACATCGAACGGCATCTGGGCTCCGCATTGCCCGGTGACTTCAAGACGTTCCTGAATTCCTACGGCAGCGGGGTCATCTCCGGCGAACTCGCCGTCTTCCACCCGCGCGGATCGAGCCCGTTGCTGGCCCGCATGATCGAGACCCATCAGATGTTCTCCGAGCGTCGAGGCAGAGCCCTGGACTACGGCGACACCCAGCACATCCCGTATGCCTTCCATCCGGAGCCGGGCGGGCTGATCTCCTGGGGATACGACCCCAGCGGCGACGAGCACTTCTTCCTGCCTTCCGACCCGGACCCGGACCGCTGGAAGATCGTCACAATGGTCCACGAGGAGGGCTGCGAGACATTCGACGGCCCCTTCTCGAGCTTCGCGCTCGCCTTCGTGAAGCGGCTCTCCGAGGTGGATCGGTACCACGGCGTCGATCCGGAGGCGCTGGAGTTCCTCGAACCGGAAGACCTCGAGGAACTTGCCGCCGAGGGCGAGATCGGCCCCGTTCAGCCGAGCTTCGAACCGTTCTGAGCAGGGTGGCCTCCGGTCGAACATCGCCCACCACCGGCTCGGTCTACGACCCTGGCGCCCTCCAGCTCGGCTCGGAGGAACCGGGCCACCCCGTGCCGTTCGGTCTGTCCGGCGGATCTTCGCGGTGCCCCTGTCGCCTATACAGAGCACACTTCGGTCGCCGGGACGCCTGGCCCGAACGGTCGCAACCTCCAACAAGAACTACCCCTGCGCCACCGACCGCCAGGTCGTGATCGACGCCAACATTGCCGCGACGCACCCGTACTGGTCGATGGCGGCTACCAAGACAGAGGGATTCTGTCCGTCAGTCCGCGACCAGCTGGAAGGCCAGCCGCCCGAACCGCACCTGGTCGCCGGCCCGCACCAGCACGGCCCCCGCCACCCGCAGCCCGTTTACGTACGTCCCGTTGCTGGACCCGAGGTCCTGGAGCACCCAGCCCTCCGGCTCCCGCCGCAGCTCCGCGTGGAAGCGCGACACCGAGGCATCACCGAGCCGAAGGCCCGAGCCGGTCTGCCGACCGATCACCAGCCGCCCGGCACCCGGACCCGGCAGCCGCAGACCGGGCAACTGCTCGGTCTCCCAGGTCCGCGCCATCCGGACCTTGAACGCCGACAGCCACGCCACCCCACGCAGCACCGCCCGGGCGAACCCTCCGTACGAGTGCAGGTCGGCCACCACCGTGGCCAGTTCGGCCCGGCTCCTGGCGGTGAGCACCAGCTCCATCCGCCGCACGAACGTGTCGTGGGACAGCTGCCCGTTGCCGACACCCTCCCGGAGCACATCCAGCACCTGGTCACGGTCGGCCTGCGACGGCCTGGCCGCCAGCTGGGCGGTGCGGAACTCTGGAGCGGTCATGGTCAGATTGTCGACGTCCCGGCCCGGGCTGTCCAGAATCGGAAGCCCGCCCCGTCCCCGCCGGCCAGGCGGTGACGGAAGGTCAGTCTGCACGCCCCCGCAGCAGTTACGAGTTACGGACCGTCAGGACAGGTTGCGGCGGCGGGCGACGGGACTGAGGAGCAGCACGACCGGCGGGAGCAGTGCCGTGGCACAGATCACCCAGAGGGCGCTCCGCGGGTCGGCGGCCGTCGCGAGTACGCCTGCGGTCAGGGCCCCGAGCGGCTGGACGCCCCAGGAGACGAACCGAACGGTGGCCATCACGCGGGAGAGCAGCTCGGGCGGGGAGTCGGTCTGCCGGTGGGTACGGGTGGTGATCGAGCCGATGACGATGCCGAGTCCGAACCCGAAGCTGCCCAGGGCGAACCAGTACACGTTGCCGGTGTCCGTGGTCAGCGGCACCAGGAACAGGAACAGCAGGCTGGTCACCGTACTGGCGAGCAGCGCGCGGGCGGTCCCGAGCCGACGGGAGACCCACGGGGCCAGGGCCGCGCCGGCCAGCGCCCCGAGGCCGTCCGCCGCGATGACCAGGCCGAGCAGTGCCGGCGGCAGCCCCGCCTCGCGGACCAGGTAGAGCGGGGTGAGTGCGGCGAAGCCCGCGCAGACGAAGTTGGTGGCGGTGGCCCACAGCATGCAGGGCAGCATCACGGGGTGCCGGGTGACGTATCGCCAGCCCTCGGCGATCAGCCGTGCCGTGCTCTCCTTCGGCCGCTCGGCCGGCCGGGTGGCGGGCAGGGTGCGCAGTACCAGCGCGGAGGTCAGGTAGCTGGCGGCGTCGGCGAGCAGCGCGCCGACCGGCCCGGCCGCCTGGACGAGGAGCCCGCCGGCCGAGGGTCCTGCGGTCTGGGTGACCGCATGCGTCCCTGACATCAGGCTGTTGCGGGCGGTGAGTTGCCCCGGCGGGACGACGGCCGGCAGGAAGGTCGAGTTGGCGATGTCGTAGAGGACGGTGGCCGCGCCGGTGACGAGGGCGGCGAGGAGCAGGTGGGAGTAGCCGAGGCCACCCAGCCACCAGGCGAGCGGGATCGAGCCGAGGGCGACGAACCGGAGCAGGTCCAAGGTGACCTGGAGGCGGCGGAGTTCGATGCGCTGGGCGACCACTCCGGCGGGCAGGCTGAGCAGCAGCCAGGAGATCTGCCCGGCCGCTGCCAGCAGGGTGACCTGCAGCGCGGTCGCGTCGAGGACGGTGAGCGCGATCAGCGGGAGGGCGATCACGGTGACCGCGCTGCCGGTATTGCTGACGGTGGAGGCGGCCCAGTAGCGCCAGAAGGCGACGGAGGGGGCGAGGGGAGGGGCAGGAGCGGTTCTCGGCGCCGAGAGAGAGGGTGCGGAAGGGGAGGGCAAGTCCGGGACTCCAGTCAGTTTCTTTTGGGAACTTACTTCGCCAGGTAAGTTCCTACCGGAAACTGACGGGGTGACGCAAGATGGTTCCCCCCAGCGCACTGGCTGAGCGTCAAGCTCGAGGCTCAACTCGCGGACTTGGCAGGGAAGCTGACGGCCGCGGCGATGTCGTTCTCTCCGGCGGCCCGCATGATGTCGGATATCGTCCGCGACATGGGTGAACTCATAGTGATCAGGCACGGCCAGACCGAGTGGAGCCTCTCGGGCCAGCACGCGGGGCGAACTGACGTTCCGCTCACCGACGCGGGTGAGGCCGCCGCCACGGCGCTCGCCCCCAGGCTGGCTCGGCGCAAACTGGTCGCCGTGTTCAGCAGTCCGCTGAGCCGAGCCACGCGGACCGCCGAACTGGCCGGCCTGACCGGCGTCAGGCCCGATCCAGACCTGCTGGAATGGGACTACGGCGGCTACGAGGGCCTGACCGCAGCTCAGATCCAGGAGACGAGGCCGGGCTGGGACCTGTGGCGGGACGGCGTCGTTCCCGGCGATGCGGCCCATCCCGGCGAGGAGCTCCAGCAGGTGGCCGCGCGCACGGACGCGGTGCTGAGCCGGGTCCGGCCACTGCTCGACGAGGGCGATGTCGCCATCGTCGCCCACGGCCATCTGGCGCGCCTGCTCACCGTGCGCTGGCTCGGCCTCGACGCCTCCGCCGGCCGACTGCTCGGGCACCCGCACCCCGGCACCCTCAGCTTCCTGGCCACCGAGGACGGGCAGCCCGTCATCTCCGCCTGGAACGTGCCGTAGCGGCGGGTGACCTGGCAGTGCCGTTCACGAGCGGCCACTGACGATCCGTCCGGCTTCGGCGTCTTCTGGCGGGCCTGCTCCACCGGGAAGCAGGGCTTCGGCGTGGTCGGTCGGGGTCAGCGGGTCGACGCGCACGCCGACTTGTTCCAGCACATGTGGCGGGTCATCGGCGATCCGCTCGCCGACCGAGACAGTCGGCCGAAGCCCGGGCCGCTCCGGACGCCGGCTGCCCGGCTCGGCAAGGTGACTGGTCGTACTGACGTCTGACGTGGCGTCGGAACCAGCTCATGGATCAACGAAACGAACTGCCCCTCACGGACTGCGCAGGGCGGCACCCCCGGTGCGCGCGGCAACCGCCGACTCCAGCAGGGGCCAGCCGTCGAGTTCCACCGCCCGCCGCTCCCCCGGCTGCCACCCACCGGCCGACGCCGCGTCGAGCAACGCCCGCACGACACCCGGTTCGTGCAGGTTCAGCGAGCTGCCCTGGACGTACCCCACGTCCCCGGAACCCACGGGAAACCCGCCCGGGACGTACCGGCCCGGGCTCTCGGCGAAGACGATGCGCAGCGAACCTCCGGCGCCGTCCGGCTGCGGAAACAACGTGAGGGTCTCGCGACAGTCGGTTGGCCGACCGCCGTCCGGCGCGTGGTGGCTGTGACGGAGCGTCCAGAGGTACGTACGCCCGTCAGCGACCAACCGGCGGGCCTTCTTCGGATGACGAGGCACGGAGCCGAGGGTACGCGGCCCGATCCGCAGGACACTCTCACCGGCGATCGCACCTCGCCGAGGCTTCGCGGGTGGTGCGGTTCGGCGTTGACGCCCACCCGAAAGGTTCGCCTGCAAGTAGCTCCCGACTGGGGCCACCGTCTGACCATTCGTCAGCACCGCCGAAGCCGGAGCGAATCCGCGCGTCCGGCCATCGCGCCGACCTCCGGCCGGCCTTGGTGACTGGAAGCCGGCCGATCCGGCGGCGAGGGGCATTCACGTAAATCGCCGTCCCCGGCGGGGCGCCGTGATTATGTGGACCCCTGTGTCCGAGTCCGAGGAGGCCGCCGTGTCCCGTACGCCGCAGGAGATCTTCGAGAGCTACGTCTACGCCGACTCTCTGACCCGGAATGCCGATGCGCTGGCCGAGAGCTTCACCGAGGACGGTGTGTTCGAGGCCCCGCTCATGTCTGCCGACGCTGCCTTCCCCCGGCGCTTGGTGGGCCGGGAGGAGATCCGCAGCGCGATGGCGGCGTACTACGGGCGGCAGCCGAAGGACGGCCCCTCCCCGAACCTTGCGAAGACCGGATACGTGCTGCACACCACCGCCGACCCCGACGTGTTCATCGCCGAGATCGACACGGTCTTCGACGGGGACGACGGCCAGGACGACACGACTGTCTCGCTGGTCCAGATCTTCCGCATCCGCGAGGGGAAGATCGCTCGGCTCCGGGACTACTTCGCGCCCGAGCTGCTGGCCTGATTTCGGGGGTGACCTGCCGCCTCCTGATGGCTGTCCCGTAATCCGACAGCGGCCTTCGCCCGGGCTCTTCCCGTGGCGTGCAGTCGGGTCAGGTTGCCCGGCCGGCCCACGTCGGTGCTGGGGAGACCGCTTCCGCGGGCGCTCTCCCCAGCTGTGTTTCACACGGTGAGGTGCTGCTTCGCGTCGGAGCCGGTGACGGGCTCGGTGGCGATGCCGTGCTGCTCGTCGTCGGGGCGGCTCTTCTTGGGCAGCAGGAAGGTGATCGCGAGGAAGACCACCAGCAGGCATGCCTGGACGATCAGCGCGCGGTGGAATCCGCCGGTGAAGTCACCGGTCTTGACCTGGGCGAAGAACACCGAGCCGAAGACCGCGACGCCGATGGAACCGCCGAGTGCCTGAACCGCCGACAGGACACCGGAGGCGGAACCGATCTCGTCGTCGTCGACCGCGGCCAGGATGAAGCTGAACAGGGCGGCGATCACCATGCCGGCGCCGACACCCGCCACCGCCACCGCCACGCCGGGAACGATGTCCCAGATCGAGAACGAGGCGGCATCGAGGCCGTCGAGCTCGAACCGACGCGGAACTGGCGACGATGCGCGAAGCCGGCCGCACCGTGGCCGACGCACTCGCGGCCGTCCGCGCAGCGGCAGCCGTGGGAGTCAGCCTGCGCGAGCTCGACGAAGCCGCCCGCACCGTCCTGACCACGGCCGGAGCGCGCTCCCCGTTCCTCGGCTACCAGCCCTCCTTCGCCCCGATACCCTTCCCCGCCGTGATCTGCGCCTCCGTCAACGACGCCGTCGTGCACGGCATCCCCACCGACTACCGGCTGCGTGACGGCGACCTGGTCAGCATCGACTGCGGGGCCGAACTCGACGGCTGGACCGGCGATGCCGCGATCAGCTTCACTGTCGGCACCCCGCGCCCCGCCGACCTCGAACTCATCGCGGCCACCCAGCAGGCCCTGGACGCCGGCATCGCCGCAGCCACCGTCGGCCACCGCATCGGCGACATCTCCCACGCCGTCAGCACCGTCGCCCGCGAGGCCCACTGCGGCATGCCCGCCGACTTCGGCGGCCACGGCATCGGGCGGCAGATGCACGAGGACCCCCACGTCCCCAACCACGGTCGGCCCGGCCGCGGTTTCCCTCTGCGCCACGGCCTCACGCTCGCCATCGAGCCCATGCTGATGGCCGGCGGACGCAACGACTACCGCACCGACCCCGACGGGTGGACCCTGCGCACCGTCGACGGCAGCCGCGCCGCCCACATCGAACACACCGTCGCCATCACCGAGGACGGCCCCCTCATCCTCACCCTGCCCTGACCCCGAATCCCGCTCCCGCTCCCGCAGCCCACCCTTGACTTCAAGTGGGCTTCACCTTCTACCGTCGAACGAACGCGACGGAACGGAGACGGTGATGGCACTGACCGAGCAGGAGCGGGCGTACCTGGCGGGGCAGTCGCTCGGGCGGCTGGCGACGGTGGGCCCGGACGGGGGACCGCAGGTGCGGCCGGTCTCGTTCCGGCTCAACCCGGACGGTACGGTCGACATCGGTGGGCCGAAGCTCAGTGAGAGTCGCAAGTACCGGAATCTGCAGGCGAATCCGCTGGTGTCGTTCGTGGTGGACGACTTCGCCCCGGTGGACGACCAGGTGGCGCCCGGGTGGGGGCGTGGGGTCGAACTGCGGGGCCGCGCCGAGCTGTTGACGGGGGTGGCGCCGCCCCGGGCGCCCGGGTTCTTCAGTGACGAGGTGATCCGGATTCACCCGGACCGCATCATCAGCTGGAACCTCGCGCACCGGGGCAACACCGCCCGGGACGTCAACGCGTCTGCGCCACCAGCTCGTTGACGATCTGCTCGCACAGCTCGTGGGTACGCAGCGCGTCCCGGCCCGACAGCACCTTGCCGGCCCGGACGGCATCCAGGAAGCCGACCACCAGCTGCTCGATCCCGCGCTGCCGGGCCACCGACACCCAGTCGCCCCGGCGCCGTACGGTGGGCTGGCCGCGGTGGTCGATCACCTCGGCGAGGTTGTGCACGGCCCGCTTGGACTCGCCGCCGGAGACCTCGAGAATCTCCTCGGTGGAGCCGGAGAGGCGGTTCATGATGCCGAGGGCGGTGAAGCCCTCGCCCGCCAGGGTCAGCACCACGTGCTCGACCAGGCCGTCGCGGACCCGGGACCGGACGTCGACGTGGTCGATCTCGCCGGGGGCCAGGAACAGCAAGGTGTCCACCACGTGGATGAAGTCGTCGAAAACGAGGGTCCGGGCGGCCTCCGGCAGGCCCTCGCGGTTCTTCTGCAGCACGATCAGGTCGCGCGGCCGCTCCTTGGCCATCAGGTAGCCGGGGGCGTGCCGACGGTTGAAGCCGACCACCAGCGACCGGTTCTGACGCTCGGCCAGTTCGACCAGCCCCCGGGCACCGTCCAGGTGGTAGTCGAGCGGCTTGTCGACGTACACGTCGATGCCCGCCTCCAGCAGCGCGGTGACGATCGGCACGTGCTGGTCGGTGGCGGCGTGCACGAAGGCGGCTCGCAGACCGCTGTCGATCAGTTCGCCGAGGTCGGTGTACCGCTGCGGGATCCGGTAGCTGTCGCCGATCCGGTCGAGCTTGGCCCGGTCCCGGGTCATCAGCCGCAGGTCCAGGCCGGGCAGCGCGGCGAGCACCGGCAGGTACGCCTTCTGTGCGATGTCGCCGAGGCCGATCACCCCGACCGGGATCGGCTCGGTCGCGGGGTCCGGCGCGTGCTCGCTCATCGGGGTACTCCAACCGTTCGTCCAGCGGCGGCGCCACGCCGTCGTGGTGCCCGGCCACGCTCAGCAGCATATGCCAGAACGGGTGCTGATCAGTCAGAACAGGCAACCGATCAGTCAGAACAGGCCCCTGAACGCCCACTTGACAGTACGACCGTCACTCCACCGCGAGCGGTGCCGCCGCCGAGGTCAGCGCGGCCAGCACCGGACGGATCAGCGGGTGCCGTTCCGCCCCGGTCCGGATCGCCGCGAACACCTTCCGGGTGGCCAGCGCGCTGTCCACCGGCCGGACCGCCACCGCCGCGAGGTCGGTCCCGCGCAGCGCCGAGCGCGGCACCAGGGCGACCCCCGCGCCGGCCGAGGCGAGCGCGACCACCGCGCGGAAGTCGTCCGAGGAGTGCACCAGCCGTGGCTGGAACCCGGCGTACTCGCAGGCCAGCAGCACCACGTCGTGGCACGGGTTGCCGGGGTAGGGACCGATCCACGGCTCGGTGGCCAGCTCGGCCACCGCGATCGGCCCCACGCCCGCCGCCAGCGGGTGCCCGAGCGGCAGCACCGCGTCGAACGGCTCGGCGTACAGCGCCACCCGGGTCAGCCGCTGGTCGTCGGCCCGGGGCGCACCCCGGTACTCCACCGCAACCGCGAGATCCGCCCGGCCGTCGAGCACCATCGGCAGGCTGGCGTCCCCTTCGGCGTCCAGCACCCGGAGCCGCACACCCGGGGCGGTCTCGGCCAGCGCGCTGATCGCCGGGGCCAGTACCAGCGCGATCCCGGTGGCGAACGCCGCCACCTTCACCTCGCCCGCGACGCCTTCGCGGTACGCGGCGAGGTCGGCCTCGGCCCGCTCCAGCTGGGCCAGCACCAGATCGGCGTGCAGCAGCAGGATCTCCCCCGCCGCGGTCAGCCGGACCCCTCTCCCCTCCCGCGCGAGAAGTTCGTGGCCGGTCTCCTGCTCCAGCGCGGCGAGCTGCTGGGAGACGGCCGAGGGTGTCAGGTAGAGCGCGGCGGCGGCGGCCGTCACCGTCCGGTGGTCGGCCACGGCCCGCAGGGTCCGCAACCGTCTCGCGTCGATCACTCCCCCATTCTGCCAGCGCACCGTCCCAGGTCAGAAACCCGGCGGCCCCGGTTGGGCTCCGGCCACGACCGCTCGGCGCTGGCCGAAATTCGCCCTTCGCCATACGCCCCGCGCCGTAACGGAGTTGTACCAGGACGCCCACGGCCCGTTCCGTTGTCCGCCTCGACTACTACGCTACGAACGACGACACACAGTCCGTACGGGGTACGCCTTCCACACAAGGTCAAGGTCCGGTAGTGGTAACGGGGTTCCGTGTGTATCGTCGCGTTCTGCGATCACGGGCCGACCACGAGCAGCTGGGGGGCAGCAGCAATGGCACTCGAGTTACCTTCGGAATTGACGTTCGTACTGAAACTCCTCGGGGTGAACTGGCCCCAGGCGAACGAGGACGAACTGACCAGGCTGGCCGACCAGCTGGACAAGCTGGCCTCGGCCATCGACTCCACCCAGATGGCGGCCGACAAGGCACTCGCCAAGCTGGGTGAGGTCTATCACGGGGAGTCCGCCGACAAGCTGGCCGAGCTCTGGGGCACGATCTCCAAGTACTCCAGCATCGTGGTGGACGTCCTGGGTGTCGCCTCCACCGCGATCAAGGCCGCCGCCCTGGTGATCCAGGTGTGCAAGGGCCAGGCTCTGATCCAACTGATCAACATCCAGGCCCAGTTGGCGGCCTCATCGGCCACCTTCGGCCTGAGCACGCCCGCCATCATCGCGGCCGGCAAGGTGATCCTGTCCGAGATCCTGGACGAGGCGGTCTCCCGGCTCGCCCACGAGCTGGCCAAGCCGATCGCCGACCTGGCGGACACCGTGGTCGCCAAGGTGATGGGCAGCGGCTCCGGGAGCGGCGGCGCCGGCAAGGGCTTCGGCGTCGACGTGGCGGCGATGGCCCAGTGCGCGCTGGAGATCCGGCGGCACTCCGACGACGTGGACAGCGCGGGCAGTTCGTTCCGCGGGGTGGTCGACAGCCTGGACGTCGGCAAGCCCGGTGACGCATTCGGCAAGCTCGCCATCGCCATCGCCGAGGAGGTCGCCAAGACCGTCGGCATGGACGTGCTCACCCGGATTCTCAACTCGTTCCGCGGCACCGCCGACAAGATGGACACGGTGGTCCGCAACCTGTCCGAGAACGAGGACACCCACACCCAGGCGATGAACGGCGGCATGTCACTGCTGGGCACCAGCTTCGGCAAGGGCCCGACCGGCCCCACCCTGGCGGGTGGAGCCGGCGGTCAGTCCGGGGCCGGCGGCGGTCACCGCGACCCCGGCCTGGCGGCCTTCGACGGGCTACGCCCCAAGATCGGCGGAAGCCTCGGTGGCGCGCTCGGTGGAAAGCTCGGCGGCAAGCTCGGCACGGGCGGACTCGAAGGCTTCGACAGCGCGCTCAACGTCCTCGGTGGAATGAGCGGCGGAAAGCTGAACCCGAATGCGAGCCTGCCCGTGGGGAACCACGGGGAAGGAGAACCCAATCACGTAAACGCCGCGGGCCAGCAGCAGTTCGGCCAGCCGACCGGCCTGGGCCGCGTCACCAACCATAACGGGGGCAATGGGGTGCTCGCCCGGAAGGATGTCGAAGCCGGCGGCGGTCATCCGGGCCCGGAACAGCGCGGTGTTGGCGGCCAGCCGGTCTCGCAGGTCCCCGGAATGCTCAATCAGGTCCAGCACGGTCAGGGAGGCCGCGGCAATCACGGGGGCCAGGGAGTTGGAGAAAAGGTACGGTCGGCTGCGCTGGCGCAGAAGCGCAACAATCTCGGCTCGCGCCGCGACGTACCCCCCGGAGGCCCCACCGAGCGCCTTGCCGAGGGTCCCGGTGATGATGTCGACGCGGTCCATGACCCCGTGCAGCTCGGGCGTACCTCGCCCACCCTTGCCGATGAACCCGACGGCATGTGAGTCGTCGACCATGACCATCGCGTCGTAGCGGTCGGCGAGGTCACAGATCTCCCGGAGCGGGGCGATGTAGCCGTCCATGGAGAACACGCCGTCGGTGACGATGAGCCGGCGGCGTGCGTCCTGGCTGTCCTGGAGCTGCTTCTCCAGGTCGGCCAGGTCGCGGTTGGCGTAGCGGTGCCGGCGGGCCTTGCAGAGCCGGATGCCGTCGATGATCGAGGCGTGGTTGAGCGCGTCCGAGATGACCGCGTCGCGCTCGTCCAGCAGCGTCTCGAAGACGCCGCCGTTGGCGTCGAAGCAGGAGGAGTACAGGATCGTGTCCTCCTGGCCGAGGAAGCCCGAGAGGCGCTCCTCCAGCTGCTTGTGGACGTCCTGGGTGCCGCAGATGAAACGCACCGAGGCCATGCCGTAGCCCCAGCGGTCCAGCGCCTCCTTGGCCGAGGCGACCACCGCGGGGTGGTCGGCCAGGCCGAGGTAGTTGTTGGCGCAGAAGTTCAGCACCTCGCCCTGCCCGCCGCCGGTCACCGTGACCGAGGCGTTCTGCGGGCTGCCGATCACCCGCTCCGGCTTGAACAGGCCGGCCTCACGGATCTCGGTCAGGGTGGCGGCGAGGTCGTCGCGGACGTTGTCGAACACAGGGGCTCCTACCTGAGAGGGTCAGACCTGACGGCGGATCAGACGGTCCAGTCGAGGATGATCTTGCCGCAGCGGCCGGCGGCGGCCTCGTCGAAGGCTGCCTCGAAGTCTGCCGCGGCGTACCGGCCGGTGATCACCGGGCTCAGGTCGAGGCCGCCCTCGAGCAGCACCGACATGGCGTACCAGGTCTCGAACATCTCCCGGCCGTAGATGCCCTTGATGGTGATCATCGAGGTGACGATCGAGGCCCAGTCCACCGGGAACTGCTCGGCGGGCAGGCCGAGCATGGCGATCTTGCCGCCGTGCGTCATGTTGGCGATCATCGACTGCATCGCCTCGGGGCGGCCGGACATCTCCAGGCCGACGTCGAAGCCCTCGCGCATGCCGAGCTTGCGCTGGCCGTCCTCGATGGACTCCTCCGCGACGTTCAGCGCGAGCGTGACGCCGACCTCGCGGGCCAGGTCGAGGCGGTACGGCGAGACGTCGGTGATCACCACGTTGCGGGCACCGGCGTGCTTGGCGACGGCGGCGGCCATGATGCCGATCGGGCCCGCGCCGGTGATCAGCACGTCCTCGCCGACCAGCGGGAAGGAGAGCGCGGTGTGCACCGCGTTGCCGAACGGGTCGAAGATCGCGGCCACGTCCAGGTCGACCGGCACCCGGTGCACCCAGACGTTGGAGGCGGGCAGCGCGACGAACTCGGCGAACGCACCGTCCCGGCCGACGCCCAGCCCGATGGTGTTGCGGCACAGGTGGCGGCGCCCGGCCAGACAGTTACGGCACTTGCCGCAGACCAGGTGGCCCTCACCGCTGACCAGGTCACCGACGTTGACGTCGGTCACCCCGGCGCCGATCTCGGCCACCTCGCCGACGAACTCGTGACCGAGCGTCAGCGGCGTTTTGATCGTCTGCTGCGCCCAGCCGTCCCACTTCCGGATATGCAGGTCGGTGCCGCAGATCCCGGTCCGGAGCACCTTGATCAGCACCTCGGCCGGGCCGATCACGGGCTTGGGGACGTCCATCAGCCAGAGTCCCGGCTCGGCCTTCTGCTTGACGAGTGCCTTCACGGCGACGGCTCCTGACGCACGGTGGGACGGTCCTGGGCTGCCGACGGCCTGACCCGGATCATGACCGGGGCCGCGCGGCACTGTGCAATCTGCCTGCTGGGCGCGGCTGCGGTCCATCGAGGAATTCTTAACGGCCGCCACAGCTCGGCTTCACGATCGTCCCCGAGCCCGCCGCCACCGGCCCGCCGCCGTGCCGGGGACCACCCGGACGGCGGTATCACGGTGCTGCCACCGAGCCGGCCTCGGGCCACCGCCGGGCTTCCCGGCCACCACCAACCGACGGTCCGTCAGTTCTCTTGGGGGCAACGCCGGTTGTCCCTTATCAGATTCGGGCATATGCCCGAGGAATATGACTGAATCCGACCCACGATCGGATGGACCGGGCTAGCGTTACGTCCCGCAAAGGTTACCGCCTGTGAGCGAGTGGCCACACGTGTGCCCTGCCACGGGTACGGCGGGAGGGAAGCGGACCGGTGCCGGGAATTGATGACTGCCTCGCCGAGGCGATGGGCGTACCGGGTGCCCTCGGGGCCAGCCTGGTCGACTGGACCAGCGGCCTCGCGCTCGGCACCGCCGGGGAGGGCCCCGGCGGCGACCACGAGGCCGGCGCCGCCGACGCGACCGAGCTGGCCCGGGCGGTCACCCAGAGCACCTCGTTCGACGACCCGGCCGCCGGTACCGCGCCCGCCGAGGACCTGATCCTCAGCACCGGCGCCGCCTACCACCTGGTCCGCTTCCTGGAGACCGACTTCGACAGCAGCCTGATCCTCTACCTCCGGCTGGACCGCGAGCGCGCCAACCTGGCCATGGCCAGACTCCGACTGGCCGCCATCGCCGAGCAGTTGGTGCTCGACTGATGACCGTCACCCTGCCCGCACCGCCCCCGCCCGCCCCCGCCCTCCGGCTCCCCCGTCGGCGTCGGTCCGGCCGCTCCCCCGCCGGGCCCGCGGAGGCCGCACTCGCCGACCTCGCCGCCAGCCGGGCTACCGGCACCCTGTACGGCAGCGCCGGCGCCCTGCACCTGGCCGACGGCGCGGTGGTGGACGCGGACAGCCCGGCCGCACCGGGCGTCGGGGCCCTGCTCACCGGCTGCGGCCGGCTGACCCACCCCCAGTGGGCCGCCCAGCTGGCCGCCTGCCCCGGCACCGGCCGCACGCTGGCGGAGCACCTGGTCAGCGCCGGGTACGTCAGCTTCGGCGAGCTCCAACTCTGCCAGCTGACCGCCGTGTTGGACGCCGCGTACGTCGTGCTGAGCCGCCCCGAAGCGGACGTGGGCGAGCTGAGCTTCGTGCCCGGCCGCGCGCCGCTGCTCAAGCTCGCCCGGCCGATGAGCGTCCGAGAGCTGCGGGTGGCGGTCGGCCGCAGGCGGGCCCTGCTCGACCGGGTCTGGCCTTCACCGCAGTTGGACGCGGTCGCCGTCCGCCGCCGCTCCGGCACCGTGCCGCGCGGCTGCACCCGGCGTCGGCAGGCCGTGCTGGAGGCCGCCGACGGGCACCGTACGCCAGCCGAGATCGCCCTGCTGCTGGGCCGGTCCGCCTACGGCACCGTCCTGGACATCCGGCACCTGGCCGCCCGCGGGCTGGTGGAGCCGGGGGGCGTGGCCACCGCACCACCCAGATCCACTGCACCACCCAGATCCGCCGTACTGCCCGGATCCGCCGCCCCACCGGCGTACGACCCGTCAGATCCGCACGTCGCCCTGCTGCTCAGGATCCGAGCCGGCCTGGAGGCCCGACTGTGAGTGTTCCACCCGTCCGTACCGTCCGCCCGATCGAGTCATGAAGCGCACCTTGCGACAGTTCACCGGCCGCCGGCCACCCGTCCTGATAGATCCCGAACTACTGGCCGGCCCCGGCCTGCTCGACGAACTGAACGGGCTGCGGGCCAGAGTCCCGCATCTGACCGGCAGTCTGGTCGCCACCACCGACGGCCTGGTGGTCGCCCACGACACCCGGGGCCTGGAGCCGTCCGGGGTCGCGGCGCTCACCGCCGCCGCACTCGGGGTCGGCGCCCGGCTGGCCGAGGCGACCGGGCAGGGCGAGTTCCGCGAGCTGCTCACCCGGGGCGAACTCGGCTACACCGCCACCTACGCGGCGGGCAGTTTCGTGGTGCTCACCCTGCTGGCCGGTCCTGACGCCAACATCGGCCGTCTGCACCTGGAGGCCCGCCGGGCCGGGCGGCGGATCGCCGAACTGTCCGACGCCGTGCTGGCCCGCCAGGACCGCGACTGACCTCTCTACCCACCCGTCCCGAACCTCACCGCAGAATAGGAGCCACCGTCATGGCCAACACCGAGACCGCCCTGAAGGACGTCATGAGTTCGATCGACGGCGCCATCGGCGTCGCCCTGGTCGACTACAACAGCGGTATGGCACTGGGCACTTTGGGTGGCAGCGCCGAACTCGACCTGAACGTGGCCGCCGCGGGCAACACCGACGTGGTCCGCGCCAAGGTCCGGGCGATCGAGCTGCTCAACCTGAAGGAGGCGATCGAGGACATCCTGATCTCGCTGAACAGCCAGTACCACCTGATCCGCCCGCTCACCGGACGCTCGGGCAAGGGTCTCTTCCTCTACCTCGCCCTGGACCGCGGTCGGGCCAACCTCGCGATGGCCCGGCACCAACTCAAGCGAATTGAAGCCGAGTTGGAGGTCTGATCCCGACGGCTCCGGCCGCAGGCKCCCCCTGCGGCCGGAGCCGTCGGGCCCGGCCCGCCGGTCTCAGGGCAGTCGCCACCTGACTTCGCCGTCCTGCCACTCGTCGGTGGCCACCAGCCCGGCCGCTGCCGCGACCGCCGCCGAGGCCAGGTGCTCCGGATGGACGTGAGCGATCACCGTGCCCACCGACTGCTCCCCGAGCCAGCCGACCAGCGCCCGGGCCGACTCGACGGCGAGGCCACGCCCCTGCCAGGGTGTCCCGAGCACCCAGGCGATCTCCGCGGCGCTCCCCCGCTCCCCGGCCACGACGGTCGCCTGGACCGTACCGACCAGACAGCCCTGATCCTCCAGCCGGAGCACCCAGTTGAGCCAGCCGACCGCCGGATCGGGCGATCCCGCCGTCATCCGCCGGTAGCGCGCCCGCAGGTCCTCGGTGCCGAGCGGCTCACCGCCGATGAAGCTGTGCAGGCCCGGGTCGGACAGCACCTCGGCCATCTCCTCGGCGTGCTCCACTTGGAGCGGAAGCAGCGTCAGCCTGCTGGTCCGGACGGGCTCGGCGGTGATCACACGTTCTCCTGTTCGGCGGGTGCCAGCAGCCTACGCCGCTCCCGGAGCCACACCGCCGGCCTGCTGTCCGGATCAGGACTCCGGGGCTGAACTGCCTTGTTCGATCTGCTGGATGAGGCGCTTGAGCTGGGTGACCTCATCCTGGAGGGCACGGCCGCCGGCCGGGGTGAGGGAGAGCCAGGTGCGGGCGCGCTTGCCTTCGTAGCCCTTCTCCACCTGGACCAGCCCGGCCTTCTCCAGAACGGCCAGGTGCTGGCTGAGGTTTCCGGCGGTCAGGCCTAGGGCCGTGCGCAGGAAGCCGAACTCGACCCGGCGCGCCTGGTGGGCGACGGTGAGGATGCCGAGGCGGACGCGCTGGTGGACCACGTCGTCCAGTCCGTTGACGGGGTGCTGCTCGGGTTCGGTGGTCATGAGACGTCGCGCCGGTCGCGCAGCTCGGCCAGGCGGAAGCCGAGGGCGCCGAGCAGCAGGAGCACCCCGTCGAACCAGAGCGTGCCGGCCGGGAATCCCGCCCACCCGATGCCGAGCGGCACCAGCTCGATGGCCAGGTACACCACGGTGAGCAGCAGCAGCGCGCGGCTGCGTTCCACCCAGCACAGCACCAGCAGCGGCAGTCCCACTGCCGTGGCGTTCCCGGCGAGCCGTTCGAGGAACCTCGTCACCCCGGAGGCCGGATCGAGGTGTACGCCCCAGAAGTCGACCGGGGCGCCGGGCCCGGGAATCCCATGCCGGAAGCTCCAGAACCCGGTGGCGGCCACCAGCCCGACCAGGGCGATCCCGGTCAGGACGTACGGCCGGACCGGAGTGCCGACGCCGCGATTGCGGGAGCGGCGGAGGTAGAAGAACGCCGTCGCCGCGTAGGCGAGGGCGAGTCCGAGCAGCCAGTAGACCGGCGAGCCCTGCCTGCCCACGGTGCAGCCGCCGGTCGCGGCGTCACCCGCCGGGCAGGGAACGGTCACGACCTTGAAGGTGAGGCGGCTGACCAGGATTCCGCCGAGCGTGAGCACGCCCAGCATTAGGAGGGGGAACCAGGTACCGCGCTGCGCGGCACGGACCCTGCGGGTCAGATCGCCGAGGCCGGCGAGGACTTCGTGAGGGGTGCCCTGCGACGGCACCGATGCGTCTGTCATGCAGTCAGCTTTGCATCACAAACTAGTTGTGGCAAGCAACTCACGCGAGAACGCTCCCCCGATCGGGGGAGGTCGCCGGTGAACAGCCCGGCCATACTTGCGATCATGATCAAGGGAATCCGGCCGCTGCTGCGCGGCTCCACGTATTCGGGTGCGCTGTTCGCCTACTGCGGCGCGCTGGCGAGCCTGCCGCTGCTGCCCTTCGCCATGCTGCCGGCGCTGGCCTGGCCGACCGCTCCGTACGGCGTGCAGGCCGCACTGTGCCTGCTGCTCTGGGCGGCACTGATCGGTGTGCTCGGTCTGCCCCGCACCACCCGGCGGGCGTTGGTCGCCTCGGCCCGTCGACTGCTCGGGGTGCCGTTGCCTCAGGCCCCCACCGGGCCGTCCGGCGCCGATCGTTGGCGGACGCCGCTCTGGCTGGTGCTGCACGTGGCACTGGGGTGGACGGGGGCGCTGGTGAGCGGCGTGCTGCTGCTTGCGGGCCTGACCGTTCCGGCGGGCTGGACCGGCACCGAGGCGCGGGTGACCATGTTCGGCTGGTCGGCCTCGGTGACGGACGGCTGGAGCTGGGTGGTGGCGCTCGGCTGCGTACTGCTGGCGCTGGTGGTCTGTGTGCTGGTGACGAACGCTCTGCGGTGGCTGGCGCCAAGGCTGTTGGGCCCGTCCTCGGCCGAGCGGCTCGCGCTGGCGGCGGAGCGGGAGCTGCAGCTGGCCGAACGCAACCGGCTGGCCCACGAGTTGCACGACTCGATCGGACACACGCTGACGGCGGCCACCATCCAGGCCGCGGTGGCGGGCGAGGTGCTCTCCGCCGACCCGGTGGCAGCACGGGCCGCCCTGCGCAGCATCGAGGAGTCGACCCGGGCCGCGTTGGAGGACCTGGACTACGTGCTGGGCGTGCTGCGCGAGGAGGAGGCGGGGACGGCGCCGACCCGGACCCTGGCCGACCTGCCGGAGCTGCTGGACCGGTTGCGGCACGCGGGCGCGGTGGTGGAGCCCGAGCTGTCGGGCGAGTTGGCGCAGGTGCAGGGGACGCTCTCGCGGGCGGCGTACCGGATCCTCCAGGAGGGTCTGACGAACGCGTTGCGGCACGGGGCGGGCGGTCCGATCGAGGTCCGGGTGGCGGCCGCGTCGGACCGGCTTGAGCTCACCGTGGTCAACCGGACCGGCGCGGGGGCGGGCCCGGGGGCGTTCCCGACCTCCGGGCACGGCCTGCCCGGGCTGGCCGAACGGGTACGGCTGCTGAACGGTGAGCTGACGGCGGGTCCGGACGGGCCGCAGCTCTGGCGACTGGCGGTCCGGCTCCCGGTACGGCTGCCCGCATGACCGGCTCCGACCCGACCGGCGCCCCCGTCACGCTCCTGATCGCGGACGACGACGCGGTGACCCGCAGCGGTCTGCGCACGCTGCTCGCGGCCCAGCCGGGGATCACGGTGGTCGGCGAGGCCGCCGACGGTGTCGAGGCGGTCGAACAGGCCCGGCTGCTGCGGCCGGAGGTGGTCCTGATGGACGTACGGATGCCGCGGCGCAACGGGATCGACGCCACCCGGGACCTGCTGGCCGAGCCGGGCGAACCGCCGAAGGTCGTGATGATCACCACCTTCGAGAACGACGGCTACGTCACCGCCGCGCTCAGCGCGGGGGCCAGCGGGTTCGTGCTCAAGCGGCTGCCGGTCCGGCAGATCGCGGAGGCCGTGCGGGTGGCGGCGGCGGGCGAGGCGATCCTGTTCCCGGCGGCGCTGCGCCGGATGGTCTCCGCCCGGCCCCTGGGTTCCGCCGAGGCCCTGCCGAGAGCGGCGCTGACGGGGCGTGAGGAGGAGGTGCTGCGGCTGATGGCCACCGGCCTGTCCAACCCGGAGATCGCGGAGTCGCTCACCGTGAGCCAGGAGACGGTCAAGACGCACGTCGGGAACGTACTGACCAAGCTCGGCGCGCAGAACCGGACCCATGCGGTGGTGATCGCGTACGAGTCCGGTCTGGTGGTGCCGGGGATCGTCGGCTGACGTGCCCCCGTGGGTGGGTACTCTGGCCGTCCATGAGTGATCTTCACGCCCTGCCGTCCACCGGTCTCACCCTGACCGCCGGTCAGGCCGCCTGTACCGCCCTGGACGTCGCCGCCAACATCGCCACGGCCCACTTCTCCCCACCGCCCGGGCCCGCGCCGACGTGCCGGTCCTGACCGCCCCCTCCCTCACCGCCCTTGCTCTCCCCCGCAGGGCCGCCACTCTCGGCTGACGGGTGGTCAGGCGCACTCGTAGGTGAAGGAGACGCCCGCCGTGTGGGAGTCCGGGGAGAGCACCTCCAGGGTGGCGGTGGCGTCCATCGAGCCCTGGCCGTGGAAGGACCAGCGGAGCACCAACTCGGTCGTGCGGTGGCCTCGGGTGATGTGCTGGGCGAGTTCGCCGGAGTCCGTTCCGTCGCTGCGGCGCCAGCGGTAGCGGAGGTCGCCGCCACCGCCGTCGGTGGCCAGGGTGGCCCGGATCACCTGGGTGCCCTCGCAGCCGAGTGCCGCCGGGTCGGTCTCCATCGCCACCGACTCGACCACCATGGGCCGGCCGTACTGCTGCCAGGCCCAGTAGCCGAGGGCAGCCAGCAGGGCGAGCAGCAGCGGGAGGATCAGCCACCGCTTCCACCGCCGCTTGCGCGGCGGCTCGGCGGTGCCGTGCCAGACGGCGGCGGCCTGCGGCGGGACGCCGGGGCGGCCAGACCTCCGGGTCGAGGAAGGTCGCGCTCTCGAAGCCGGTCGCCTCGGCCGGCACCCTCAGGTGCACCGTGCTCCCGGCCGGCGGCGGGCCGAGCCGGACGGTGCCGGAGGACTCGTCCTGGTTCAGCCGGACCGTCAACTCCTCGTTCAGCGCGACGGTCTGGGCCGCCGCCTCCGCCGGTTCGATCCGCAGCTGGACGGTCGCGTTCGGCCCGGCCACCGGACCGCCGAGCCGGACGGTCTGCTCAGGAGCAGGAGCGGGGGCGGGAACGGCAGCAGGCTCGGGTGCGGCGGGCTTCGTCCGCCGCACCGGGCCGAGCGCCACCACGGGTACAGGTACGGGTACGGGCTCCGCGTCCTCCGCCTTCCCGAGGCGCACGGTACGGTCCGGTTCGGACGCCGGTGGAGTGGTCATAGCTGTCCTGCTCTCAGCGGGGCGGGTTGCAAGTGGCGGTGTCCAGGGTGAAGGCCGAGCCCTGTCCCCTGCCGGCGGCCGGCGAACTGGTCAGCCCGACCCTCAGCGACCAGGCGTTGCCGAAGGGCATCGAGTCGCTGAACTTGACGCTCCGTTGCCCCTGGGGCAGCGCGACCGTGTGGGTGACCGGCAGCCTGGACGCGCTGCTGGTCCAGGTCAGCGTCAAGGTCCCGGCGGCGGCCCCGTCGGTGCTGACCGTGCCAGAGACCGTCATGTACGAAGGCGTGCAGCTCGCCGAGCCCGCGATGGCCAGCACCCGCAGCGGCGGTGCGGGCGGCGTCACGGTCGGCGTGGGCGGGGGCGTGCTGACGGTCGGCGTCGGGGTCGGGCTCGCGGACATGGTGGCGGACGGAGTCGGCGTCGGGGCCTTCGTGCTCAGGCTCGGCAACGGCGGTGCCGCCACGGTCGCCGAGGCGGATGCGCTCGGCGACTCGGACGGCGAAGCCGAGGCCACGGGGGAAGCGCTCGGCGACTCGGAACCCGAAGGCGAAGGTCCGGCCGCCGCCCCGAGCGTCGTGGTCGCCTTCGGCGCAGCCACCGTCGTGCTCCCGCCCGAGCCGGGCGCTCCCGCCACCGCGACCCCGGCCAGTACTCCGGCCACCAGCACCACCCCGACGCCCGCGCTCACCAGCTTGGCCGGCCGCCCGAGCCGCCCCCGCCCGGCGGCCCCCCGACCCACCGTCGTGGTGGCGAACGAGGTACTGCCCACCGACGGCGCGCCGCCGTACGGCAGCAGCCCGGGCAGCAGGGCGACCAGGGCGGCGAGCCGGTGCCGCCCCCTGGTCTCCCAGTCCGGTCCGTACGCGGCGCCCGCCACCGCCTCCAACTGCTCGATCAGCAGGGCGGCGCCGTCCGGCCGTTGCTCCGGCGTCTTGGCCAGGCCGGCCAGGATCAGCGGACGCAGCGCCTCGGGCGCCTGCTCGGCCGGGATCTCCGCCTCGGTGTGCTGGACGGCCAACTCGATCAGCGTGGTACCGGAGTAGGGCTTGGCCCCGGTCAGGCACTCGAAGAAGGTGGCGGTCGCGGCATAGACGTCGGTGGTGGGTGCGGCGGGCCGGCCGGCCCACTGTTCGGGGGCCATGTAGGCGGGAGTACCGGCGATCGCGCCGGTGGCGCCGACCCGGACCGCGATGCCGAAGTCCACCAGCTTTGACGAGCCGTCAGTGGCGACCAGCACGTTGCCCGGCTTGTAGTCACGGTGCACCACCCCGGCCCGGTGGGCGGCGACCAGGCCGAGCAGCGAGCCCTTGAGCACGGTGAGGGCGGCCTCCGGCCCGGTGGCCCCCTCGGCCCTGAGCAGGTCGCGCAGCGAGATGCCGTCGATCAGCTCCATCACGATCGCGGCCCCGTACGGGCTCTCCACGTACTCGTAGAGCCGGGTGACGTACGGGGAGTGCAGGGCTGCGAGCAGCTCGGCCTCGGCGCGGAAGCCCTCGTGGTCGGCGGCGGCTCCGGAGAGGTACTTGACCGCGACCGGCGTACCGGTGGCCCGGTGCTGGGCCAGCACCACCCGCCCCGCCGCGCCGGCACCGAGTTCGCGCCCGTGCTCGTAGTCCGGCAGCTCCCACCGCTGGTCCTGCGGTCCGGCCTTGGCTGTCGCGTCGTCCATCTGTTGCACCCCCGAGAGGTCGGTCCACACCGCATGTGGCCACCGAGAGTGACGCGGCTGACGGCCGACAGGTTCCGGCCCGCGGGCGATGATAGGTCACAACTTCACTGCTCCGTGTACTCCTTACCGGATCGACCGGCCTCTCGCACAGACGCACGAGGGATGGTTCGTGGTCACTGTCCGTCGCCCGCGCGGCCAGCCGGCCGTCCCTAATTCCGTTGCCCCGCGATCCCGTCGCGGACGATCATCCCGGGCATGGATCTTCCCCTGCAGGTGATCGAGCTGGACGAGCTGACGCTGCGCCGCTTCGACGGCGAGGCCGACCTCCCGGAGCTGCTCCGGGTGGTCGACGAGTCGCTGGAGCACCTGCGGCCCTGGATGGGCTGGGTGGCCGAGCACAGTCCGGCCAAGACCGCCGACTTCCTCGGCCGCCGCGCGGAGTGCTGGGCCGACGGGTCGGAGTACACCTACGCGATCGTGCTGGACGGAGCGATGGTCGGTATCTGCGCCCTTTTCCGCCACGATGGCACCCCGGCCGGCGGCCGCGAGATCGGTTACTGGCTGCACCCCGCCGCCACCGGCCGCGGTCTGGCCACCCGGACTGCCCGGGCGGTGACCGAACAGGCTTTCCGCCTTCCCGAGGTGGAATTCGTCGAGATCGTGCACGACCCGGCCAACGTCGCCAGTGGCGCGATACCGGCTAGGCTCGGCTACACCGAGCACCTGCGGCGCCCGGCCGAACGCCTCGCCCCGGCCGAGACCGGCGAGGATCTGGTCTGGCGGCTGACCCGTCGTCAGTATGCGACTCCGGCCGGGGCACACTGAGTCGGCCTCCGCAGCAGAAGGGCATCCGCCGAGCGGGTGCCCTTCTTTGTTTGCCAATTGCACATAATCGCCCCGTTGCCCTTTTCTTCATCTGCCGACTGACCATCAGGGCAGAATTTCGCCGATTTCCGGGCCACCGGGCCGAGTTGTCGCCCGGAAAGGGTTGACGCCGAAAGTTGGTCTAGTCCAATGTGAGGGAAGCGGTTCGTGCGGCGCCCACTCCCCACGGCCGGATTCCAACGCCCTTTCCCCTGACGGGAATCCGGGCCACGTCGACCACCCCACCTGGAGTGCATGCATGCCGACGCCCGACCGGTATCTCCACCGCGCCGCAACCGACCGACCGTACTTCAGTGCAGACGGCGAGACGTATCTGGCGCAGACGGCGCTGCGGGAGATCCGGAAGACCCGGCCGCTGCGCGTCCTCTCCGAGGAGGACTACACCTTCTGGCAGACCTACGGCTACGTGATCGTCAAGCAGGCCGTCCCCGCCGAGAGCGCCAGGCAACTGCTGGACTTCGCCTGGGAGTTCCAGGACATGGACCCGGACCGACCCGACACCTGGTACCCGGAGCGGCCCTACCGGGACGAGCTCGACCGGCACCTGCACGTCTACGGCTTCGTCGAGGCATACCAGCACCGTCTCCAGTGGGCCATGCGGCAGAGCCCGCGGATCTACGACGCCTTCGTCGACGTCTGGGACAGCGAGGAGCTCTGGGTCACCCTGGACCGGCTCAACCTCAACCCGCCCAACACCGGCAGCCGTTCGCGTTCGCTGATCGAGGCCACCGAGAGCGGCTTCGACATCGAACTGCACTGGGACGTCGACACCACCCAGGGCATCCTCCCGCAGCGGGTGCAGGGGATCATCGCCCTCAACGACACCCGGGCCGAGCTCGGCGGTTTCCAGTGCAACCCGGAGCTGTTCCGGCAGTTCAACCAGTGGCAGGCCGCCCAGCCCGCCGACCGCGACCCGATCCGGCCCGCCGTGGACCGCGCCGAGCTCCCGGTGGTGCGACCCGAACTACAGGCCGGTGACCTGCTGATCTGGAACGGTCTGCTGGCCCACGGGGTCGCCGCCAACACCTCCACCGAGGGCGTCCGGGCGGTCCAGTACCTCTCGATGATGCCCGCCCTGGAGGAGCACGAGGAGCTGCGCAGCTCCCGGATCAACTCCTGGCGCACCCTCAGCACCCCCGAGTGGAACTGGACCCTGGTCGGCGACGCCGTCCGGCCCGAGTCGGAGCGCTACGGCAGCCCCGAACTCGACGAGCTCGGCGAGAAGTTGCTCGGCCTCAGGTCCTGGCGCGGACTGGACGCCAAGAGCGGACAGGACGCCGAGAAGTGATCCCGAGCGCCGGACTGCGGACCGCGCTGGCCGCCGCCACCGGGGACCGGATCGTCTACGACCTGGCCGGGATCGGCGAGCGCTACGCCGCGCTGGTCGAGGAGTTGCCCGGGGTCGCGGTCAGGTTCGCCCTGAAAGCCTGCCCCGTGGACGAAGTGCTGTCCCAACTGGCCGGGCAGGGCGCCGGGTTCGATGCGGCCAGCCCCAACGAGATCACCCAGGCGCTGCGCACCGGTGTGCCGGCCGACCGGGTGCACTACGGAAACACCGTCAAGTCCGACCGGGGCATCGCCGAGGCGTACCGGCTGGGGATCAGGGACTTCGCCACCGACAGCCTGGAGGACGTCGCGGCGATCGCCGCGCACGCCCCCGGCGCCCGGGTGTTCTGCCGGCTGGCCACCAGCGGGGACGGCGCGCTCTGGGGGCTGAGCCGGAAGTTCGGCTGCTCGGCGGCCGACGCGGTGCTGGTGCTGACGGCCGCCCGGGCGGCGGGGCTGACCCCGGCGGGCCTGTCGGTGCACGTCGGCTCGCAGCAGATGACCACCGAGGCCTGGCAGGACGCCTTCGAGCAGCTGGGCGAGGTGCTGGAGACGCTCGGCCGGCACGGCATCAGGCTCGACCACGTCAACCTCGGCGGCGGGCTGCCCGCGCTCGGCTACCAGGACCGGCACGGCAGGCCGCTGGACCCGCCGCTGGACAAGATGTTCGCGGTGATCCGGGAGGGCACCGAGCGGCTCAGGGAACTCGCGGGCGGCACCCTGGACTTCGTCATCGAGCCCGGCCGCCACCTGGTCGCCGACCAGGGCGCGATCCGGGCGCACGTGTACCGGCTGTCGTCCCGTCGGCAGCCGGGCGGCGAGCGGCAGCACTGGCTCTACCTGAGCTGCGGCAAGTTCAACGGCCTCTACGAGATGGACGAGTTGCAGTACCGGCTGGTCTTCCCGACCCACCCGGACGCGGAGTACGTCCCGGCCGTGGTGGCGGGCCCGACCTGCGACAGCGACGACGCCTACGACTCCGAGCACGCCCGGGTACCCGTGCCCCGGGCGGTGGCCTCCGGCGACCCGGTCTGGATCCTCTCCAGCGGTGCGTACGCCACCAGTTACCTGACCCAGGGCTTCAACGGCTTCGACCCGCTGCCCTGCACCATGGTCAGCTGACCACCCGTCAGCGCCCGAGCAGCTCCGCCAGGTCGTAGCCCACCGGCTCCTCAAGCTGCTCGTACGTGCAGGACGCCGGTTCCCGGTCCGGGCGCCAGCGCTTGAACTGGGTGGTGTGCCGGAACCGGGTGCCCTCCATGTGGTCGTAGCCGACCTCGCAGACCCGCTCCGGCCGCAGCGGTACCCAGCTCAGGTCCTTGCCCCCGGTCCACCGGCTCTGCCCGCCGGGCAGCCGGCCGGACGCCTGGGCCTCCTCGTCCTGCCAGGCCATCCACGGGTGCTCGGCCCCCTCCGGAAGCCGCAACTCCGCCAGCTCCTCTACCAGTTCGGCCCGCCGGGCCATGGTGAACGAGGCGCAGACGCCGACGTGCTGGAGCCGCCCGGCACCGTCGTACAGGCCGAGCAGCAGCGAGCCGACCACCGGTCCGCTCTTGTGCTCGCGGTAGCCGGCCAGCACGCAGTCGGCGGTCCTGGTGTGCTTGATCTTGTACATCGCCCGGGCGCCCGGCTGGTACGGCTGGTCGAGCTGCTTGGCCACCAGCCCGTCCAGACCCGCGCCCTCGAACTGGCCGAACCAACGCTCGGCCACCGCCAGGTCGGTGGTCGCCGGAGCCAGGTGGACCGGCGGCCGGGCCTCGGCCAGCGCGGCCGCCAGCGCCTCCCGACGCTCACTCAGCGGCCGCTCCAGGTAGGAGTCCGCGCCCAGCGCGAGCAGGTCGAAGGCGACGAACGAGGCGGGGGTGCGCTCGGCCAGCGTGCGGACCCGGGAGGCGGCGGGGTGGATCCGCTCCAACAGCTCCTCGAAGTGCAACCGCCCGTCGTGGGCGATCACGATCTCGCCGTCGATCACGCACCGCTCCGGCAGCTCGGCCCGCACCGCCTCGACCACCTCGGGGAAGTACCGGGTCAGCGGCTTGCCGGTACGGCTGCCGATCTCGACCTCGTCGCCGTCCCGGAACACGATCGCCCGGAAGCCGTCCCACTTCGCCTCGTAGTGCAGGCCGGGCGGGATCTTCGTCACCGCCTTGGCCAGCATCGGCGAGACGGGCGGCAGCACGGGGAGGTCCATACCCCGATGGTGGCGGTCCGTCAGCCAGCGCGCGCGGCCGGAGCTCACCCGGCCTAGCGTGGTGCGCATGGCGAGTACGGCGATCGAGTTGGACGTGGACGGCCGGGCGGTGCGGCTGTCCAGCCCGGACAAGGTGTACTTCCCCGAGCACGGGTACACCAAGCGGGATGTGGCGGAGTACTACCTGGCGGTGGCCCCCGGCGCGCTGCGCGGGCTGCGCGACCGGCCGACCACGCTGCAGCGCTTCCCGGACGGGGTCGAGGGCGAGTTCTTCTACCAGAAGCGCGCCCCGAAGAGCCTGCCGGACTGGCTGCTGACCGCCCGGATCGCCTTCCCCAGCGGCCGCAGCGCCGACGAGATCTGCCCGACCGAGGCGGCCGCCGTGCTCTGGGCGGTCAACCTGGGCTGCCTGACCTTCCACCCCTGGCCGGTCCGCCGCGCGGACACCGAGCACCCGGACGAGCTGCGGATCGACCTCGACCCGCAGCCGGGCACCGACTTCCACGACGCCGTCCGGGCCGCGCACGAGCTGCGCGCCGTCCTCGAGGAGCACGGCCTGCGCGGCTGGCCGAAGACCTCCGGCGGGCGCGGCCTGCACGTGTACGTGCCGATCGTGCCGGAGTGGACCTTCGCCGACTGCCGGCACGCGGTGATCGCGCTCGGCCGGGAGCTGGAGCGCCGGATGCCGGGCAAGGTGACCACCAACTGGTGGAAGGAGGAGCGCGGCGAGCGGATCTTCGTGGACTACAACCAGATGGCCAGGGACCGGACCATCGCCTCGCCCTACTCCGTCCGGCCGCGCCCGGAGGCGACCGTCTCGGCGCCGCTGCGCTGGGAGGAGCTGGACGAGGTCGCTCCGCTCGACTTCACCATCCGCACCATGCCCGCCCGCTACGCGGAGCTGGGCGACCTGCACGCGGACCTGCCCGAGCACGCGTTCCGGCTCGACCCGCTGCTGGAGCTGGCGGAGCGTCAGGCCGCCGAGCACGGGGTCGGCGACCTGCCGTACCCGCCGGACCACCCCAAGGTCGAGGGCGAACCTCCCCGGGTGCAGCCGAGCAGGGCCCGCAAGCACTGACGAATAATCACCGCACCGCCGCTGACCGGCGGGGTACCGTCCTGCCATGACCATGATCTCTTCAGACCGGCCGGTGACGCCGGACGACCTCGACCTGGCCGTCCGGCTCGCCGTCGGCACCCTGCGCGAGGCGCCCGAGGCGGCCTGGGACCAGACCGCCGGTTCACTGGAGTGGACCTGCTGGGAGACTGCCGAGCACCTGGCGGACGACCTCTTCTCGTACGCCGCCCAGATCGGCCCGCGCACCCCGCCGCTGGAGCGCGAGGTGCCGTTCAGCTGGGAACGGAAGCGGCCGGGCGGGCCCGCCAACGCGATCTGGGCCGACCGGGCGGCCGGGCCCGCCGGGATGTGCCAGGTGCTGGAGGCGACCGGCGCGCTGCTGGTCGCGATGGCCCGCTGCACGCCGCCGCAGGTCCGCGCCCACCACGGCTTCGGCGTCTCCGACCCCGAGGGCTTCACCGCCATGGGCATCGTGGAGATCCTGGCCCACACCCACGACCTGGCCGAGGGCCTGGGCCTGTCCTGGACCCCGCCCGCCGACCTCTGCGCTCGCGTCCTGGCCCGGCTCTTCCCCGACTCCCCCACCGACACCGACCCCTGGCCCACCCTGCTCTGGTCCACCGGCCGCGGCGAGCTCCCGGGCCGGCCCCGCCTCACCAAGTGGCGCTGGAACGGCGTACCGCTCGCGGAGCGCTGACCGCCCGGAACGCACCAGCCTGCCTAGGATCATCAGATGATCGCCTACGCGCTCGCCGTCCTGTTCCTGGTGCTCTTCGGCCGGAACGTCCGCCGGGACCGCCGCCGGTTCAGCAACGCCGTGCTGCTCGGGCTCGCGGTGGCCTTCTTCGTGCTGGGTGTGCTCGGCGAGCTCGACCGGCTCCCGGTCGGGGTGCTGGACGCCGTCGAGGTGCTGACCCCGTTCGCCGCCGTACTGGCCGCGGTGGCGGTGGCCGTCTGCCTGCTCGCCAACGGCGTGGTGATGGCCCGTCAGGAGGGCAGCGGGCGGGCGGCCAACCTGCTGTCGCTCGGCGCCGGTCTGGCCGTGCTCGGGGTGCTCGCCCTGCTCTGGACGGCGGCCCGGGTCGACTCGCGGCCGCTGCACGTGGTGGCGGGCGCGGTCCTGCTGCCCGCTGGGTACCTGGCCTTCCTGCTGCTCTGCTTCCTCGGGTACTCCTGGCTGTACGGGCGGCTGCCGGTCCGCCGCGACGCCGACTTCGTGGTGGTGCTCGGCGCGGGGCTGGTGAACGGGACCGAGGTGCCCCCGCTGCTGGCCGCCCGGCTGGACCGGGCCTTCGACCTCTGCCTGGCGCAGGACGCCCGGGGCCGACCGCCGGTCCTGGTGGTCTCCGGCGGCAAGGGCTCCGACGAGCAGTGTTCCGAGGCCGCCGCGATGGCCCGGTACCTGACGGGGCGTGGGCTCCCGGCCGACCGGATCCGGCTGGAGGACCGGTCCCGCAACACCGTCGAGAACATCGGGTTCAGTGCGGCCGTGATGTCGGCCGAGCGGGAACACTACCGCTGCGTGGTGGTGACCAACGACTTCCACGTGCTGCGCACCGCGCTGATCACCCGCCGGGCCGGCGTCCCGGGCCAGGTGACCGGCGCGCCGACCGCCGGCTACTACTGGCCGAGCGCCGTGCTGCGGGAGTTCGCCGCCGTGCTGGTCTCGTACCCCGTCATCAATATCTGCGCGATCCTGCTGCTGGTGCTGCTCGGCGGCGCGGCCGGCTGGCGGGACTGACGCCTGGTCAGCGACCCGGGGCGGTGCGCCGGATCACCTCGACGGCGTACCCGATCTGGGCGTCCGTCAGGTCGCCGCGCGCGGTGAGCCGGAGCCGGGAGATGCCGTCGGGCACGGACGGCGGGCGGAAGCAGCCCACCGCGAGACCGGCGATCCGGCAGTCGGCGGCCCAGGCCACGGCGGCCTCCGGGCCGGGGGCGCGGACCGAGACCACGGCCGCGTCCGGGGTGCTGGCCTCCAGTCCGGCGGCGGTGAGCTGCGCCGACAGCAACCGGGCCACCTCGCGCGCCCGGTCGGCGCGCTGCGGTTCGGCCCGCAGCAGGCGCAGCGCGGCCAGCGCGGCTCCGGCGGCGGCGGGGGCCAGGCCGGTGTCGAAGATGAAGGTACGGGCGGTCTCGGTCAGGTGCCTGATCACCCGTCGGGGGCCGACCACCGCGCCGCCCTGCGAGCCGAGCGACTTGGAGAGGGTGACGGTGGCGACCGTGTCGGGCGCCCCGGCCAGACCGGCGGCGGCCAGCGCGCCGCTGCCGCCGGGGCCGAGCACCCCGAGGCCGTGCGCGTCGTCGATCAGCAGCGCGGCGCCGTGCGCGCGGGCGGCGGCGGAGAGTTCGCCGACCCGGGCGGCGTTGCCGTCCACCGAGAACACCGAGTCGCTGACCACCAGCGCCCGCCGGTGGGTCCGCGCGGCCAGCACCTCGGCGACGGCGGCCGGGTCGTCGTGCGGCGCCCGGTGCACCTCACTGCGGGAGAGGCGGCAGCCGTCGATCAGCGAGGCGTGGTTGTAGGCGTCCGAGACGATCAGTGTGTCGGGGTCGGTCAGCGCGGTGAGCGCGGCCAGGTTCGCGGCGTAGCCGGAGGAGAAGACCAGCGCGGCCTCGGCCCCGCAGAAGTCGGCCAGCTCCAGTTCGAGTTCGGTGTGCAGCGCGGTGGTGCCGGTCACCAGCCGGGAGCCGGTGGCGCCGCCGCCCCAGCGAAGCGCGGCGKCGGCGGCGGCCCGGGTGACGGCCGGGTGGCGGACCAGCCCGAGGTAGTCGTTGCCGGCCAGGTCGAGTACCGGGTCCTCGGCGGGGCGGCTGCGCAGCGTCCGGGTCAGCCCGGCGGCGGCGCGCAGGTCGGCGGCCTGGTCCAGCCAGTCGAAGACGGCGGCGGGAGCCAGCGGCTCGGCGGTGACGGGGGCGGCGGAGTTGACCATGGCCGCACTCTGTCACCCGTCCCGCCCGCCGGGCCACGGCCCGKTCTGCTCCCCGTTGCCCGGCGGACGGCTCCCACCTGCGGGTTCACCGCTTCCGGCGGTGTGCCGTGTGGCTCAGTTCACCCGGACCACGAGCTTGCCGAACCGGTGGCCGTGCTCGAGGTCGGTGTGCGCGGCCCTGATCTGGTCCATCGGGTAGACGTGGGTCGGGCCGGCGGTGATCTCGCCGGCGGCGATCCGGTCCAGGTAGCGCTGCAGCACCTCGGCCGGGAGGTCGCCGGCCTCGCCGCCGTAGGCGGACAGCCGGACGCCGGGCGGGAGGTAGCCGATCGGGTAGAAGTCGGGCACCGTCCACTGGTTGGAGAGCATCCCGGTGAAGCAGACCGTGCCGTGCACCCGGGCCGCCGCCAGCGTGTCGGGCAGGGTCGGGGTGCCGACCAGCTCGAGCGCCGCGTCCACCCCGGCCGGGAGGATCTCCCGGACCTGGGCGGCCACCTTGCCGTCGTCCACCAGCGGGTGGTCGACGCCGTGCTCGGCCAGTGCCCCGAGCCGGTCGGGGTTGCGGGTGGTGGAGAGCACGGTGGCGCCCAGGTCCTTGGCCAGGGTGGCGGCGACCAGGCCGAGCGCCGAGGTGCCGCCCCGGATCAGCAGCGACTGACCCGGCTTCAGGTCGAGCCCGACGGCGAGCGAGCCGTACGCGGTCTGCAGGGTCTCCGGGACGGCGCCGAGCACCTCCCAGGGCAGCTCGGAGGCGAACGGGATGACCTGCTCGCGCGGCACCACGGTGTACTCGGCGTAGCCGCCGTCGAAGGTCCGGCCCATGCCGCCCATCATGGTCACCACCTGCTGCCCGGGGCGCAGCACGCCGTCCGGGTCCAGGTCCACCGTCCCGGTCGCCTCGATGCCGGGCACCCGGGGGAAGGTCACCCCCTCGGCCAGCCCGAGCCGGGTGTGCAGCTCGGAGCGGTTCAGGCCGAACGCCTCCACCTTGATCCGCACCCAGCCGGGCGCGGGCTCCGGCTTCGGCAGCCGGACCACCCGCAGCTTCTCCACCGGGCCCGGTGCCTCCAGCACTACGGCCCGCATCGTGGTGTCCATCGTTCTCCTCCGTCGTCCTGGTCCCTGTCGGGGGACAACCCTCCGACCGCCGGAGCGTGTTCCTGGCAGGCCACGCCGAACGGGTGGTTCCCGGCGGTTCGGCGCACCGGTCCGTGACTTCGCGCCGCCCGGCCGCCGATGATCACGGTCGGGAGGCAGGGCCTCTCTTTCGGGTCACGTCGTGCCCCGGCGCCGACCGCCCGGCGTGACCCGAAAGAGAGGCCCTAGTGCGCGCGAGCGACCGCAGTACCGACGGCGAACACCTGGCGGAGCCGGACCTGCAGGAGAAGGGCCTGCGCTCCGGCGCGGTCGGCCTGGTGGCGAGCGTGGTGCTCAGCGTCTCCTCGGTGGCGCCGGTGTACGCGCTGACCGCGACCCTGGGGCCGACGGTGGGTCAGGTCGGTCTGCAGATGCCCGCGGTGTTCCTGGCCGGCTTCCTGCCGATGCTGCTGGTGGCGTTCGCCTACCGGGAGCTGAACCGGGTGATGCCGGACTGCGGCACCTCCTTCACCTGGACCGCGAAGGCGTTCGGCCCGCACGTCGGCTGGATGTGCGGCTGGGGTCTGGTGGTGGCCACCATCATCGTGCTCTCCAACCTGGCCGGGGTGGCGGTCTCGTTCTTCTACCTCTTCCTGGCCCGGGTCTTCGACCATCCCAGCCTGGCGGATCTGGCGGACAACAAGGGCCTCAACGTCCTGACCTGCGTGGTCTTCGTCGCCGCCGCCACCGCGATCGCCTACCGGGGGGTCGGGCTCACCAAGGAGGTCCAGTACGTCCTGGTGGGGCTCCAGTTGGTGGTGCTGACGCTGTTCGCGCTGTTCGCGTTCGTCAAGGCCGACCAGGGGCGCTCCGAGCTGGCCATCGAGTTCAGCTGGCAGTGGCTGGACCCGTTCGCGGTCGAGTCCTTCGCCGCCTTCACGGCAGGGCTCTCGCTCTCGCTCTTCATCTACTGGGGCTGGGACACCTCGCTGACCGTCAACGAGGAGACCAGCGGCAGCGCGAAGACTCCGGGCCGGGCGGCACTGCTCACCATGCTGGTGATCCTCACCAGCTACCTGGTGGTCGCGGTCGCGACCCAGCGCTTCGCCGGGGTCGGCAGCACCTCGTACGGTCTGGGCAATCCGGAGACCGAGGACAACGTCTTCGCGGCGCTGGCCGATCCGGTGCTCGGCAACCTGGCGATCCTGATCTTCATCGCCGTACTGGCCAGCTCCGCGTCCAGCCTGCAGACCACCTTTCTGCCGCCGGCCCGCACCATGCTGGCGATGGGCACCTACCGGGCCGTCCCGGCCAGGCTCGCCAACGTCCACCCGCGCTTCGCCAGCCCGTCCACCGCGACCCTGGTCTCCGGGGTGGGCACCACGGTCTTCTACTCCGTGATGACCCTGGTCAGCGACAGTGTGCTGGTGGACACCATCTTCGCGCTGGGCCTGATGATCTGCTTCTACTACGGCCTCACCTCCTACGCCTGCGTCTGGTACTTCCGACGTGAACTCACCCACTCGGTCCGGGACTTCCTCTTCAAGGGCCTCTTCCCGCTGACCGGTGCGGTGCTGCTCACCCTGATCTTCGCCAAGACCACCGTCGACACCTGGGACCCGGACTACGGCTCCGGCACCTCGCTGTTCGGCGTCGGCACCGTCTTCCTGATCGGCTTCGGCCTGCTGCTGCTCGGCGTGGTCCTGATGTTCCTGTGGCAGCACCGCGCCCCCGCGTACTTCCGGGGCGAGACCCTCCGCCACGACACCCCCTCCCTGATCGTCGAGGACTGACGCGCAGGTGCCGGCCTGTCCCCGGACGGTGGCCGACCAAACCCTCACGAGCGGCAATCACCTCTTCGGGCGACCGCTGAGCGATTCTGCGCCATGCGGAACGCAGTCAGGGCCAGGATCATCCGTGTGCGCTCCAACGGGAGAGCCGCACCGACACCTTCCCCTGCCGAGGAGACATCTGTCATGGCACCGATCCCCAACGGTATCTACGGAATCACCAAGCAGAACGAGCAGCTTCTGACGCTCACCGAGGACAAGTCCCCCGCGGTCATCCTGCCGCCGACCGGTGAACCCGGGAACCAGGAGTGGCAGGTCGAATCCCTCCCCAACGGCAATGTCACCGTCCGGAACCTGCGGTACGAGACCTACCTCAGTTACGACGGCGTCCCCGAAGTAAACAAGATGCTCCGGGGCTCCTCACAGGCCACCGAGTGGCGACTCCAGCAGTCCGCCCAGCCGTTCACGTTCCACCTCGTCGTCCCCGGCGGCCCGGTCGACGGCACGGAACTGGCGGTGGACCTCAGCCTCCTGAGGATCTTCCCGCCGATGACCGCACTGCGACCGCTGGACCCGGCAGACCTCCGCCAGGCGTGGCGCTTCGAGTTCCACGAGTAGGCGAACACGGGCCGTCCGCCGGCGCTCTGCCTCGCTCGTCCTCGGCGCCGTGTGCACCGAGGACGGGCGGGGTCGGCCGGCCGCGACTGGTGACGATGCGTCAGCAGGCCGGGGAGCTCACGACGGCAACCCGCCGGTCACTCCCGGCTTGGTGGGGCGAGCCGCATCAGGGCCGTGTAGAGCAGCAGCGCCGCGCCGAAGCCGACCGCCCAGCCGTAGTCGGCCAGCGGCTTGAGCAGCGGGATCAGCCCGTCGGCCGGGAACGGGCCGCCGTGCGAGCCGCCGACCGCCAGCAGGCCGCCCACCGCGAGTGCCGTGACGGCGCGCCAGTTCCAGCCGCCGGTGTACCAGTAGCTGCCCTCGCGGCGGTAGAGGTCGGCCAGGGTGAGCTCGGTGCGGCGGATCAGCCAGTAGTCGGCGATCAGGACGCCGCCGACGCTGCCGAGCAGGCCGCCGACCGTGCCGAGCCAGCTGAAGATGTAGAAGGCCGGATCGGAGACCAGCTTCCACGGGAAGATCACGATCCCGACCACACCCGTGATCAGGGCGCCGGTACGGAAGTTGACGAACCGTGGCAGCAGGTTGGCGAGGTCGTACGCGGGGCTGACCACGTTGGCGGCGATGTTCACCGACAGGGTGGCGATCAGCACGGTGAGCAGCGCGAACAGGATGCCGGTGGTGCTGTCCATCTTCGCGGCCAGCGCCACCGGGTCCCAGATCGGCGCGCCGTAGACGGCCTGCGACCCGGAGGTGACGAGCACCGAGAGCAGGGCGAACAGCGTCATCGTGGTGGGCAGGCCGAGCGCCTGGCCGACCGCCTGGGCGCGCTGGCTGCCGCCGAAGCGGGTGAAGTCCGGGATGTTCAGCGACAGGGTGGACCAGAAGCCGATCATGCCCATCAGGGCCGGGAAGAAGACCTGCCAGAAGCCGCTGCCCCAGCCGAGCGCGGAGGGCTGGGAGAGCAGCGGGCCGAAGCCGCCGGCCTTGACCGAGATCCACGCCAGCAGCGCGAGCGCCCCGGCGATGACGAACGGCGCCGCCCAGTTCTCGAACCGGCGCAGGGTCTCCATGCCCCGGGCGATCACCAGCATCTCGATCAGCCAGAACAGCAGGAAGGAGAGCCACTGGGTCCAGGGGTAGCCGCCCACCTCGGAGGCCTCCAGCCAGCCGGCGCCGATCAGTTGGCCCGCCAGCAGGAAGATCGCCGACCCGCCGATCCAGGACTGGATGCCGAACCAGGCGCAGGCCACGGCGGCGCGCAGCAGCGCGGGCAGGTTGGCACCGCGAAGCCCGAACGAGGCCCGGGCGAAGACCGGGAACGGGATGCCGTACCGGGTGCCCGCGTGGCCGGTCAGCAGCATCGGGACCAGCACGATCAGGTTGGCCAGCCCGATGGTGAGGACCGCCTGCTTCCAGTCCATCCCGAGCGCGACCAGGCCCGAAGCCAGCGTCCAGGACGGCACGTTGTGCGCCATCCCGACCCAGAGCGCGAGGAAGTTGTAGGTGGTCCAGCGCCGGTCGGCGACCGGCACCGGGCGGAGGTCCTCGTTGGCGAACCGTGGATCGGTGAGGGCCACGTCAGGGAGCAGTTCGACCCGGCGGTCGGGGTGGACCAGCTGACTGGACAAGGGCAACTCCCGGGCGAGGGTGGTGGGGTGGCGTCGATGATCCCGCCTCCACCGCCCCTTGCCTAGCCCGGGGACCCAACCGTTTCACGCCGGAAACAGCCCGGGAACAGCCCGGCAGCCCGGGAACGCGCCGCCCGCCGGGAACACCCTCCCGGGGTACGGCACGTCCGGCCGGGGCACGTCAGCCCACCGTGACGGCGGGAGTGGTCTCGATCCGTACCGCGTCGACCACCGCCTCCGCAGTCCGCATCGCCGCCAGCGAGTCCGGCCCGCTCGCCATCACCGAACCGACCCGGTCCCAGGAGCTCCGCAGTTCCTGGACGGTGTCGCCGGGCGCCACCTTCAGCGTCAGGGAGAGCACACCGGGCAGCTCGCGGGCCGCCTCGACCCCGGTGACCGCGACCACCTCGCCCGGCACCGCCTGGAGGAAGCGGACCGCCGCGCCGACCGTCGCCTGACGGGGCATCGGCTCGGGGCGGCCGCCCTTCATCACGGTGTAGAAGTCACCGGCCAGGTTGATCCGGTAGGCCTCCTCGATCAGCATCGGGATGCCGTCGCCGGGGAACCGGCCGGCGCACTCCACCAGGTAGGGGACGCCGTCGCTGACGATCCACTCGCAGTGGATGATGCCGCTGCCGAACCCGACCGATCGGATCACCGTCTCGGTCTGCGCCACCAGCAGCTCGCTCAGCTCGGCCGAGATCCCGGCGGCCGGGACGGTGTGCCCCTGCTCGATCGGGCGCGGTCCGGCGAACAGCAGCTTGCCGGTGACGTTGGAGAACAGCACCTCGCCCTCGCGGACCAGGAGTTCGACGCTGTACTCCTCGCCCTTCACGAACTGCTCGATCAGCATCCGCAGTTCGCGCTCGCGGTCCGGGACCACGTTGCCCTCGTCCTGCGTGGTGCACTCCTCCCACGCCGCGTCCAGGTCCTCCAGCGAGTGCAGCACCTTGGTACCGACCGAGGCCTGCCGATTGGCCGGCTTGAGGACCAGCGAGCCGGGGTGGGCGGCGGCGAACTCCCGCACCTCGTCCGGGGAGGAGACCTCCAGGGAGGCCGGGTTCGGGACACCGGCCGCCCGGCTGACCTTGCGCAGCACCGACTTGTCCCGCAGGATCTGGGCCGCCGCGGCGCCCGCCCCCGGTACGCCGTACCGCTCGGCCAGCCGGGCCGCGAACGGGGTGGCGTACTCGACCAGCGGGGAGACCAGCTCCGGCGAGAGGTCGGGGTAGGTGTTGAAGAACTCGTCTGCCGAGCCCGGGAGTTGGTACTCCCACTCGATCAGCTCGCGGAGCATCGCGGCGCCCTCCAGGGCGGCCTTGACCTCACCCTTGCGGATCACGTCCGGCTCGTCGATGACGATCACCGAACCGGGAGCGAACTCCTTGATGTACGGGAGGACGTTCACGAAGCCGACGATGATCCAGGGCTGCTCGGTCATTGGTGCTTCTCCTGTCACGGAAAGAGGAAGTATGGGGGTCAGTGCCGGAGTTCGAGCGTGCAGCACTTGGCGCTGCCGCCCGCCTTGAGCAGCTCGGAGAGGTCCACCCCGTGGGTGTGGAAGCCCCGGGCCCGGAGCTTGGCGGCCAGGCCGGTGGCGGCCTCCGGAAGGATCACGTTGTAGCCGTCGGAGACCGCGTTGAGTCCGAAGACCACCGCGTCCGCCTCGTCGGCGAGCACCGCGTCCGGGAACAGCGTCTCCAGCACCCGGCGGCTCTCCGGGGTGAACGCGGCCGGGTAGTACATGACCTCGTCCTCGTCCAGCACGGCCAGCGCGGTGTCCAGGTGGTAGAAGCGCGGGTCCACCAGGGTCAGCCCGACCACCGGGCGGCCGAACAGCGCCTCGGCCTCGGCCTGCGAACGCGGGTCGGAGCGGAAACCGTTGCCGGCCAGGATGGCCCGACGGGTGGTCAGGTAGTCGCCCTCGCCCTCGTTCGGGTACTGCGCCTGCACGACCTCCACGAACCCCTGTTTGCGGAACCAGTCCACGTAGTACGCCGATTCACCGTCCCGTTCCGGATGCCGGAACCGGGCGACCAGGGCCTTGTCGTCCACCACGGTGGCGCCGTTGGCGGCGAAGACCATGTCCGGCAGGCCGGCCTCGGCGTCGATGGTCTGCACGTGGTGGCCGAGCTCGACCAGCAGGGTGTGCAGCACCTCCCACTGCGCGATGGCCAGGTCGTTGGAGGTGGGCTTCGCCGGGTTCATCCACGGGTTGATGGTGTACGTGACGTCGAAGTGGTCCGGACGGCACATCAGGAAGTGCCGGATGCGTGCCTGCCGCTGGGTCGCAGCGGTCTCGCGGGCGAGGAGGTCGGTCATGAGGGTGTGTGTCCTTCCGGGGGTGTTGGAAGATGTGCTCGGGGCGCCCGAGGTCTCAGCCGGTGATGCCGAGGCTCAGCGGGAAGCCGGGCTTGCTGCCCAGCAGGTACGCGCCGGCGGTCTGCAGGATCTTGTCCTGGGCCACCACGTGCTGGCACATCGTCATGGTGTCGCGAAGCCAGCGGTCCAGGGGGCTCGGGCGGTAGATCGAGCCCGTCTGCATCAGGTCGTACAGCCGCATCACGATCGAGCGGGCGGTCCGGAAGGCGTGCAGCCGGGACAGCGGCAGCGCCGCGCGCTCGTCGGCGGTCATGTCGTCCATCGTGCCGCCGTCCGCCAGCACCTCCCACTGGCGCCGCATCGCGCCGTAGACCGCGCTCCGGGTGGCGTTGAAGTCCGCCTCGCACTCGGCCAGCGCGACCTGCATCCGCCAGTTGTCGTTCCAACCGCCGCCGCCCGGCTGCGACTTGGCGACCACCTGGTCCCGGACCCAGTCCAGTGCGGCCCGGGCCACCCCGAGCGGGACGCCCGGCATGTTGCGCATGTGCACCTCGGGCTGGGCCAGCGGGCCCTCACCGTTGCGGACCTCGGCGAAGGTCATCGTGCGGTTCTCCGGGACGAACACGTCGGTGATCGTGTAGTCGCAACTCCCGCTGCCGGCCAGGCCGGTGGTGTGCCAGGTGTCGATCACCTCGACGTCGGACTGCGGGACCGCCAGCAGGATCGAGTCCTGCGGACCCTCGGCCGGCCAGGGCTTGCCGCCCTCGGTGATGAAGGCGCCGGAGACCACCCAGTCGGCCTGGGTGATGCCGCTGCCGAACTGCCAGCGCCCGCTGAGCTGGTAGCCGCCGGGGACCCGGTCGGCCTTGCCGGTCGGGAACAGCAGCCCGGCGGTGGCCATGTCGATGCTGGGGAACATCTCCTTGGCCGTCACCTCGTCCAGGAAGTTGGCGTACAGGCCCGAGTCCATCCCGATCATCGCGCACCAGCCGGCCGAGGTGTCGCCGTAGGCCAGCGCCTCGACCACCTCGGTCTGCTCGATGGAGGTGAGCTCGGGGCCGCCCCAGGCCCGGCTGAAACCCATCCGGAAGGCGCCGGTGCCCCGGATCAACTCCACCACGTCGGCCGGGAGTCGGCGGTTCTGTTCGATCTCCACCGAGCGCTCCCGCAGCTGCGGGGCCAGCGCCTTGGCGGCGGCCAGGATCTCGGCGGCGGTGTTCGGTACCGCCGGGGTGTTCGACGACATCTTCAGGACTCCTTCGAGGTGCTGGCGGACGCCAGGTGCTGGAAACTGCCGTGCAGGAAGAGCAGGGGGGGCTGAAGGTCACGGACGCCGGTGGAGACCACCTCACCGATCACCATCGTGTGGTCGCCGACGTCGAAGCTGTCCCAGAGCACGCACTCCAGGCCGCTGTGCTCGTCCAGGACGAGCGCTCCGGTCTTCGGCCCCGGGGTGGCCGGGAGGGCGTCGACCGCTTCGGCGCGGTCGACCCGTCCCTTGGCGAGCCGCCGGGCCAGCGGCTCCGCCTCGCAGTCGAGGATGGAGACCGCCCACTTCTTGGTCTCCAGCAGATCGGTGAGGAACTGTGAGTCACGGTGCAGGGAGAGCGAGACCAGCGGCGGGTCGAGCGAGACCGAGGTCAGGGAGTTGAGCGTCACCGCGTCGTGGCGGCGAATGCCCTCGCGGTCGGCGTAGGTGGTGGCGACACAGACTCCGGTGGCGAAATTGCGCATCGCGCCGCGCAGATCGGGTGACATGTCAGGGTCCTCTCGTGCTCGGTTCGGAAGACGGTACGTCGGGTGACGGTCCGTCTGTCGGCGGTATGTCAGATGCCGGAAGAGCGCCCGGCGGTCTGTCAGATTCCCTGCGGGAAGTCGAAGACCCGGTCCGGGTCGTACTGGCGCTTGATCTGCCGCAGCCGGTCCAGATTCGGGCCGAAGTAGGCGGACTGGGCGCCGGGCAGGTCGGGGTCGGTGAAGTTGACGTAGCTGGCGTCCCGGGCGAACTCGCCCATCGCGTCGTGCAGTTCGGTCAGCCAGTCCAGGTTGGCCTGCCGGACCTCGGCGCTGTCCTCGGTGCTCCAGGAGGTGTCCATCGAGACCAGGAAGAGCACGTCCCGGTGCGGGAAGGCGGTCTCGGTGGCCGGGATCTTGTTGATCGCGCCGCCCCAGGTGAAGAGCGCGATGCCGGCGCCGTCCGGGTTCGCGCTGCCGGGCCAGGCGGCCAGGGCGGTCAGCGCGGTGTGCACGGCCTCCTCGGAGAGCGGCTCGCTGACCGTCCTGGTGCGGACCGCGAACGGGTCGCCCGAGGTCTCGTGGTGCAGGAAGTCCTTGGCCTCCCAGTAGCTCCGGTCCTCGATCTCGGCCCGGTCCGGCACCACGGTGTCCAGCACGGGGGCCAGCAGCTCCCGCAACTCCGAGGCGGGGCCCAGGTACTGACCGATCACCGAGACGAATCCGTCATCTCCGGACGAGCGGTTGACGCCGATCCGGGCGGAGAACTCGTTCGGGGCGCCCTGCATGATCAGCTGCATCACCGGCAGCACCGTGGCCGCGTCGGTCAGCGGCCAGATCAGCAGGCAGGTGGAGCTGGCGACGGTCGGCCTGGCCTGGAAGGTGAAGGAGGTGTTGACTCCGAAGTTGCCGCCACCACCGCCCCGGCAGGCCCAGAACAGGTCCGAGTTCTCGTGTTCGTTGCAGGTCACCAGGGTGCCGTCGGCGAGCACCAGATCGGTCTCCACCAGTGCGTCGCAGGTGAGCCCGAAGGCCCGGGAGACCGCGGCCACACCCCCGCCGAGGGTGAGGCCGCCGATCCCGACGTCGTTCGAGTTACCGAGCGGCACCGCCAGGTCGTGGCGCTGGAGTTCGGCGTACAGCTGGCCGGCCCGGACCCCGCCGCCGACCCGGACCAGCTCGGAGCCCCGGTCCACCGTGATCGCGTCCAGTCCGTGCAGGTCGAGCACCAGACCGGTGGTGACGGCCTGGCCGGCGTAGCTGTGACCGCCGCCCCTGGCCACCACCGGCAGCCCCTGCGAGCGGGCCCAGGCGATCCCCCGGGCCACGTCCGCCACGCTGGCCACCGAGAGCACCCCGGCCGCCGTGATCCCCGCGTAGCGCTTGTTGAAGGCGCTGCTGTTCTCCGCGAAGCCGGGCTCTCCCGGCCGGCTGACCCGGCCGTCCACCTGGCTGCGCAGGCCCTCCCAGTCGATACTCATCGCACTGCCTCCTGCTTCTGACGTTCCGTCACTTCCGACAGGTAGGAGGTTCCGGTCTCGGCGTGCGGGCCGTAGCGCTCCCATTCCTCGCGCAGCAGCAGTTCGCCGTCCGCGCCTTCCTCCGGGGTGTTCGTCGAATGCCCCGCGATCACTTCTCCGCCGGTCAGCACCATGGTGTAGGCGAGCCGCAGCGTGCCGTCCTCGCTGCAGGTGCCGGCCACGCTCCCCCGGCGGACCGGTCCACCGGCGAAGTCCGCCCAGACCAGGTCGTCCCGCTGGTGGTAGACCGCCACCACACCGTCGGTCGATTCGAGCTTCCGGAACTGGCGTCCGTCGTAATCAATCCTCATTTGTCCACGTCCAACAGCCCTGCAGGCATCTCCAGCACCGCACTCACGTCCTTTCGTTCCAGCGGATCTGCGTCCAGCTCAACTGCGTTCAGTGCAATCCGGAGGCGTTCGGTGACGCCCTCCCGGTCCTCGGCCTGGGAGACCACGAAGGAGTGCCTGGCCAGGTAGCCGCCGGGCGGCAGCCGCAGCTCGGTGCCCGGGTCGACCATCGGCGCGGCGGTCACCAGGCCCGGCAGGCCGGTCGGTACCCGCACCTCGCGGACGGTGACGTCCTCGGTCGGGTAGCCGAACTGGATGCCGGCCACCTCGTGCCGGGTGAAGGAGATGTCCGGGCGGATCCCGGTGGCGGCCTCCACCAGCACCTCACCGACGTCGATCCCGGTGGCGATCCGGCCCAGGAAGGGGATCAGGTCGCCGCCCAGCCGGCCGTTGATCTCGATGATCACCGGGCCGTAGGAGGTCAGCTTGACCTCGGCGTGGGTCATCCCGTTCTCGACGTTCAGCACCTCGTGCGCCTTGGTCAGTACGTCCAGCAGCTGCTGGTCCCGGAGCAGCGGGTCGGCGGCGTCCACGACGTGGCCGATCTCCTCGAAGTACGGGTGGTGTCCGGTCTCCTTGCGGGCGATGAACATCGCCCGGTACTCGCCGTTGTGCACCACACCGTCGATGCTGATCTCGGGTCCGACGGCGTAGCCCTCGACGATCGCCCCGCCGCGGAACGGCTCGTCGCCGACCAGGCTGGCGTTCGAGGCGACCAGGTACGCCTGGTCCAACTGGGCCTCGTCCGCGGCGAGTACCACGCCCATCGAGGCGCCCAGGGCCCGCGGCTTGACCACCACGGGGTAGCCGATCCGCTCGGCCACCGCCCGGGCCTGCTCCAGGGTGTCGGTCAACTCGAAGCCGGGCTGCGGGAGTCCGGCGGCGGAGAGCAGCGAGCGGGTCCGGTGCTTGTCCCGGCAGCCCTGCACACCCTCGATCCCGAGACCCGGGACCCCGAACTCGGCGGCCAGCTCGGCGGCCGGCATCACCAACGGCTCGTCGTAGCAGGCCACCCCGACCACCGTCCGGCGGCCGGCGATCTCCCGGGCCGCGTCCCGGAGTTGCTCGTGGTCGAAGACGTTGACCACGGTGATCTCGTCGAAGTACTCCTGCTGCCAGGTGGGCTTGAGGTTGTTGACCAGCACCAGCTTGAGGCCGAGTTCACCCGCCCGCCGGGCGGCGGATTCGATGATGTACTCGCGGTAGAGTTTGAGCCCGCTGCCGATCACCAGCAGCACTCGGTCGTCGCCGGTCATTTCGCTTCATCTCCAAGGTTGTCGGTGTCGTCGAGAGCCGCCACGATGCGGTCGGCGACCAGCGGGGCGGTACGGAAGCCGTCGCCGCCGCTGGCGGTACGGGCCCAGGTCTTCGGGCCGAGCTGGATCAGGTGGGCGGCGCCGGTGCCGGCATCCACCAGGTAGTGGCAGCGCTTGACCGCCATCACCGTGTAGCGCTTCGGGTCGGTCAGGATCGGCTCGGACAGCACCTGCTCGGCCCAGCGGAGTTCTTCGGCGGGGCTGCCGTCGGCGGCCAGGTCGGCCTCCCGGCAGACGGTGGCCGAGCTCGCCTTGAGCAGCGTCCCCTCACCGGGCGGCAGCAGCCAGGCGGTGCCTTCGGAGCCGATCCGCCCGATGCCGGGGGTCCGCTCCCAGACCGCTGCCAGGTCCTCCGGTGGCTTGAGGTAGACCAGGGTCTGACGGTGCAGCAGCATCGGCAGGTCGACCAGGTTCTTCGACCAGGGGCCGGTGGCGATCAGCGTCAGGTCGGACTCCAGGGTCTCCGCGTCGGGCAGGTGCACCTCGCCGGTATCCGGGTCCACCGCCTTGACCTCCTGCCAGGGGCGGAGCGTCACGTTGGGCTGCTCGGCCAGCCAGCGGACCACTGCCGCCAGGGCATGGTCGGCGAGCAGGACGCCTCCCTGGTGCTCCAGCACGCCGACCGAGTCGGCGGGGAACCGCACGTGCGGGAAGTCGGCGGTGTCCATCAGGGTCACCGGGAGACCGGCGTCGGCCGCGGCTGCGGTCACCTGGTCGATCCCGGCGGCCGGCCAGGCGGAGAGCATGCCGACCTGGCGGTAGAACTTGGTACCCAGCAGGGCTTCCATGGCCAGCCACCTGCGGTGTGCGACCGCGGTGCGCCTGGTTCCCGCCAGGTCGTCCGGGTCCAGTGCCCGGACTGCGCGGTGCTGGTCGAAGGAGGTGGAGCCCGGGTTGGGGATCGCCCCCCGGTCCAGCACGGTGACCTGGTGACCGGCCAGCGAGGCCCGTACCGCCGTCAGCAGTCCGGTCACCCCCGCCCCGACCACCAGCACCCGACGCGCTTCGGTAGCCATCTCAGACCGCCCCACCGGTGAGCCGGGGCAGGACCTTCGGGGTGATCTCGGTGGTCTCGTCCTGCAGCCGGACGGCGGTGTCGTCCAGGGCCGCGGCGGCCAGGTCGATCAGGATCGGGGCGGCTCCGCGCAGGACCGCCTCCACCTGGTGGCAGAAGTCACCAGCGAGCTCGGCGGTCACCTCCCAGCGGTCCAGCCGGCCGAGCTGCTCGGCCAGTGTCTCGGCCGCACGGCCGAGGCTGAAGGCGGGCAACTGGTAGGTGGCGGCGAAGCGTTGGGTGATCCGGTCGGCGGCGAAGCGGGAGGCGGCGGAGACCGGCAGGGTCTGTCCGGCCCACTGCTCGACCTTGGCGGCCACCCGGTTCCAAGGCTGGATCAGCCGGGCTCCGGTGACGGCCTCCAGGGCGCCCCAGCCGAAGTTGGTGCGCTGGTTCTCCGGGCTGGTGGCGGCCAGGTGGAACCGGCCGACGTCCCGGGGCAGCCGGTCCGCCAGGTCCTGGCCCCAGACCAGGTGACCCCGGCTGGTGGAGAACTTCTGGTGCTCCAGCTCGTAGAACTCGTTGGTGACGAAGCCGGCCGGCAGGGCGTACCGGTCCCCCAGCGCCAGCAGCATGGCGGCACCGGCGATGGCGAACGGGAAGGTGTTGTCGAAGCCGAGGAAGTAGACCACCTCGGTCTCCGCCTCCGGCCACCAGAGCTGGTCGTCGGCGGCCAGCAGCCCGCCGCGCTTCTCGGCGCCGAGTGCGGTGGTGTAGATGGACCAGGCCATCGTCTCGGCGTTCGGGTTGATGGTCTGCCCGGCCACCTCGGGGAACGGGGCGGGGATGCCCCAGGAGATCGGGTAGGTGATCGGGAGGTCGGGCAGCGGGCCGGCCAGTATCTCCTGCACGGCCTGCGCCATGTGCGGGCGGAGCGCGGCCCCGCTGCTCGCGAAGTACTCCTTCAGCTGTGCTCGATACTCCTCCAACGGCAGGACCAGGACCGGGACTTCGCGCATCTCGACGACGGCGTCGGGATACTCGGTGGAGTGCGGGTCGATCAGGTCGCCGGCCGCCGACGAGTGGCCGCAGCTCTCGCAGAGACCTGCGCAGCCCTCGGTCAGGCAGACCGGGCAACCGCCCTTGACGTAACCGTCCACCAGGTACTCGCCGGTGCTCGGCAGGTAGGGGAACCGGGTCGGCCGGAGCACGATCTTGCCTGCGGAGTGCAGCCGGCCGACGAAGTCCAGCACCAGCTTGGTGAAGCGCTCCTCGTCCCGGCTGAAGCCGTCGACCTCGATGCCCATCGCGGTCAGGGTGGCCTCGATCCGGGCGGTCGAGTCGGCCACCAGGGCCTCGGGGGTGGTGCCGAGACGTCGGGCGGTGGTGACCACGAAGGTCGAGGTGTCCTGGGCGCCGGTACCGAAGACCGTCTCGCGGCCGGCCGCCCGCTGGTAGCGGGTGTAGACGTCGGCGGCCAGGAAGGGCCCGGCCAGATGGCCGAGGTGCAGGTCTCCGTTGGCGGTCGGGGCGGGGGAGATCACCGCCACGCGCTTGCTCATGCGTTCTCCTTGTGGTGACGGGCCAGGAACAGGTCCGACATCTCGGTGTCCCACCAGATCCCGTAGTACTCGAAGTCCTCCGGGTGGTTGTTGACCACCTTGTGCGTGCAGCCGGGCGGGAGTCGGACGATGTCGCCGGCGATGAACTCGTGGTCGGTGCCGTCGACCACCAGGGTCGAGCGGCCCGCCATCGCGATGAAGATCTCGTACTCGTGGTGCGAGTGCGGGGTGGACTCCCCGCCGCCGCCGATCACGCACCAGGCGGCTTCGAAGGGGGCGTTGAGTGCGTCCCAGGGCTTCAGGGGGTCGCCGAGGATGCCGTAGGCGGGGGTCAGGTTGGCCCGGTCGAGGCGACGGATCTCCATCACAGGCTCCGCTCGGCCGCGACGGTGCGACGGTCCAGCAGGTCGGTGGTGATCTCGTGGGAGCGGTGTGCCAGCACGCTCAGCAGCGAGTCGGAGATGCCGTGGGTGGCCTCGTTGAAGCCCTGCAGGTAGAGCCCGGCGCGGGTGGAGTCGCCGAGGTCGACCCGGTAGCGGCGGTTGACCGCGATGTCCTCGATGCCGACCTGGCCGGCCAGGTGACGGACCATCGCGGGCATCCGCTGGTCGTAGCCGGTACCGAGCAGCACCAGGTCGCAGCGGATCTGGTCGGTCTTGCCGGTGCGGCGGTCGCGCAGCTCCAGCACCACCTCGCCGTCCTCCTCGCGGGTCTCCAGCACCTCGGTCATCGACCGGACGGCGGAGCGCTGCGAGCCGGAGAGCTTCTGCTCGTAGAGCATCGAGTAGGTCTCGTCCAGGAACGGGGCGGCCAGGCCGGCGTAGTTGGTCAGCCGGATCTCCTCGAGGATCTGCTTCCGGGCCTCGACCGGGCTGTCGTGGAACTCGTTCACGAAGGAGGGGAAGAAGAGCTCGTTGACGAACTTGCTGGTCTGGTAGTTCTGCAGACCGATCGAACGGTGGATCAGGGTGGGCTGGCTGAGCGGCAGGTCCTTGTGCACGGCCATGAACATCTCGGCGGCGCTCTGCGCTGCGCCGATCACCACCACCCGGACCGGACGGTCGATCGGGTACTGGGCGATCCGGGTGCTGTACGCGGTGCTGTGGATGACCCGGTCGGCGGGGAGGTGGGCGAACTCCTTGGGGACGTGGGCGTCCCGGCCGGTGCCGACCACCAGGTCCCGGGCGTCCACCGTGTCGCCGTTGGTGAGGGTGACCCGCCAGCCGATCACGGTGCCGTCGTCGGCCCGCCGCGGGGCGACGCTCTGGCCCTTCGCGTTGTAGCGGATGCCCACGTGGTCCAGGGAGTTGGCCACCCACTGCAGGTACTCGGAGAGCTCCCGGCGGAAGGGGTTGAAGGTGCCGAGGTTGACGAACTCGTCGAGCCGGCCCTTGGCGTGCAGGAAGGAGAGGAAGGAGAACCGGCTCTGCGGGTTGCGCAGGGTCACCAGGTCCTTGACGAAGGAGACCTGGCTGCGGGCGAAGGGCAGCAGCAGGTTCCGCTGCCACTTCACGTCCGGGTACTGCTCCAGGATCAGGGTGTTGTTGGCGAGACCGGTGGAGCCGGACTCCTCGATCGCCACGGCCAGGGCCAAGTTGGACGGGCCGGCACCGATTGCCAGAACCTCGACCTCGTGGTTCGTCATTGCTATGCCACCTCGCTACTCGTCCTACCGCCCCTTCGAGCGAGTAGGTGTTCCGGCCCCGTTCTGGTGTTCGGCGCCGTTCGGTAGGACGAGTCAAGCGAGTGCGGCTGTTGATCGGCAGCCTTGTCCGGCAAGGCCGATCAAGCAGCGCCGGCGGTGAGTTGGTCGGCCGGACCGGACAACTGCCCGGCGGTGGGCTCCGGCCGCATCCTCGGGAAGGGCAGTTCCCGACGAGGCTGCAGGTTGTGGGCCGGATCGCGGTCCGAGACGAAGGCCCGGACCAGCGGGTCGACCCGGTACGTGCCCTGCCGTTCACCGGCTCCGAGCATCCCCGCATCGACCAACTCGTCGATCAATTCGTCCGCTCCGGCCGGGATTGATTCCTCGGCCCGCAGCTCGGAATCGGCCCGCTTCGCCAGCAGATCGAGCAGCTCGGCGGCCCGGTCGCCCAGTTGGACATGGGCGGAGTTGAGCGACTCACGCATCGACAGGTCGCCGACGCTCAGCCAGTCCAGCAGGGTGTCCGGGCAGTCCAGCCGGCTCGCCGCCCAGCGCAGCGAGATGTCAGGACGGGCCGCCAGCTTGCGGGTGGCGATGTCCAGCGCCAGCGGCAGGTCACCGCAGAGCTCGGCCAGCCGGTCCGCCCCGGCCGGGTCGGCCTGGGCCCGTTCGGGCAGCGCCCGGGCGATCAGCTCGACCGAGTCGGCCCGGGGCAGCGGTTCCAGCCTGATCCGCCGGACGTCGCGCAGGCCGAGCAGCGGGGTACGGCTCACCACGATGGTGGTGCTGGTCTCGCTGTCGGCCAGCAGCGGCCTGATCTGCCGCTCGCAGTGCACGTTCTCCAGCAGCACCAGCACGCTGCGCCTGGCCAGCAGTGAGCGGAACAGCCCGGCCTGCTGGTCCGGTGCGGCCGGTATTCGCTCCGGCGGCACCCCGAGTGCGGACAGGAAACCGCCGACCAGCTCTGACAGGTTGAAGGTGGCCTTGGTCAACGGGCCCAGGTCCGCGTAGAGCTGACCGTCCACCAGCCGGTCGGCCAGGTCGTACGCGTGCCGCAGCGCGAGCTCGCTCTTGCCGACCCCGACCCGCCCGCTGATCAGCACCGGGCTGCCGCCGGGCCCGGCCAGCCGGGCCAGCTCTGCCGTCCGGCCGACGAACCCCTGCGGGCGCAGCGGCAGTTGGGCCGGCCTCGGCATACCGGCTGCGGGCACCCCTGCCACCGCTGCCCCCGACATCCGCTGCTCCGGCACCGACATCAGTGCCGGTGCCGACGGGCGCTGCTCGGCGGCCGGCTCGGTGAAGGACACCGCCGGACGCGGCCCGACCATCGGCACACCTCCTCCCGCGGCGGCCACCATCCAGCGCCGCCGCCACTCCTCCCGGTCGCCCCGGCAGGCCTCCACGTACCCCAACGCCACCTGCAGGGTGGGCAGTCGGTGTCCGTTGGCGGCGCTGGACAGCACCGAGGCGGAGTACATCGCGGTCCTGGCCATGTCCCGATAGGTCGGGTTGCCAGCCTTGGCACGCAGTCGACGGAGCCCGCTCGCGAACTCCGCGACCGCGCCGCCCGTCTCGTCCACCGGCTTCTCCGGCCTCCCCATGCTCTTCATCCCCTTTTGCTCACTCGCACACAGACGGCCTGTGTGCCGACGGAAATGCCCGGGGGAATGGGCGGCCGTTGTCTCCGGCCGGTCCACTCCCCCGGGTTACCTACGGAAAAGCACGGCGGACTTGGGTGGCCGGTGTCTCCGGCTGCTCCACTTCCCCGTGCGTCGTGACATCGTCGGACTGCAAGGTCTCCCCGTAGGGCGGTGCCGCCCGGCCCCGGCGGCTGACCGTGCGGCCCGTTCCGCTCAGCGGTTGAAGCTGCTGTTCACCGCGCCGAAGTCCAGCGCGCCGGCCAGCTCGTCGTACGTGCCCTTGCCGAGCAGCTCGGCGGCGGCCCGCTGGGCCAGCGTGTAGGCGGCCTGCGCGACGGCGGTGCCGACGCTCACCCGGCGGACCCCGGCGGCCTCGAACTCGGCCACCGTCGGCGCACCCGGACCGGCCATCACGTTCACCGGCAGCGGCTGGCCCTGCACCAGCTCCGCGATCACCGCGAGGTCGAGCAGGCCCGGCACGAACAGGCTGTCCGCCCCGGCCTCGGCGTAGACCGCCGCGCGGGCCAGCACGTCGGCCGCCCGGCCCTCCGGCTCGCCGATCCCGAACAGGAACACGTCGGTACGCAGGTTGATCACCAGCTCCGGCAGACCGGCCTGCTCGGCCGCCTGCCGGGCCGCGCGGATCCGGGCCGCCTGCTCCTCGGCGGTGAACAGCGAGTAGTCCGGCTTGGAGTCCTCGAGGTTCACCCCGACCACTCCGGCGCCGATCACCGCGGTGATGGTGGCCGCCACGTCCTCGGGCGCGAGCCCGTATCCGGCCTCGATGTCGGCGGTCACCGGCAGCTCGACCGCGTCGACGATCCGAGCGACCGCCGCCACCATCTCGTCCCGGCTGAGCGCCTGCTGGTCCGGGCGGCCGGCCGACCAGGACACCCCGCCACTGGTGGTGGCGATCGCCTTGGCACCGGCCTGGCCGATGAGCGCCGCGCTCCCGGCATCCCAGGCGTTCGGCAGCACCAGGACACCGTCCTTGTGCAGCTCGCGGAGGAGGACGGCCTTGGCCTGCTGACTGTTCGTCATGACGCACCTTTCAGTAAGGGGGTTTTACCGGAATAGCTTAGGCGTTGGCGACGGGTGGTGCGAACGAGATGACGTGCTCAGCCGCGTGCTTCCTCCGGCACCAGGTCCGCGGCGGCCGGAGCCTCCGGGGCACTCTCGACGGGGGCCCGCTTGATCCGCATCGACAGCAGCGCCGCGCCGACGCTGAGGACACCGGCGACGTACCAGGCCGGCGCGTAGTCACCGAAGCTGTCGCGGGTGACACCGGCCGCCGTGGCGGCGAACGCGGCACCCAGCTGGTGGCAGGCGAAGACCCAGCCGAACACGATCCCGGCCGACATCCCGAAGTGCTCCCGGCAGAGCGCCACGGTCGGCGGCACGGTGGCGATGAAGTCCATGCCGTAGAAGATCACGAAGATCACCATGGGCCCGCTGATCTCCTCGCTGAACAGCGAGGGCAGCACCAGCAGCGACAATCCGCGCAGCACGTAGTAGACGGCCAGCAGGATGCGCGAGTCGACCCGGTCGGAGAGCCAGCCGGAGAGGATGGTGCCGATCAGGTCGAAGATGCCGATCATGGCGAGCAGGCCGGCCGCGGTGACGGTCGGCATGCCGTGGTCGTGGGCGGCGGGGATGAAGTGGGTCGCGACCAGACCGTTGGTGGTGGCGCCACAGATCGCGAAGCCGACCGCGAGCAGCCAGAACGTCCGGGTCTTCGCGGCCTTCCTCAGCCCGTCGACGGCGAGCCTGGCGGCGCTGCCGGTGGGGGCCGCCGGGGGCACGATCTCGTCCCCGCCGTACGGCGGGATCCCCAGGTCGGCGGGGTGCTCGCGGAAGAACAGCAGGATCAGCGGCACCGTGGCGAGCGCCACCAGCGACACCACGATCGCGGCCGTCCGCCAGCCGCCCGAGGTCTCGGTCAGCGAGGCCACCAGCGGCAGGAAGATCAGCGAACCGGTCGCACCGCCGGCCGACAGGATGCCGGTGACCAGCCCCTGGCGCTTGACGAACCAGCGGGTGCCGATGGTCGCCACGAAACCGAGCGAGATGGACCCGGCGCCCAGGCCCACCAGCACGCCCCAGAGCAGCACCAGCTGCCACGCCGAGGTCATGAACACGGTCAGACCACTGCCCAGCGCGATCAGGGTCATCGCACCGGCCGTCACCTTGCGGACGCCGAAGCGCTCCATCAGGGCCGCGGCGAACGGCGCGGTGACGCCGTACAGCGCGAGGTTGACCGACATGGCCAGTCCGATGGTGCCGGACGACCAACCGAACTCTTGTTTGAGCGGTTCCACCAGTGCACCCGGGGTGGCCCGGAAGCCCGCCGCGCCGACCAGCGCGACGAAACCGATGGCCGCAATCATCCATGGCCAGATCTGCTTGTTTCGAATCACCTGGCCAGAGTGCTCGCCCCGGTCGGGTTCCGGATAGCGCTGGTCGTCAACTCTGTCAGGTTCGGGCCATGGCCCGGTGGTGCGTGATCCCATGCTTCGCTCAGCTCCCAATCGTCAATTTCTGCACGGACGTTGCTTGGTCGATGTCGGAGGTCCTGACCGAGAGCGAGGCCACCCACTCACCCGCCAGCGGGAGTTGGGCGGTACCCGTCCAGCGTCCGGTCCCCTCCGGTTGCAGGGCCACCGTCAGGGGCCCGATGTCCCGGGCGGGCAGCGTGAAGGTCAGCTCGATCTCCGTGACCTCCACCGGCTGGCCGCCCGCATCGTTCAGTGCCAGCCGGACGGTGTTGTTGCCGACCGCCACCGGGGCGATGCCCACGGTCGCGGTGCCCTTGGCGTTCGCGGTCCGCCCACCGGTGTCGTACGGCAGCTTCAGCTCCACACCCCGGCCGGGTGCGGCCGGCGCCGGGCTCTTCGGCAGGTCGGCGACCGCCTGGGCCACCCGTCCGGGCGGTGCGCTGGTGAGCAGCGTGGTCACCACCAGCACCGCCACCGCGACGGCCGCCTCCACCAGCACCGAGCACCGCAGCCCGGACCGCGCGGCTGCGTCGTCCGCCGTCGGTTCGGTCCGCACCCGGGCGATCCACCGGCGGGAGAACCAGGCCGCCCCGAGCATCACCGCGACGCAGCCGATCTTGATCAGCAGCAACCGCCCGTACTCGGTGTCGACCAGGGCACTCCAGGACCCCACCCCGCGCCAGGACTGGTACACCCCGGTCAGCACCAGCACCGTCACGGCGCCGAACGCCACCCGGGAGAACCGCGCCACGCTCTCGGCCCCGACACCCTGCCGCAGCCCGGCCAGCAGGGTGGCCAGGCCGCCCAGCCAGGCCGCCATCGCGAGCAGGTGCAGGACGGCCGTCGGCAGCGACAACCAGACCTGGATGCCGACCGCCGAGTGGTCGGTGCCGACCCAGGTCGCCGACAGCGCGACCGCCAGCAGCACCCCGGTCAGGCCCAGCCTGGCGCGGGCCCTTCGCGGCGCGGGCTCCTCGCCGGGCTGGCCCAACTGCCCGACCAGCATGGCCAGATACACCCCGCTCACGGCGAGCAGCAGCAGCCTGACCGCCAGCGCGGTGTAGATCCGCCCGTCCAACGAGACGTGCGCGAGCGCCGGATCCGCGGCCTGCGCGATCTTGCTGCCCCGCTCGTACGAGCCCCGCAGCAGCAGCAGGACCACCGTCGCGACCAGCAGGCCGAGCCAGCCGGTGACCAGCAGTTGCTGCACCTGCTTGACCGCCGCCCCGGCCGACCAGCAGACCAGCACGAAGGCCACCGCCCCGGCCAGCAGCGCGAACGCGACGTACGCCGCCACCCGGCCGGTGTCGTACATGAACGAGATCAGGCCGTCCGTCTTGACGCCCTGGGTCGAGTCGGCGGGCACCACGGTGGCCGAGGGTGCCCCGATCGAGAAGGTAAAAGCACCGCTGACCGGGTGCGAGTCGTCCGAGACGGCCCGCCAGGCCACCGTGTAGGTGCCGTCGGCGAGACCGGTGCGCAGGGTGACCCGCGCGGTGTCGCCCTTGCCGTCGGCGCGTCCGGTGTCGCCCGCGTCCACCTGCTTCCCCGCCGGATCGAGGACCCGGACCGAGTCGGCGCTGAGCGTCACGCCTTCACTGAAGGTCAGCGTGACGGCGGACGGAGCGGACGGCACCACCGAGTTCTGCGCCGGGTCGGTCAAGACCAGTGCCGCGTGCGCGGCTGCGGTTCCCGCCCCTCCGAACAGCATCAGCACGGCTGCGAACAGCGCGACCAGCGCGCCGACGGTGCGGCGTATCCACACGGATCGTTCGGTCATACCTGGCACTTCCCGGCTGTAGATGATCGGCACCTCAATCTAGGCGGTGCCACTCCTGCCCCGACGTCAGAAGGACGTCCTGGCGGGCGGGTTGTCCAACGTCAGGGCGGTGCAGCGGACCCCGCCACCGCCCTTGGCCAGCTCGGTGGTCTCGAGTTCGATCACCTTCAGGCCGCGCTCGCGCAGCTCGGCGGCGAGCCGCGGCGCGCCCTTGGTCATGGTCACGGTGGTGCCGTCGCCGACCAGGTTCAGCGCGAACTTCGCCGCCTCCTCCTCCGACACCTCGATCAGGTCGGCCCCGAGTCCGCGCAGCCGCCGCAGGCTCGGCGCGTCCAGGGCCTGCGGGCAGTAGGCCAGGGTGTTCGGCAGGCCGACCACACCCACGGCCAGGTCGAGGTCGTACCAGCGCGAGCTCACGGTCTGCAGCGGCACCACCTCGTAAGCCAGCTCCTCGGCCAGCACCGCCAGCATCCGCTGGTCGGTGCGCTGGCCGTACGCGGCGAGCAGCAGGTCGCCGAAGGCCAGCGCGTCGCCCTGGCCGCTGAACGCGTAGGGCACCTCGACCACGTCGTACCCCCGCCAGGTCAGCCACTCCTGGAAGTACGAGACCTCGGCCTTGCGCTCCGGCGGAGGGTTGCCCAGGATCGCCCGGTCACCGCGGACCACGGCGGCGTTGGCGGTGAAGACCATGTCCGGGCACTCCGGTGCGGACGGCACGTACTCGACCTTGCGGCCGGCCTGCAGGTGCGCGGCCACGATCGCCTCGTGCTCGGCGACGGCGGCCGCCAGATCGGGCTGGATCTCGGTGTGCATGTACGGGTTGATCTCGTAGTCGACCCGGAAGTGGGCAGCGTCGGAAACCAGCAGTGCACTGTTCACGATTCATTCCTCCTGGCCTGTCGGTACCGGCTCGGTCGAGCCGACTTGACGGAGCGGACCGGGATCACCGGCCGAATCTGGTGGGGCCTGCGCTCATCAACGAGTTCAACAGAGCGCCGAATTGGTCGCCATCATCGGGCCTCGAAACAATCAACTCGGGCCGACGGACCGTCAGGACGACCGCTCGGCGAGCACGGCGGCCAGCTGGGTACGGGACCGGATGCCGAGCTTGCGGTAGATCCGGCTCAGGGTGCCCTCGACCGTCTTGACCGAGACGAACATCTGCTGGGCCGCCTGCCGATTGCTCGCGCCGTCGCTCACCAGACCGGCCAACCGGCGCTCGGTGCAGGTCAGTTCGGCCGCCAGAGCCGGGCTGATCGACCCGGCCGTGCCGTTCAGGCGGGCCAGCAACTCCCTGGTGAGCTCCAGCCACGGCGCCGCACCGGCCTCGGCCAGCAGGCCCGCGGCCTCCTCCCAGGCGGCCCGGGCGGCTGCCTGCCTGCGCAGCGAGCGCTCCACCCGGCCACCGGCCACCAGGGCGCGGGCCTGCTC
>NZ_JBFUMY010000034.1:0-44297 GCF_054049135.1 Kitasatospora sp. P5_F3 | reverse complement strand
ACCTCGGCCAGCCGCTGGCCGAGGTGGCCCGCCTCGGAGCGGGCCTTCTGGGCGGCGGTCGCGGCGGCGGTGGCCTCGGCCTGCGCGGTGGCGCCGTCGGACTGCAACTCCCCGGCCCGCAGCTCCTCCTGGTCGGCGCGGGTCTCGGCCGCCCCGGCCGCGGTCTCCAGCGCACGGGCCAGCGCTCCGGCCGCGCGGGCCCGGGCAGCCAGCGCGGGGGCGGCGTCCAGCTCGGCCTCCCGGATCGCGACCGCGACCCGGGCCACCCGGTCGGTGGCGGCGCGTTGGCGCAGAACCGCCTCGGCGGCCTGCCAGGCAGCGTGCAGCGTACGGGCCTCGGTGAGCTCGCGGCGCAGGGCAGCCGCGTCGGTGGTGGCGGCGGCCAGGCCGAGGGTGGCGTGACGGTAGGTCAGCTCGGCGGTGATCAGCGAGTGCCGGGTGCGGTCGGCCTCGGCGGCGGTGACGGCGCTCGCGGCGGCCGCCACCTCGATCGCCAGGTCGTGCGCCCGATCGCGCTCGGCGCCGCCCCGGGCGGCCAGCGCGTGGGCGAGCCTGCGGGTGCGGCGCTCGGTGGTGCGGTGCAGCTCGCGGACCGACTCGCGCGCCGTGGTGGCGTCGATGATCCGCTGCAGCAGGTCGACCGAGCCTGCGGTGAAGTCACGCTCGGCGGTGAGCTCGGAGCGACGGCCGAGCTTGGCGGCGAAGCCGTGCACCAGGTCGGCCAGGCCGTCGGTGTCCCGGGTGTCGGTGACGGCGCGCAGCAGCAGGTCGGTGAAGTCCGCGTCGTGCTTGACCGCGAAGAGGCCGGCCGCCTCGCCCTCGTCGGCGTTCATCTCGCGCTGGTAGCGGAAGAGTTCGGGGTCGAGACCGAGGTCGGCGAGGTGCTCGTTCCACCGGTCGTGGCCGTCCTCGAAGACCAGCTCCAGGGCGGGGTACGCCTTGCCCGCCTCGGTCAGCGCGTCCCGGAAGCCCTTCATGGTGCGGCGACGGCCTCGGACCCGCTGCTCGCCGGTCAGGCTGATCCGCTCGGCCACCGGCAGCGCGTCCAGGGTCAGACCGTCGCCGGGTCGGAACGAGTACCAGGTCTCGGCGAACTTGCGCGGGTCGGACGAGACCTGACGCCCCCTCCACTCGCTGACCTTGCCGACCACGACCAGCTCACCGGTGACGGTGTGCTGCCACTCCAGCGCGACGTGACCGCAGTCGTCGGCGAGCAGGAACTTGCGCAGCACGCCGGAGCTGGCGCCGCCCAGGGTGTTGCGGTGGCCGGGCAGCATCACCGAGAAGATCAGCTTGAGCAGGACGGACTTGCCGCCGCCGTTCTCCAGGAACAGCACACCGGCCGGGGCCGGGCGCCGCTGCGGGCCCTCCGGCTCCTCGCCGAACAGGCCGATCTGCTGCGGCCGGGGTTCGGCCACCGGCTCACCGACTCCGCGCAGGTCGAGCACCGTGTCGGCATAGCGTGCACCGGCCGGTCCGATCGAGTACAGGCGGACCCGGTTGAGCTCGTACATGTGCGGCGGTTCTCCAGCTTGACGGTGGATCAGGACTTCGGAGGAGTCTTCAGAGGGAGTGGAACGGCAGACCCGCGTCGGCGACCAGCTCCTCGCTGTGGTCGGCGGGCAGCAGGGTGGCGGTGCCGTCGCTGACCGGGACCACGCCCAGGTCGAGCAGCTCGGCCATCGCGGCGCTGCTCGCCAGGTCGCGGACCTGGAGCTGGTAGCGGGCGGTGGTGCGGTAGGTGCCGCCGGCGTCGTCCGAGGTCTTCTGCAGGAAGCCGGAGTCGACCAGGAAGAGCACCGCCTTGGAGACGATGCCGATGGTCGAGCCAGACAGGCGGCGCGCGTCCTTGGTGGCACCGGTGGCGGAGCGGCGGGCCCAGACCCGCCAGGCCGCCTCCAGGCCGGGGGCGTCGGTGGTYGGGTCGGTGTTGGTGCCCTCCACCTCGGCCCGCTCCTCCAGCCGGCGGCAGGCCTGCCGGACGAAGGCGTCGATGCCGTTGACGGTGATCCGGCCCAGGTAGCCGTCGTCGGCCAGGTCCTCCGGGCGGGGGAACGCCATCGCGGCCACCGCGAGGTGAGCGAGGCCGTGCAGGAACCGGTCGGTGGTCTCGCCGGCGGCCCGGCGCGAGTAGTCGCCCATCCGGACGGCGAAGACCGAGTCCTCGTCGGCGGCCACCGCCATGCCCGCCCGGGGGGAGACCTCCAGCACCACCAGGCCCATACCGGTCGCCACCGCGTCGGCCAGCCGGGCGAACGCCGGGTCCTCGCGGTGACGGCGGATCAGGTCGGCGTACTCCGCGTCCCTGGCCGGGAGCAGCTTGGCCTGCAGGCCGAACGAGACCAGCCGCGCGGCGTCGGCCACGTCGGCGGGGGTGAGGGCGGCTGCCGCCGGGGCGGCTTGCGGTTCAGCCTCGGGCTCCCAGGTGTCGGTGCTCACGGGCGGTACTCCTCATGGATTGGTGCACCCAGGGGCGCGGGGAACTGCGCGAATCGGAAGGTCTCCGGGTGGCCACTCCGCGACGGTGGAACAGTGCAGCTTGCTCTCCGGGGGAACCTGCGGGATCGGTTGCCTTCCGATTCGCGCAGTTCCCCGCGCCCCTGTTCGCATGACCCGACACGCATATCAGCTGGCGTCCTTGCGGTCCGCAGCCATGCCGACCGCGTCGAGCAGGGCGCTGCCCACGATCAGGTCGGCCCCGCCGAACTCCCAGTCGTCCAGTCGAGTCCCGTCGTCCACCGCGAAGAGCAGCCGCTCCTCGCCCTGACGGTACGCCGTCCCGACCGGCGGGCTGGCCGCGTGCACGGCGAGCAGCGCGACCAGGTAGGGCAGCTCGGCGTCGCGCTCGCGGGCTTCGGCGAGCAGGCCGGAGAGCCGTCGGGGGGCGTCCGGCGGGAGGTCGAGCAGCTCCAGGGCGGACTCCAGCTGGGCTTCGGTGAAGCGACTGTCGTCGGGTGTGGCGACCAGGTCCGGGTCGGGGAGCTCGGCGCCGAGGTGTTCGCGCTCGACCGGCGGGGTGAGCAGCAGCTCGACCAGGTCGGCGACCCGGACCGAGACCGGGGTGCGCAGCCCGATGCCCCGGGCGAAGAACGCGTCGGTGGGCCGGGTGGCCTGATCGACCGGCAGCTCCAGCAGCGGTGCGAGCAGCTGCCCGTACAGGTCGATGCCGCTGCGCGCGGTCGGGGCGGCGAAGGCCTGCCGGTCCTGCTCGGCGCGGAACAGCGGACCGGCCTCCAGCAACCGGGTCTGCAGCTGGGTGTGGCGGCGGATGCAGTCCTTGACGATGTCGACCAGCTCGGCGGCCCGGCGCTTCTGCTCGGCGTCCTCGGACTCGTCGCGGGCCTTGCGGATGTTGGTGAGGATCGCGTTCTCGTGCCGGTAGCGGTCGGCGATGTGGTCGAGCGCCTCGTCGATCAGGTCGGGGACGGCCTGCATCCAGTCCACCGCGCGGACGTTGCGCCGGGTGGCGTCCAGGGCGCGGCGCAGCGTCTCGGCGTACTGGACCGTGCGGTAGCGGGCCTGCTCGGCCGCGAGCTGGGCGTCGGCCAGCCGGCCCCGGCTGATCAACACCTCGAGCTTGACCTCGGCGGCGATCTGAGCGGACGTCACGTCCGTGTCGAGGGCGCCGACCAGGACGTTGACCGCCTCGTCGGTGGTGCGCAGGTAGACACCGCCGTCGGGGCCCGGTACCTCCTCGATCAGCTTGAAGTCGTAGTCGCGGCGGACGTACGAACCGTCGGAGCCGAAGGTGCCGTAGACGGCGCGGAAGCCGCGGTCCACGCTGCCGACGTTGATCAGCGACTCCAGCACCCAGCGGGCCACCCGCTCGTGCTCGGCGACGGGGCGGCCCGGGTTCTGCGCGGCGACCCGGGGGTGCAGCCGGCCGAGCACTATGTCGCGGTCGGCCCCGGTGTCGAAGTCCATGTTGAGCGTGACCAGGTCGATCACGGCGAGCCCGATCTCGGCCATCGCGTACGAGCTGTACTCGCCGGCCAGGTTGACCTTCCGGCTCTCCAGGTCGTGCAGCGGAGCGGTGCAGGCCAGCGCCTTGAGCCGACGGGCCAGCCCCTCGTCGGCGGCCGGGCCCGGGGCGGGCCGGGCGACGCCGGGGGCGGGCGGGCGGGGCGGTTGCCCGGTGGGTCGGTCTGCGATGGCGGTCACGGTGGTCAAGGTTAGAGGTTCATCCCGACAGAGTCCGAAACGACCCCGGTTGTCCCTGTTTTCGAAGAGAGTTGAACATGTTCAGTTATCCCTTTAGAGTCAGCTCTGCGCAGGCCGGGGCAGTGAACCCGACCCGCACTACCCGTATGGGGGGTTTTGCGACATGACCGAGGATCAGAGGGCCACCGAGGCCGCCACCCTGCGCCGGGTCCGGCGGTGGATCGGCATCTTCATCGTCTGCCTGGTGCTCAGTGGCCTGACGGCCTTTCCGCTGGAGACCGAGACCCGCTGGCTGGCCGATCTGGTGGCCGGTTCACCGCTGGCCGAGCACTTCCCGGCGGCCGCCGCCTGGATCGAGCGGGTCCGGGAGGGGGTGGCCGAGACCAACGTCCGCTACCCCTTCCTCGCCTACGGCACCGACTGGCTGGCCTTCGCGCACCTGGTGATCGCGATCGGGTTCTGGGGGCCGTACCGGGACCCGGTCCGCAACGTCTGGGTGATCCAGTGGGCGATGATCGCCTGCGCCGCGATCATCCCGCTCGCCCTGATCTGCGGGCCGCTGCGCGGGATACCGCTGGCATGGCGCTTCATCGACATGTCGTTCGGAGTCATCGGGGTGATCCCGCTGTTGATCGTGCTTCGCACCATCCGGTGCGCGCTCCGGGCTCGGGTCACGTGCACACGCGCCCGCGCGCAGGCCCTACGATCACCCCCAGCGAACGGCGACGGACAGGTGCGGGAGGCGGGCGTTGGCGTGACCGAATCGGTGATCGATCTCAATGCGGACCTCGGCGAGGGGTTCGGACGCTGGACCCTGACCGACGACGAGGCCCTGCTCTCCGTGGTCACCAGCGCCAACGTGGCCTGCGGCTTCCACGCGGGCGACCCCTCCACCATGCGCCGGGTCTGCGCGCTGGCTGCCGAACGCGGCGTCCGGATCGGCGCCCAGGTCTCCTACCGCGACCTGGCCGGCTTCGGCCGCCGCCCGATGGACGTCCCGCCCGAGGAACTGGCCGACGAGATCGCGTACCAGATCGGCGCCCTCCAGGTCTTCGCCCGCGCCGCCGGCTCCCGGGTCTCCTACGTCAAACCGCACGGTGCCCTGTACAACAAGGTGGTCACCGACTCCGAACAGGCCGAGGCCGTGGTCGCGGGCGTGCTCCGGGCCGGTGCGATCTGCGACGGCCCGCTGCCGGTGCTCGGCCTGCCGGGCTCCCGGCTGCTCACGGTGGCCGAGGGCGTCGGACTCCCGGTGGTCACCGAGGCGTTCGCCGACCGGGCCTACACCTGGGCGGGCACCCTGGTGCCGCGCCGCGACCCGGAGGCCGTGGTGCACGACCCCGAGTCGGTGATCGCCCGCGCGGTCGGCATCGCCCGGGACGGCCTGGTCACCGCCGTCGGCGGCGAGCCGGTCGCGGTCGAGGCCCGCTCCCTCTGCGTACACGGCGACACCCCCGGCGCGGCCCAGCTCGCCTGGCGGGTCCGGGGCGCGCTCGCCTCCGCCGGGGTACGGGTCGAGGCGTTCGTTTAGAGCCTCCGTCGGTTGGTGGGCAGCGTCGCGGCGCCGGGGCACGCACCTCGCCGGCTTCTCGTCAGTCGCCGCAGCTCCGCTGCTACTCCCTCCTCGGCACCGCCGAGCCACGCACCCCAACATCGCTCCTTCACCCACCCCCCAACCGACGGAGGCTCTGATGCACCTGACGTTCCGCCAGGTCGGCGCCGACGCACTGCTGGTGCGGGCCCCCGACGGCGAGAGCGTCGCCGCGCTCTACGCCGCCCTGCTGGCCCGCCGGGACGAACTCCCGGCGATCACCGAGATCGTGCCCGCCGCCCGTACCGTCCTGCTCGACGGCCTCGCCGATCCGGCCCTGACCCGGCAGCGGCTGGCCGGCTGGCAGCTGCCGCCGCACCCGCCCGCCGACGGCCCGCTGATCGAGCTGCCCACCGTCTACGACGGCGCGGACCTGGCGGAGGTCGCCGGGCTCTGGGGGTGCTCCACGGCGGAGGCCGTCCGGCTGCACAGCTCCTTCGAGTACCGGGTCGCGTTCTGCGGCTTCGCCCCCGGCTTCGGCTACCTGACCGGGCTGCCCGCCCCGTACGAGGTGCCGCGCCGGGACACCCCGCGCAGCGCCGTACCGGCCGGGTCGGTCGCACTGGCCGGACCGTACACCGGGGTCTACCCGCGCTCCTCACCCGGCGGCTGGCAACTGCTCGGCCGGACCTCGGTGGTGCTCTGGGACACTGGCCGGGAGCCCGCCGCGCTGCTCGCGCCGGGCGTCCGGGTGCGGTTCGTGCCGGTGGCTGCGGGGTGATCGGCCTGCTGGTGGTCCGGCCCGGGCCGCTGACGACGGTTCAGGACCTGGGGCGGCGCGGGGTGGCCCACCTCGGTGTGCCCCGGGCCGGGGCACTGGACGAACCCGCGCTGCGGGCGGCCAACCGGCTGGTCGGCAACCCCGCCGGGACGGCCGGTCTGGAGACCACACTCGGGGGCGTGGCGCTGAGGGCGGTCGGCCCGCAGCTGATCGCTGTCACGGGCGCACCGGCGGCGGTCCGGCTGGACGGGCGGCCGGTCGCCTGGGGGGCGGCGGTCGTCGTACCGGACGGCTCGGTGCTCGATCTCGGCCCGGCCACCCACGGGGTCCGGAGCTATCTCGCGGTGGCGGGCGGTCCGGCCGTCCCGCCCGTACTGGGCAGCCGCTCCGCCGACCTGCTCTCCGGCCTCGGCCCGGCCCCGCTGACGGCCGGTCAGCTACTGCCGGTCGGGCCGCGCTTCCCGTTGAGCCGAGCAGAGCTGGTCCCGTTGCCCGCGCCCCCGGACGAGTTGGTGCTCCGGCTGTACCCAGGCCCGCACCTGGACTGGTTCGCGGCGGCGGCCCGACCGCTGCTGGCCCGCTCGCAGTATCTGGTCGCAGCCGCCGGCAACCGGATCGCCCTACGCACCGAAGGCCCGCCGCTCCCCCGGGCCCGGGCGGGTGAACTCCCCAGCGAGGGCATGGTGCTGGGCGCCGTCCAGGTCCCGCCGGACGGCCGCCCGGTGATCTTCCTCGCCGACCATCCCACCACCGGCGGCTACCCGGTGATCGGCATCGTGCCGGCCGCCGACCTGCCCGCCGCCGCCCAGGCCCGCCCCGGTACGCCGGTGCGGTTCGTGCCGCTCACCCGCTGACACCGGATCAGCGCGAGGGTCCGGCCAGGCCCATCTCGTAGGCGGTGATGACGAGTTGGACCCGGTCCCGGGCGCCCAGCTTGCTGAACAGCCGGGCCACGTGGGACTTGGCGGTGGCCACCGAGATGAACAGCTGCTCGGCGATCTCGGTGTTCGAGAGGCCCCGGCCGACCAGGGTGAGCACCTCCCGTTCCCGTTCGGTGATGCCCTCGATCGGCTGCGGGGTGCGCCCGGGGCCGGGGTGGTCGAGGAAGTCGGCGATCAGGCGGCGGGTGACGCCCGGGGCGATCAGCGCGTCCCCGGCGGCGACCACCCGGATGGCGCCGAGGATGTCGTCCACCGCCATGTCCTTGACCACGAATCCGCTCGCCCCGGCCCGCAGGGCGCCGTAGACGTGGTCGTCCTCGTCGAAGGTGGTCAGCATCAGGACCCGGGTGGCGCCACCGGCGGAGATGATCCGGCGGGTCGCCTCGATTCCGTCCATCCCGGGCATCCGAATGTCCATCAGCACCACGTCGGGGCTCAGCTCCTGGGCCAGCCGGACCGCCTCGGTGCCCGTCCCGGCCTCGCCGACCACCTCCAGGTCGGGGTGGTCGGCCATGATCACCCGCAGGCCGGACCGGACCAGCGGCTGGTCGTCGGCGAGCACCACCCGGATGCTCATCGCGCCTCCGCCCCGGCCACGGTCACCCCGGCCACGGCCGGCTCGGGCAGCGGCAGCCGGGCCGCCACCCGGAAGCCGCCCTCGGGGCGTGGCTCGGCGCTGAACCGACCGTGCAGCAGGCCGACCCGCTCCCGCATGCCGGTGATTCCGAACCCGGAACCCCCGGTACCCGGCACCCCGCGCCCCTCGTCGAGCACCTCCACGGACAGCTCCTCCACCCCGTAGTCGACGGTCACCCAGCAGTGCCCGGTGCCCGCGTGACGGACCACGTTGGTCAGCGCCTCCTGCACGATACGGTAGGCCGAAAGGTCGATGTCGGCCGGTAGTTGGCGCTGGTCACCGGCCCAGCGGAGCTCGACCCTGACCCCCGCGTCGGCGGTCGCCGCCGCCAGCCGTTCGAGGTCGGCCAGGCCCGGGGCGGGACCGAGCGGGGCCTCGGCCTGCGGGTCGGCCTGACGCAGCGCCACCAGCGTGCGCCGCAGCCCCGACAGGGTCTCCCTGCTGGTGGCCTCGATCGCCTGCAGTGCCTGCTTGGCCTCGGCGGGCTGGGTCTCGATGACCCGGCTGCCGACCCCGGCCTGGATCGCGATGATCCCGATGCTGTGGGCCACCATGTCGTGCAACTCCCTGGCGATTCGCAGCCGTTCGGCGGTCACCGCCTCGGACACCTCCTGCGAGCGCAGGGCCACCGCATGCTCGCGGCGCTCCCGGAACAGCAGTCCGCCCAGGCAGCAGGTACCGAGCAGCAGCACGGAGATGATCGCGACGGCGACCTGGTGGTCGGGCCCGGACATGAAGCCGAAGGCGGTGACGACCTGCAACAGGGACGACAGCACACCGGCGGTGATCGAGACCCGCCGGGACCGGGTGGCGACGATGAAGCCCAGGACCAGGTCGGCTGCCAGGAACGGCATGAACCGGCCCGGGCTCTGCCCCGGGCCGCCCACCGCCACCATCACGAGCGCGCCGAGCAGGGTCAACACCAGCGCCCACAGCGGGGATCGGCGCAGCACACCGATCAGCAGACCACCCGCGAGCAGCGCCCCCAGCCCGTACAGGTTCGGGGAACGGAACGCGCCGCCCACCAACAGGAGCAGGACCAGGGGGTACAGCAGTCCCCCGCCCCAGGCTGTCGCCCTTGTCTTCGTCATCCCGCGACACTATCCGCCCACCACCCGCCGGACATCGGCCCCCGGATGTACGCCCCCGGGCTGACCTGCCCGGATGATTGCCGCCCCCGGCCCGATGCCCGCTCCGGGGGTCCGGCGGCAGTGTTGCTCCCGTGATCGAAGTCAACGAACTCACCAAGTCCTACGGCCGCAAGACGGCCGTGCAGCAGCTCTCCTTCACCGTCAGGCCCGGCCGGGTGACCGGCTTCCTCGGGCCCAACGGGGCCGGCAAGACCACCACGCTGCGGATGATCCTCGGCCTGGACACCCCCACCGGCGGCACCGCCACCGTCAGCGGTGTCCCCTTCCGGCAGCACCGGCGCGGGCTGCACCACGTCGGCGCGCTGCTCGACGCGGGCCACGTCCACGGCGGCCGCAGTGCCGCCGCCCACCTGTCCGCCCTGGCCCGCAGCAACGGCATCCCGCTGCGCCGGGTGGACGAGGTGCTGGCGGAGGTCGGCCTGGCCGAGGTGGCCCGGCGGCGGATCGGTGGCTTCTCGCTCGGCATGAAGCAGCGGCTCGGCATCGCGACCGCACTGCTCGGCGACCCGCCGGTGCTGATGTTCGACGAACCGGTCAACGGCATGGACCCCGAGGGTGTGCTCTGGGTCCGCCACCTGTTCCGCCGGATGGCTGCCGAAGGCCGGACGGTCTTCCTCTCCAGCCACCTGATGACGGAGATGGAGCAGACCGCCGACGATCTGGTGGTGATCGGTCAGGGCCGGCTGATCGCCGCCGAATCGGTGCAGACGTTCGCTGCCCGCAGCGCCCGGCTCAGCGTCGTGGTGGGCACGCCGCAGGCCGCCGAACTGGCCGCCCTGCTGACTGCAGCGGGAGCCTCCGTGGAACCGGAGGGCTCGGCCGGAGTCGAACGGCTCGCCGTGACCGGCCTGCCGGCCGCCCGGATCGGGGCGCTCGCCCTCGAACACCGGATCGCCCTGCACGAACTGACCACCCGGACCGCCTCGTTGGAAGAGGCGTTCATGGAACTGACCGCCGACAGCGTCGACTACCTGGCAGGACGTCCCCGATGACCACACTCGCCCCCACCCTCCCCCCGGTCCGCTTCGGCGATCTGGTCGCCGCCGAGTGGATCAAGATGCGCTCGCTGCGCTCCACGCCGTGGACGCTCGCCCTGATCACCCTGTTCGTCATCGGATCCGCTGTGGCGGCCGCGCTGGGGGACTATCAGAACCTGGCGAACAGCCTCCCGGAATCCCGGGAGTTCGAGGGGTTCCGGTGCTTCGACGCCTTCCCGCCGGCCGGCTACGTCTCCCTGATGCTGGTCTCCGGCAGCATCGGGGCGATCACCATGGCCGGGGAGTACGGCAGCGGACTGATCCGCACCACCAGCGTGGCCGTCCCCGCCCGCCGATCGGTGGTGCTGGCCAAGGCGGTGCTGCTCGCCACGGTCTGGGCCGTGGTCGGGGTGGCCGTCTCGCTCACCTCGTTCCTGCTCTCCCAGGCGATCCTGAGCGGACGGGGCGCCGGGGTCCCGATCACCCACCCCGGGGTGGGCCGGGCCCTGCTGGCCTCCGTACTGGCGGCTCCGGTCTGCGCACTGATCGGGCTGGGCCTCGGGGTGCTGATCCGGCACAGCGCGGCGGCCGTGCTCGCCACCTGCTTCAGCCTGCTGATCCTGCCGATGCTGTTCGCACCGACCAACCAGTGGTCCGCCGACGTCAACCAGACGATGGTGGTCAGCGCCTGGCGACGGCTGGTGCAGACCTGGGGTCAGCTCGACGATCCGATCCGGATAGCCGGCGTCCCGGACTCCTGGGCCGTGTTCGCACTCTGGCCGCTCGTCGTGCTCGCCCTCGCCCTGCTGGTGATCCGCCGCCGCGACGTGTGAACCGGGCAGAGCCGGGGCTCGGGACGAGGTCTATGGACATGACCAGCAGCGGACCCCAGGATGAGGCCCATGCTGAGCTCTCTCCTCGCCTTCCTCGGCGCCTGCACCCTGATCGCGGCCTCACCCGGCCCGAGCACGATGCTGATCATCCGTCAGTCCCTGCGCAGCCGACGTGCCGGATTCCTCACCGTGCTGGGCAATGAGACCGGCGTCTTCGTCTGGGGTGTCACCGCCGCGCTCGGGCTCACCGCGCTGCTGGCGGCGTCCCAGCTGGCGTACGACATCATGCGGATCGCCGGTGCCGTGACGCTGGTCGTCTTCGGTGTGAAGACGCTGCTGGACGCCCGCGGCGAGCAGCGACCGGAGGAGCAGCAGGATCCCCAGACAGCGCGCTCCGGCTGGAGTTCCTACCGCTCGGGCCTGCTGCTGAACCTCGCCAACCCCAAGGCCGCGGTGTTCGCGATGTCCTTCCTCCCGCAGTTCGTGCCCGCGGGCGCCCCTCAGCTGCCCACCATGATCGGTCTGGCGGCCGTCTGGGCCGTCTTCGAGATCGGTTACTACGGCCTGTACGTCTGGTTCGTCGGCCGGATGAAGAAGGTCATCTCCCGAGCCACGGTCCGCAAGCGCCTCGAACAGGTCTCCGGCTCTGTACTGGTCCTTCTCGGTGTTCGGATGGCCATCGAGAGCTGACTACTCCTGGCCCAGCTCGGTGGCGTGGGCCCGGGCGAGCAGCAGGTAGCCCTGGCCGTTGAGCTTGATCCCGGAGCGCTCGTCCTCGGTGAGTTCGCGCTTCACCTTGGCGGGCACTCCGGCCACCAGCGAGCCCGGCGGCACCTGCATGCCCTGCGGGACCACCGCGCCCGCCGCGACCAGCGAACCGGCGCCGATCCGGGCGCCGTTGAGTACGGTGGCGCTCATCCCGACGAGTACGTCGTCCTCCACGGTGCAGCCGTGCAGCACCGCGTTGTGGCCGACCGAGATCCGCTCGCCGAGCACCGCCGGGAAGTCCGGGTCGGCGTGCACCGTGCAGTTGTCCTGGATGTTGGTGTCCGCGCCCACCGTGATCGACTCGGCGTCGCCGCGCAGCACCGCGCCGTACCAGATGCTCACGCCGGGGCCGAGGGTGACCGATCCGACCACCACCGCGTTGGCGGCGACGAACGCGGTCGGGTCGACCTTCGGCGTCCGGCCGGCGACTGCGGCGATCAGGGGCTCTGCCATGGGTGCTCCGTTGAACGGTCCGGGTGAGGTACCCGCTCACCGTACCAAGGCAGTTGATCAGCTCTCACCGTGATCGGGGTCCAGCAGCCGGAAGCGCTGGGCCACCACCAGGGTGCCGTCGTCGACCGTGAAGTCGGCGCCGAGCTCCGCGCGGACCTCCGGGCTGTGCCAGAACTCCTCGTGCCCGGCCCGCCACTGGGCCACCGACTCGTAGCCCTCGCCCTCGTCCAGGGCGTGCCGGAGGTCGATGTCGGCGAGCCGGACCACCCGGACCTCGGTGAGCTCGATCGCCGCGACCCGGCGGCCCGCCGAGTCAATCACTGCCGACCGCAGACCGGCCTCCGGCAATGGCTCACCGTCGTACTCGTAACCGGCCGCCAGGGCGGAGGTGGTGGTCTTGGCGCCGGACAGGACCGCTGCGACGAGTTGGTCGCGCAGCGGGCCGGGGAAGGCGAACTCCATCACGGGCAGGGTTTCGAGGTCCATGCCGCGCAGGCTACCGACCGGCCGGGTCGAAAGCCCGTCAATAATCAGCCTGCCGTACCGAACCGGGCCAGGTAGTGCCAGACCTTCTTGAGGTCCTGCGGATCGTGCTCCCCGGTGGCCACCGCCGCGCCGAGCACGCGGGGGTCGAGCCACCCGTCCTCGGCGATCGCGGCACCCAGCTCGACGTACTCGGCACGCCGGTAGTCCGGGTGGCGGCGCAGCTCGGTGACCGCGAGCCGGTACCCCGGGTGCCACTCGACCGGGCAGGGCAGCCCGGCCGCGTCGGCCTCGACGGCGGTGCCCCGGAAGCTCGGGTCCAGCACCAGGGCCTCGACGTCGCGGTCCAGCCGGACGCCGCCGTGCACATGGGCCTCGACGTAGTCGTCCAGGGCGTCCTGTTCGTCGGCCTCGGCCAGTTCGACCAGGGACATCCGTGCGGCGGTGCCGAAGTCGGCCGGCTCCAGGAAGCTGTCGGGGTAGCAGAAGGTGGTCCGGGCGAGCGCCTCGGCGGTCAGCCGGAGGTGCGCGGAGCCGAACCTCGGGGCGGCCCCGGCCGGCTGGTGACGGAAGTTCAGCGCGCCGTACACCGGGCGCTGTTCGGCGGGTGCGGCGTCGTACGCACTCCCGAAGATCCGGCTCTCCCAGTGCCAGCGGTCGCCGCCGGGGTGGGCGGTCAGGCCGCCGTTGCTGGTGCCGGTGACGAACTGGGAGTGGTAGGCGCCGTCCTCGGCCAGCGCGCGCAGGATCGGGCGGCCGCCCGCGAAGGCCCGGTCCGGGTGGAAGTTGAGGGTGACCCGCAGGCCCGCGGTCAGCGGCCCGCCGGTGGACCGGGCCTCGATGTGACGGAGCGCCAGCTCCGCCGCGGTGACGGTCATCGGGCGGCCAGGGCGTCCAGGGTGGCCAGCTCGGCGGCGGACAGCCGGAGGGCGCCGGCCGCGATGTTCTCCACCAGGTGGTCGGGGTTGCCGGTGCCGGGGATGGCGAGCACGTGCGGGCCCTGGGCCAGCGTCCAGGCGAGCCGGATCTGGGCCGGGGAGGCGCCGTGCGCGGCTGCCACCGCGAGCAGTTCGGGGCTGTCGGTGCCACCCACGCCGCTCTCCTTGCCCTCCCCCGCGATCGCGAAGAACGGGACGAAGGCCACGCCCTGCTCGCCGCAGCTGCGCAGCAGCTCCTGCTGGGCAGCAGCGGCGCCGAGCCCGAACCGGTTCTGCACGCAGACCACCGGCGCGACGGTCTGGGCCTCGGCCAGCTGGGCGGCGTCCGCGTTGGAGATACCGAGGTGGCGGATCAGGCCGGCCGCCCGCAGCTCGGCCAGGGCGCCGTAGTGCTCGGCGAGCGGACCCCGTCCCTGCATCCGCAGGTTGACCACGTCCAGGTGGTCGCGGCCGAGCTGGCGCAGGTTCTCCTCGACCTGACCGCGCAGCTGGTCGGGCCGGGGCCAGTCCAGCCAGTCGCCGGACGGGCCGCGCCCGGGGCCGACCTTGGTGGTGATCACCAGGTCGTCGGCGTACGGGGCGAGCGCCCGGTTGATCAGCTCGTTGGCGGAGCGCAGCGGGGAGAAGTAGAAGGCGGCGGTGTCGATGTGGTTGACGCCGAGCTCGACGGCCTTCCGGAGCACGGCTATTGAGCGCTCCCGGTTGCTGGGGGTGCCCAGGTCGAAGGCGGCGCTGCCGGTCAGCCGCATCGCACCGAAGCCGAGCCGGTTGACGGTGAGGTCGCCGAGGGTCCAGGTGCCGGAGTTCGCCGCAGTGATCATCCCGGGATGATGCCACATGCCCTGATCACGGCAACAACGATTTGACCAGCCTGCCGAGCAGCCGCTCGAAGGTGGACTCCGGGTCGGCGGGAGCGGGCGGTTCGGCCAGGGTGGCGGCGAGCTGGGGGTAGCGGCCGGTCTCCGCCATCGTGGTGAGGTAGCGGAGCTGGGCCGCGCCGAGGTCGGCGGCGCTCCGGGTGGAACGTTCCAGCGCCTAACGCTGCGCCACCTCGTACCCGACGTGGCTGGCCACGAAGCCGGTGAGCAGGGCGAAGACCTCCAGCCGGGCCGCGCCGGGCAGCCCGGTCGGCGCCAGCACCGCGAGCGCGTGCTCCAGCGAGGCCAGCGTGCCGGGCCCGATGGTGCGGCGGAGCGGGAGGGCGGTGGGCAGCCAGGGGTGACGGTGCATCAGGGCGCGCTGCCGGGGCACCGGCGGCTCGGACGGCGAGGCCGCACTCTGGCGGCCCCAGCTATCTCGGCTACACCCAGTGGGCGCTGGCCGCCGAACCGCCGCCGGAGCTGCGCGCCATGGTGGTGCAGAACGGCATCCACGACCCGCACTCCTTCTTCTACTCCGGCGGTGTCCTCAACCTCGAGAACGCATTGGTCGCCACCGTCGGCCTGGTGAACTTCGAACACGGCCTCGGCGCGCTGCKGCGCGCCTCCACCCGGCTGCAGCACAACCTGCGCCGAGCCACCCGGGGCCTGCCACTGCGCGAGGCGTACCCGGCCGGGACCGGGGGCCGGGTGGCGTTCCTGGACGAGGCACTGGACCACCCCGACCCCACCGATCCGTACTGGGCGGGCGCCGACCTCGGCCCGGTCGCCGAGCGGCACGCCGTACCGACCGCGCTGGTCGCCGGCTGGTCGGACGTCTGCCTCGACCAGACCCTGCGGCAGTGGAAGCGGCTGCGCACGGCCGGCTGCCCGAGCTCGCTGCTGATCGGGCCGTGGACGCACACCTCCACGCTCGGCCCCGGCCTGCCCGAGGTGTTCCGGGAGAGCCTGGCCTGGCTCCGGGCGCACCTGTGCGACGACCCGTCGGGTCTGCGGGCGCAGCCCGTACGAGTGAACCTGGGCGACAACTGGCGCGACCTGGCCGACTGGCCGGGCGAGGGTATCGAACGGCGCTGGTACCTGGCGGACGGACGGCTGGCCCCCGAGCCGACCGAGACGGGGCCGGTCGGCTTCCGGGTCGACCCGGCCGACCCGACGCCCTCGGCCGGCGGCCCGCTGCTCTCCCAGCAGGCCGGCCCCCGGCGGAACGACCGCCGGGAGGCCCGCCCGGACGTGCTGACCTTCAGCACCGCGCCGCTCTCCGAGCCGGTCGAGCTGCTCGGCCCGGTCGCCGTGGACCTGCTGGTCACCGCCGGGCACACCGACCTGTTCGCCCGGCTCTGCGACGTCGACCCGCGCGGCCGCTCGGTCAACGTCTGCGACGGAGTCCTCCGGCTCACCCCGACCGGGTCCGGACCGGTCGCCGTCATGGTCGACCTCGACCACACCGCGCACCGCTTCGCCGCCGGGCACCGGCTCCGTCTCCAGCTGAGCGGCGCACCGCACCCCCGGTACGCCCGCAACCCCGGCACCGGCGAACCCGACGCCACCGCGACCACCCTCGTGGCTACCGAGCTGACCGTCCACCAACCGTCGGCAGTACGGGCCCTCGGCGGCGGCCGTACACCTTGAGCCCGTATCATCTGGCTGCGCCGGACGGTGCCCTGTGAGCCCGGCGGCGCCGGTGCGACGACGGGGCGGCGCGCCCCGGTTTCCGTGAACAGAACAGGACCAGAGCTGATGCGCACCCTCCCCCAGATAACCGCGGCGGGTGCCCGGTGATCGAGTGGTTCCACGCCGCCGTACTCGGCCTCGTCCAGGGCCTCACCGAGTTCCTCCCGGTCTCCTCCTCCGCCCACCTGCGGGTGTTCTCGGCCCTGGTGGGCTGGCAGGACCCGGGAGCGGCCTTCACCGCGGTGACCCAGCTGGGTACCGAGACGGCCGTGTTGATCTACTTCCGGAAGGACATCGCGGCGATCGTCTCGGCCTGGGTGGTCGCGCTCTTCAAGCGCGAGCGGCGCAGCGACCCGAACGCCAGGCTCGGCTGGTTCGTCATCCTGGGCACGCTGCCGATCGCCGTCTTCGGGGCGCTGTTCCAGGACACCATCGAGACCACCCTGCGCGATCTGCGGGTGATCGGCACCACGCTGATCGTGTTCGGCGTGATCCTGGCGATCGCCGACCGCACCCGAGCGGTCCGGCACGCCAAGCCGATCAGCGAGCTGACGCTGCCTCACGCCATCGGGTACGGGCTGGCGCAGTCACTGGCGCTGATCCCCGGGGTGTCCCGCTCGGGCGGCACGATCAGCGCGGGCCTGCTGCTCGGCTACAGCCGGGAGGCGGCGGCCCGGTACTCGTTCCTGCTCGCCATCCCGGCCGTGCTGGCCTCCGGCGTGCTGGAGCTGTTCAAGATCGGCGAGGGCCCGGCCCCGGCCTGGGGGCCGACCATTCTGGCGACCCTGATCGCCTTCGTGGTCGGCTACGCGGCCATCGCCTGGTTCCTGAAGTACATCTCCAGCCACAGCTTCATGCCGTTCGTGATCTACCGGGTGGCGCTCGGCATCCTGATCATCGGCCTGGTGACGGCGGGCGTGCTGGCGCCGGACGCGGGCGTCCCGGTCAAGTGACCCCCGGTGGTGCCGTCGCTCAGCTGTCTGCCGAGCGGCGGCGCCACCAGATCACACCGCCGACCGCGACCAGCAGGACGGCGACCGTGCCGATGACGATCCCGCCGTTGCCCGCACCCTGGTCGGTGTGCTGCTCCAGGACCAGCACCGTGGTCGCGGAGGCCGCCGGCGAAGGCGAAGGCGTCGGGGACGGGGACGGGCTCGGCGTGGGGGTCGGCGTCGGGCTGGGAGTCGGTGCGGCCAGCACCACGGCGCCGGGGGCGGCCTTGGCCAGCTTGAGCACCGGGGCCGGGTTCTTCGGCTCGCTGCCGCCCTGCGGGACCTCGATCCAGCGGTCCACCTGGGTGTCGGTGTAGAGCACCAGGGTCTTGAACACCACCTGCTGGGCGTCCGGCAGCTGACGCACCTTCACCTGGTACTCGGCGTTCTTACCCGGTGCCAGACCGGGCCCGGCCACCGAGAAGCCCTCGGCTCCCGGCTTGAACGTCCAGCCCTCCGGGGCCTTCACCAGACTCACGTCGGCGGGCGCGATCCCGGCCGGCAGCACCACCTGCACCTCGTCGATCCCGGCCGTGTCCGACTCCCCCGCCGCCTTGAACGAGAGCACGGCGTCCACCGCCAGTGCCTGGGCCTGCTGGGAGGTGACCCCGGTGTGCGCGAAGGCGGGGCCGCCGAGCAGCACCACCCCGGCCAGAGCGGCTGTCGGCGCGGCGACTCGGGCGAGCGAGCGGTAACGGATCATCAGCGGCGAGGCTCCCGGGTACGGACGGGCGGAGGGCCCGTCCATCATGCCAGTCGCCCCGCGCTCGTCGGCCCGAAAGGGCGACCTTGCTTCAGTGCCCGGTCAGGCGCCCGCGGATGACCGCGTGCAGCTCGGCCTCCTCGGCCGGATCGGCGGCCAGTCGGCGCAGCCGCTCCAGCACCCGGACGTCGCCGGTGGTGGTGACGTGGCGGGCGGCCAGCTCGCGGGTGGCCTCCTCGCAGTCCCAGAGGCACTCGACCGCTATCCCGCGAGCGAAGTGCGGGTCCGTGACGGCCAGCGCGCGGGCGGCCCGGCCGCGCAGCTCGGAGGAGCCCGCCTCGCCGTAGACGTGACGCAGGGCGGGGACGGCTCCGGCGGCGGCCAGCCGCCCCACACCGTCGACCAGGGTGCCGAGGCCGGCTCCGGTCACGCCCCGGACCGAGATCCACTGGCGCAGCCCGTCGACCACCAACGGCCCGTCGGCCGGTTCGCCGGCGTCGGCGAGCAGTTGGACGGCGACCTCGCCGAGCGCGCTGTCGGCGCCACCGGTGGCGGGGTCGGCCCAGCGGCGGGCATGGGCCAGGGCTGCCGGGCCGCGCATCCGGCCGAGCACCGACAGGGCCGCGTTGACGACCCGTTCGTCGATGTCGGCGGCGGCGGCCTCGATCAGATCGGCGGCGTCCGGATCCTGCTGGTCCACCAGGTAACGGAGGGCGGCCGTCCTGGCCCCGGGCGAGCCCGTCCGGGCGGCCTCCAGCACCGTCTGCCGGTCCTCGGGACGCACCACGGCGGCCAGGCAGCGCGCGGCGGCGGCCGCGCGGCGTTCGGCGGAGCCGCCGGGCTCGGCCTGGTCCGCCCAGGCGAGCACATCGGTGGTGCTCCAGCCGGGGGTGATCCCGCCGCGGTTCATCTGCCGCTGCCACAGGTCGAACGGGGACTGCTCGCTCGCGGCGGCGATCCGGGGGTGGTGCGCGGCCCACAGCCGCCACGGCCGGGGCTCGTACGCAGCTCTGATCGCGGCCCGCAGCCCGGCGTCACCCTGCGGGTCGGCCGGGAAGCGGCCGAGCACCGACGGGGCCAACGAGAGCAGGGTGCGGTCGTCGTCGCGCAGCGCCAGCTCGTCCAGCGCCCAGGCCCAGTTGGTGCCGACCGCGACGTAGCCGCGAAGCAGGTCCAGGGCGTCCCGGCGGCCGTACGCGGCCAGGTGGCCGAGCACCGCCAGGGCCAGGCCGGTCCGCGACTCGTCCGGCTCGAAGACGTCCTCCGTGGCGTGCAGATGCTGCTCGAGCCCGCTGAGCGGCGCCTCCAGCTCCATGAAGAGGCGAGCGTAGTAAAGGGAGCGGTTCTCGACCTGCCAGTCGGCCCTGGGGTCGTTGGTGACGCACTCCTCCAGGGCGGCGATCGCCTCGTGACGGTCGGCCGCGAGCGCATGCAGCTGTCCGTCACCACGGCCTCGCTGGAGGAGGCCGAGGAGGCTGGCACTGGGCGCTATCACTGGCTCGAACATGACGTCAGCATCCGTTGCGGCGGTCGTGGTGGCAACGGGATTTCCGTCGCCGGGGGGTCTGATGGCTCCTGCAAGGGCGCCCGGGCGCCGGAATCACCGAAGGTTACCGCCTGGGCGCCCCTTACGCACACAGGGCCGATCAGGTCGGTTCCCGGACCTCGTCGCCGCATATGCCAATGGAACTTCCGTGAAGGAATTGCCATAACCCCTCACACCCGTCCCGCCCCCATGGCAGAGTCTTCCCACCGCCGCACGCCTTGGGCGTCCTCCTTGCCCATACCTTCGTGAGGGGTAGCGATGAGCACCGCCGTCTGGGACCTGCGCACCGACCAGGTCAGCTGGCAGCCCGAGGTCTACCGGCTGCTCGGCCGTGATCCGCGGCTCGGGCCGCTCAGCCTCGACCAGCTGCTCCGGGCGGACCGGCCCACGCTCCGCCGGGTGGTCACCTCCGCGCTGCTGCGCGGGCAGGCCGAATCCGGCCTGGTGCCGATCGAACAGCCCGGCGACGAGCCGCGCCACCTCCAGGTCACCGGCGTACCCATGCTCGACCAGGACGGCCAGGTGACCGCCCTGCGGATGTCACTCCGTCAGCTCGCCTGAGCCTCGGCAGCCCTCTCGTCCACCCTGCGGGGCTCAGATCTCCCGGCGGGCCTCGGGCAGCACCGCGTGGATCTCCGCCCGCAGCTCGGCCACCGCCGGCACGCCCTGGTAGCGGCTGGACAGCCGGTACATCTCGCGCAGCCGGTCCCAGGTCCGGGTCGAGGAGGTCTGGCCGATCGAGTTGAGCGCCAGCTTGGCGTGCGTCATTGCCCCCTCCGGCTCGCCGGAGAGCCAGTAGACCGAGGCCAGGGTGATCTCGTCGAGCAGGCTGGAGCGCTCCCGGCCGGTGGTCGCCCGCAGGTCCATCGCGCGCTGCGCGTGCCGCTCGGCCAGCCGGGCCGCGCCCGGGTCGTGCTCGGCCAGCGTCCGGTAGACCAGCGCCTGCATGCCGTGCAGCTCGGCCTCGTTGAAGGTGGCCATCCAGGTGGGCGCCGCCAGGTCGCTGTGCTGGACGAACAGCTCCTCCGCCTCGCCGAGCACCCGGCGGGTGGCGTCGGCCCGGCCGAGCGCGGCCTGCGCCCACGCCTCCACGGTGTGCAGCATCGCCCTGGTCTGCGGCAGCATCTGATCCCCGCTGCTGGCCCGGGCCAGCTGCATCAGCTCCAACGCGTCGTCGGCCCGGCCGAGATGGAGCATCTGCCGGGCAGCCCGGGAGATCGCCTCACCCGCCCGCGGCCGGTCGTCCGCCTCCCTGGCCGCCTGCGCCGCGATCACGAAGTACCGCTGCGCGGTGGGCTCCAGGCCCACGTCGTGCGACATCCAGCCGGCCAGCACCGCCAGGTTGGCGGCCACGATCCAGAGCCGCTGCTTCACGTCGGGCCGCAGGTCGTGCGTGAGCAGCCCGCCCACCTCGTTCAGCTGGCCGACCACCGCCTTGCGCTGCAGGCCGCCGCCCCGGGAGGCGTCCCAGGCCCGGAAGACCTCCACCGACCGCTCCAGCGCGGTCACTTCCTCCGCGCCCACCGGGCCCGGCTCGTACACGTCGATGACCGGCCGGGGCCCGCCCTGGGTGATCACTCTTCGGAGGCCCGGCCGTTGGACTGCGGCTGCCACGTCGGCGCCCCGCATCCAGTCGTAGAGGTTGTCGCCGATGACTGTGCCCGCGGCGAGCGCGGTGCCCGCGCCCACCAGTCCGCGTCGGTTGAGCATGAGGTCCATTCCCGTGAACTCGGTGAGGACTTCAGCCGTCCGATCCGACTCCCAGGGTTCTGCTGACGGCGTGCTGCCGGACCTGGTGGGCCGGTGTCGTTCCAGACCGAGGTCCTCAGTGGTGACGACACGGCCGAGCCGCTCGGTGAACACGGCGGCCAGTAGTCTCGGCACCGGATCGCGGGGGATCTCCCCCTGCTCCATCCAGCGCCGTACCCGCGAGGTGTCGGTGGACAGCTGCTGCTGACCAATCGCCGCACCGCGCCGGTTCACCAACCTCGCCAACTCGCCCTTGGACCAGCCGGTCAGGGCGAACAGGTCGGCGAATCTGGCGTTCGGCCCCTTGCTCACGTGAAGCCCCCAGGAATCCTCGGCTGCTCTCGACCCTAGTGCGCTGGCATGTGCCGCGCGACCATTCGCCACGCTTCGCCAGGGTCCGCCACATGGTGCACCAGTGCTGACCGGGTGTCAGGTAGAGATGCGCCACCCCGACTCCGGGTCGGAAGGCCCGAAAACGGCTCAGGGACTGCCCTGAGCAGCCGTCAACGGACTTTCCGGGGCCTCACCCGAGGGGGTGGCGCGGCAGGGTGGCGCACAGGCGCCGGGCATGGCCAGGGCAGGCGCACGGCACGTACTCCCCAGGGTGCGGGTCGTGACGGCCACTCAAGTTCCGTGCCCGGCGCCTGCGCTCCACCCCTCCGCCCCGGCGGTGCACCGCGACGGTGCACACCTCCGTCACCCGGGGCAGTCCGTAGCAGACACCGGCAGAGGCCAGCCGCCGGCCAGGAAGGGACCCTCACCACCCTATGTACTCCTCAGCGACCACCGGCACCTCCACCCAGACCCGTACCGCGCTGCGCCCCCCCACCGCAGCCGGCGGTCGCCCCGGCCAGGGACCGGCCCCGTACCGCGACCCGAGGGCGCTGGCCACCGCACGCGGCCTGCTCCCCCGTCAGGCCGACCAGCTGGCGGCCCGCAACGGCACCGACCGGCTGCACCGCGGCCGCGCCCTGGAGGCCGCCACCGCCGACCGGCTCGACCCGGCCGCCCTGCAGACGCCCGCCGTACGGGCCGCCCTCGCCAACATCTCGCGGATATGCCCTGGCTTCCTTCCCCGCCAGGTCCTGCGGGAAGGCAGCCGACACATCCTGATCGCCGGCACCATCGGCCGGGCACCCGTGGTCGCCAAGTGCCTTGCTCCGCAGGCGCTTCGCAGCGAGCACGCCGAGCAGTTGATCGAACGATTCCACCACGAGGTCTCGGTCTACCGGGCCTTCGTCCGGCACCGTCCGCCGGTCCGGCTGCCCCGGCTGGTGGCCGCCGACCACGAGCGCTGCGTGCTCGTGATGGAGCGGGTACCGGGCCGTCAGGCCGCCCGCGAGCGGCACCCGGTGAGCGCGCCGACCCCCGGCGAGCTGCGCGCGGTGCTCGGCTCGATCCGTTCGCTGAACCTCTGGCGGCCGCCGACCGACGTGTTCGGCAAGCCGCTCGACTACCAGCTGGAGATCTCCCGCTTCCACTCGGTCGGCCAGCTCACCGACCGGGACGCGAGCGACCTGCGGGCCCTGCTGCACGGCCTGGCCGGCAGCCCGCTCCAGCTCTGCCACGGCGACGCGCTGCTCGGCAACATCCTGCTCGCTCCGTCGGGCCCGGTCCTGGTCGACTGGGAGCAGGCCGGCTGGTACCTGCCCGGGTACGACCTGGCGGTGCTCTGGAGCGTCCTCTCCGGGGACTCGGCCGCCCGCCGCCAGATCAGCCAACTCGCCCAGTCCGGCGGGACGGTGGCGCGGGACGCGTTCCTGGTCAACCTGGTCCTGGTGCTGATGCGGGAGATCCGCCTGCACGACGTCCCGGGTGCGGGCGAGGAGCAGCGCATCATGATCCGCCGCCTCTACGACGACGCCGCACTCGCCCGCCGGGCGGTGCGCACCGCCGTGGGTACCCGCTGAGCAGAGGCCTTTGCAGGTGCTCAGCCGGTTACGGTCCAGGGGCTCGGGGAACTGCGAGGAGATCTGGCGTTCGGGTCACTGCGAAAGTGCCTGACCATCCACACAGGTGCAACGCTCCACAGGTCGGCGTCGCCCACGCGGCGGAGCCGCACATCAGCAGGGCCCCGAGCCCCTGGCTGCCGCAGCGTGTGCCCGAATAGCTAGCCCAGGAGGGTGCGGGCGAGACCGTCGAGGACGATGTCCTCGGGTGCGAGGTGGGTGCGCCCGCTGAGGACGTCGCGGAGGTAGCGCTCCAGGGGGTGGCGGCGGCTGAGGCCGGGGTTGCCGGTGAGGGTGACGGCCTGCTGGACGGCTGCGGTGGCGGTGCGGTTGACCAGCAGCTGGGCCGCCCCGGAGCGGGCGGCGGCCGCCTGGTCGCCCTGGTCCACCCGGGCGGCCAGGCCGTACAGCAGTTCCTCGGCGCCGATCAGCGAGGCTTCGATCTCGGCCACCGCCGTCCGGTACCTGGGCACGGTCGCCAGCGGCTCGGTCAGATTGGCCGGAGTCCGCTGGCCGAGGAACCGAATCAGCCATTCCTGCGCGGCCCGGGCGACGCCCAGGTGTACGGCGGAGAGGGCGAGTTCACGCCAGGCCCGGTCCAGTCGGTCGGCGGGCGGCTCCTCGGCAAGGGTTCCGGCCAGCCCGACCACCGCGTCGGCGGCCACCGCGACATCGGTCAGCAGCACGTCGTGCCCGGCGCTCGCCCGCAGACCCAACTGGTCCCAGACCGGGTCGAGTTCGATGCCCGGGCTGTCACCGCGGACCAGGAAGAGGCCGGTCCGCGGAACGGTCTCCTCGGTCCGGGCCCGGMCCGCCAGCCAGGCCAGCGCCTCGGCTCCCGCGCAGAAGGTCTTCCGGCCGGTCAGCCGCCAGCCGCTGCCGTCCCAGCGGGCCACCGTGGCCAGCCGGCCGCCGGGCTCCGCGCGCAGCGTGTTGACCAGGGCGGGGCCCCGGCGGGATTCGGTCAGCAGCCGGCGGTAGACCCCGGACGGCCAGCTGCCGTTCCTGGCCTGCTCGGCGTGCTGGAGCAGGGTGAAGGCGGTGAGCACCGCCACCGAGGCGTCCCCGCGCCCGAGTTGGGCGAGCAGCCGGACGGTGTCGGCGAGCGTGCCGCCGGGGCCGCCGTAGCGCTGACCGATCGTCAGGGTGAGCAGCCCGGCCTCGTGCACGGCCTCGATGCCCTGGTACGGGAAAGTGGCGTCCCGGTCGTGCTCCTCGGCCCGGGCCGCCAGCAGGTCGACCACCCGGGGCAGCCGGGCGAGGGCGTCCGCGACGGGTGAGGTGCCATCAGTGACGGTCATGTGCGGATGCCTCCGGGCGGCAGCGTGGTGCGCGGCGAACTGCGGGCGGGCGCACCGGCGAGGGCGCGCGGAACCGTAGGCGACAACCTCGTGCAGAACGGCTGGATTCAGCCGGAGGCGGGCCGCCGGAGGAGTCGACTCCCCCTCAGCGGCCCGGACACGCCGCGCTCGCGGTACGCCGCAGATCGAGATAGCTGCGCCGGGTCAGCAGCAGGGGGCGGGGACACGACATGCTGGTGACTGTACGAAGCGTTGATCAGTACCGTCAAGCAGGGTCTGGCCGGAAATCAGCCCTGCTGGAACATGTCCGCCGGGAGCGGCTTGAGCAGCTGGTAGAGATCGTCCGCAATCGGCCGGTCCCAGGAGGCGATGGTGACCTGGACGCCGTCGCTGCGGCCGAACTGGGCGCAGAACACCCGCTCCTCGCTGACCTTGACCTTCCGGACGATCAGCAGGTCGTCGCCGAGCATGACCGGGAAGTCCTCGGCCGAGACGAACTCGACCGGCTCCTCGTTCTCCAGTGCGGTGAGCAGCTGGCGGATCTCGAACGGGACACCGTCCTCGGCGTCCCGGGCCGGCGATCCCTCGGGCAGATTCCCGATGAACATCGCGGGGCCACGACCGCCGAACAGGTCGTACCGCAGGAAGATGCCCTGACAGGAGCCGTCCGGGCCGCTCATCATCATGGCGCCGAAGTCGCCCGGCCAGTCGCCCGGGTCCATCGCGAGCACGTCGAAGTCCGGTCCCGCAGGAGAGCCGGAGCGGCGGCGGAGAAATGACATGACACCATCGTACGGTGCGGTCACGCCCTGCTCACGGGGCGGGTGGGTGCCCCGGGCGAGATCCACGCTCAGAGACCAATGTTGACTCTGAGCAACCGTCCGGGCTACGTTCGGTTCAGCACGACAGCCGCTGTGGGCTCGATCCACCGGGGGGCGGTGTTGTCGCAGCGCGTCCGCGTGCGCGTTCCCTCATGCACATCGTCGTGCGACACCCGAGTCACCTGCACAGGCACTTTCCGCTGTCCACCGACCGTCGAGTAGCGTCAGGCGCAGAGCAGCACACACAACACCCATAGACCAGGTTCGCGGGGCCCCGGCCCGTCGCAGCTCGCGAACCTGCCCGGGACACCGCCGCGTGGGGGCGTGCGGATCCCGGGAACCCGGCACCGGTCTCCGAGTCGCTCTCGGAGCCGAAGCCACGCCTCCCGGCGACGGCGCACCCAGGTGCGTCCGGGGTTCTACCTCGGGAGGGGTCCGGCACTTGTGCCCGGACCGCACAGCAGGCGCCGTGCCTGGACGCGTGGGGGCGTTGGGCACGGCGTCTGTCTGCTTCTTACTGTGAGCCGTTACTTGTCGGACAGTCAACGACTATCGGACCATCAGATTTCTTTCCGGTGCCGACTGCCGTCCCGCCGAGCTGACGAAGTAGGAGTCAGCGTGGGTCGAACTCGCCGTCCCGCGCCCCGAGAACGAACGCGCGCCACTCGGCCGGGGTGAAGACCAGCACCGGCCCGTCCGGCTCCCGCCCGTCCCGCATCGCGATGTACTCGCCGACGAAGGCGATCTGTACCGCGCCGTCGCCCTGGTCGCTGGAGAGCCACTCCGCCCCGGTGAGGTCCAGCTCCGGCTTCGGGCCCCATCCCTGGGCTGCCCCGGTCTCGCTCGCCACGCTGGTGCCACTGTCGGCCGCCACTGGATGCTCCTCCCTGTCGAACGTGACCCCACCCTAGCCAGCCGGGCCCGGCCTGCACCGGCTTGCCGCTTTCGCCCCTCCGCACGGGGCCGGATAAGTCGTTCCACCCCGCCTGCGACACGTGCTGTGCTAGGGCCGGGCGGATCCGGTCGCGACCGGGGTACGGCTGCGAGAGTGTTGTTCCACGCCCCGTCAGAGGACGCCCCGTCAGACCGTGTACCGCAGAGGCCCCGAGGAGCAGTCATGGAACGCCGGGAGGACCCCCGGGCCGATGTGATTCCCATCTCACAGGCCCCGTCCGCGCCGCACCCCGGCGAGCCGGAATCCGAGGTTCCGCGGCACCCCCGGGCGGCCGGGCTCGGGCGGGTCGGCGTGGTGCTGGTCTCGCACAGCCAGCGGCTGGCCGAGGCGGTCGCCGCGCTCGCCGTCGGGCTGACCGGGACCGACGACCCGGCGGCGGTGGCCGCCACCGGGGGCAGCCTGGCGGACGGGCTCGGTACCAGCGCGGTCCTGGTGGCCGCGGCGGCCCGCCGAGTGGACCAGGGGCACGGGGTCGCGGTCCTGGCCGACCTGGGCAGCGCGGTCGACACCGTCCGGGCGCTGCTGACCGACGCGGACGAGCACGGGCTGCCGTTCCCGGTCCGGCTGGCCGACGCCCCGTTCGTGGAGGGGGCGGTGGCGGCGGTGGCCACCGCCAGCGCGGGCGGGGACCTGGCGGCGGTGCTGGACGCGGCCGAGGAGATGTACCGCCAACGCAAGCTCTGAGCCACGGATCCACCCGATCCGCACCGGAGTTCACGAGATCCGCACGTCGGTGGTGGCCACGCCGATAGCATGCGGCGCAGTGCGCCCGAGGCGGGGAGGCCGCGGGCCGACGGTGGGGGGAGCTTGAACATGCGGGTGGTCGTGACCGGCGGAGCCGGTTTCATCGGAGCCAATCTCGCCCGGGCCCTGCTGGCCCGTCCCGAGGTGGACCACGTGGCCGTGGTCGACAACCTCAGTACCGGCAGCAAGGCCAACCTGGCCGGCCTGGACGTGACCCTGCACGAGGGCACCATCCTGGACCCGGCCCTGCTGGACGGCGCCTTCGCGGGCGCCGACGCGGTGGTGCACCTGGCCGCGCTGCCCTCGGTGCCGCGCTCGGTGGCCGATCCGCTGGCCAGCCACCACGCCAACGCCACCGGCACCCTGGAGGTGCTGGAGGCGGCCCGCCGGGCGGGCGTCGGCTACCTGGTGGCGGCGTCCTCGTCCTCGGTCTACGGGGCCAACCGGGAGCTCCCCAAGCGGGAGACCATGCGGACGGCGCCGATGAGCCCGTACGCGGTCAGCAAGCTGGCCACCGAGGCGTATCTGACGGCCTACCACCACTGTTACGGGCTGGGCGTGCTGCCGCTGCGGTTCTTCAACGTGTTCGGCCCGCTGCAGCCCGCCGGGCACGCGTACGCGGCCGTGCTGCCCGCCTTCCTGGACGCGGCGCTGGCCGGGCGGCCGCTGACCGTGCACGGGGACGGCGGCCAGAGCCGGGACTTCACCTACGTCGGCACGGTCACCCAGGTGATCAGCGAGGCGGTGGTCCGCCGGGTGGTGCACGCCGACCCGGTGAACCTGGCCTTCGGCACCCGGACCACGCTGCTGGAGCTGATCGACGAGATCGGCTCGGTGCTCGGCCTGCCGCTGGCCGCCGAACACGTCGAGCCCCGGGCCGGTGACGTCCGCGACTCGCAGGCCGACAACAGCCGGCTCCGGGAGCTGTTCCCCGAGGTGGTACCCGTGCCGCTGCGCGAGGGCATCGAGCGCACCGCCGAGTGGTTCCGGACGCTCTGATCCCCGGTCGGGCCCGGTCACTGACTCCGGATCAGGCCGGGTCGCCCGTCGGCGGGGTGAAGGAGAACACCGTCTCGGCCTTTCCCGCCAGGGCCAGTTCGAGCCGGTAGCGGGCGTAGTCGTCCAGCTCGGGCAGCTCGGTCGGGGCGAACCAGGCCACCTCCAGCGACTCGTCGTCGTTCACCCGGGCGTCGCCGGAGACCTGGCGGCAGCGGAAGGTCAGGTCCAGGTACTGGGCCTGGTCCCCGTTCGGGTAGCTGAGCAGCGGCGACACGGTCACCGACGCCAGTGCCTCCGGCTCGACCACCAGGCCGGTCTCCTCGAACACCTCCCTGACCAGCCCGTCGGCGGGCTGCTCCCCCGGGTCGAGGATGCCGCCGAYGATCGACCAACGACCGGAGTCGGAACGGCGGTTGAGCAGCACCCGGCCCTGCTCGTCCCGGACCACCGCCCCCACGCCGGAGAGCCAGAGCGGACGGGTGCCGACGACGGAGCGCAGCTCCGCCAGGAAGGAAGGAATGGCCATGGCCCGACCCTATGCGCTCGGGGGGGTGCCGATGACTCCCAGGACTCGATCCGGAACCTGATCACGGGTCTGTCCAAGGCCAGGAAGGTGATCCAGGCCGGCCGGATCGACCGGCTCACTATCTCCGCCGTACCGACCGGCCGACCCGTGAAGTCCCGGGCTGCCCTTCGCGGAGGCGGTGACCGTCTGGACGAACGCCGCCGTCGGCGACCTGCCGAGGGCCCGGTCGGTGCTGACCCAGCTGGCCGACGGACTGGCGGAGGGCGGGGTGGAGGCCGAACCGAGTTGCCGGAGGCCGAGCGCCTGCTCGGTGAGCCCTGAGTCAGACTCCCCGAGGGGCCATCGGCCGAGCCGGCGAGCCGACCACCGTGGCGGCCGCCGGCACGTCCCGGGTGACCACGGCCGCGGCGCCGACGAAGGCGTACCGGCCCAGGCGACGGCCTTGCAGCACCACGGCGTTGCTGCCGACCGTGGCGCCCTGCTCCGCGTGCACCGAACCGGACACGTTGCCGCCCGGATAGACCGTCACCAGGTCGGCCAGCACCGTGTCGTGGCCGACCGTCGCGTTGTAGTGCACCTGGCTGTGCGCGCCGATCCGGACGCTGCTGGAGACGTACGCGCCCCCCATCACCAGGCAGCCGGGGCCGAGTTCGGTCTCCGGCGCGACGATCGCCCTCGGGTGCACCAGCGTCACCGCCCGCCCACCGAGGCCGTCCAGCAGCGCGGCCAGCCGGGCCCGCACCGCCGGGTCGGCGATCCCGATCAGGTACTCCGCCCCGGCGGCGAGCTCCTTCGGCGCCCGCACCGGCAATCCGCGCACGGTGCCCCCCTGCGCCCGGTCGTCCAGAAACCCGGCCACCGGGACACCGGCCGCGAGCGCGGTGTCCAACGCCTCCCGGCCGACACCGCCGGCCCCGACGATCCACAGGTTCATCTCACTCCTCGTCAAGTTGCACCACCCAGGGGCTCGATGCTGCCGCATGTGGTACCCGTCAGGAGGCCTCCTCCACCGGAATGCGCGGGGCCGTCGCCTGCCGGGGCAGCACGATGCGGGTGGTGGTGGTCGGGATCGGGAAGCCCGGGTTTACCCCGCCGACCGCGGTGATCCCGGCCGGGCGGAGCAGTTGACGGGCGGTCATCAGCAGGATCCGGAGGTCGAGTCCGACCGTCCGGTTGGTGATGTACCAGAGGTCGAGTTCGATCCGCTCCGGCCAGCTGATCGAGTTGCGCCCCTTGACCTGGGCCCAGCCGGTCAGCCCGGGCCGGATCGCCAGCCGGCCGCGCTGCCGCGGCGAGTAGTGCACGACCTGCTCGGGCAGCGTGGGCCGGGGGCCGATCACGCCCATCTCGCCGCGCAGCACGTTCCACAGCTGCGGCAGCTCGTCCAGGCTGGTCTTGCGGAGCAGCGCGCCGAGCCGGGTGATCCGGGGCGCGTCGGGTTCGTCGGCGAAGCGCTTGTCCCTCATGGTGCGGAACTTGAGGATCTCGAACTCCGCACCGGCACGGCCGGTCCGGGTCTGACGGAAGAGCACAGGGCCGCCCATGGTGCAGCGGATCAGGATCGCGATCACCAGACCGAGCGGAAGCGCGATGCTTCCGGCCAGCGTGGTGACCACGAGGTCCCCCCCTCGTTTCATTTCTCCCCCAGCGGGTGTGGTGTGAGGTTGGCTTCAGCCGACCGACCAGGCCAACCGCTTGGCTCTGGCCACGGCCGCGTACGTCTCCAGGGAGACCGCCGCGACACCGCGCTGGTCGAACTCGGCCAAGGCGCGGCGACGGGCCGCCGCACCCAGCTGCTCACGCAGGGCGGGCTCGGTGAGGAGCCAGCCGAGCGCGGTGGTGAGGGCCCCGGCGTCGCCGGGCGGGGCGAGCAGCAGGTGCTCGCCGTGGGTACCGATCTCGCGGCAGCCCCGGATGTCGCTGAGCACCATCGGCAGGCCGCTGGCGGCGGCCTCCATGGCGGAGCGGGAGAATCCCTCCCGGTAGGAGGGAAGAACGAAGACGTCCAGTGCGGCGTAGAGCGCCGGCATGTCGGAGCGGCTGCCGAGGAACTCGACCCCGGCCTCCTCCTCCGCCAGGGCGTCGGGCTTGTCGGCGTCCTGCGGGCCGATCCAGGCGAACCGGGCCTTTCCGGCCAGCGCGCGGGCGGCCGCCGCGTACTCGACGATGCCCTTCTCGGCCACCCGGCGGCCGACTCCGGCCACCAGCAACTCGTCGTCGGAGACGCCGAGTTCGGCCCTGATCCGAGCCCGGGCGGCCGGATCGGGCCCGAACCGGGAGAGGTCCACACCGTTGCCCACCACCCGGGAGCGGCGGGCCGGGACGAACCGGGCCAGGGTCTGCCGGTCCTCGCCGTTCTGGTACAGCTCGGCGTGCGAGAAGCGGGCCGCGACGGCCTCCGCCCCGAGCACCAACAGCCGCTTGGCGAACGGGTCGTGGGCCTGCGCCCAGAGTCCGTGGCAGGTGTTGACCACCACCGGGACACCGGCCAGCCGGCCGAGGATCCGGCCGAGCACGCCGGTCTTGGGGTTGTGGGTGTGCAGCACGTCGGGCCTGATCCGGCGCAGCACGGCGAGCAGTTCGCGCGCCGCCGCCAGGTCGGCGCCCGGCTGCCAGGCCCTGGTGAGCGAGGGCAGCGGCTCGTGCCGGATGCCGATCGCGTCGAGCTGGGACAGGTACGGACCGGGGGCGCTGATGCCGTAGGTCTCGAAGCCGGACTCCACATCGACCTTGAGCTCGGTGGCCAGCAGCAGCTGCAGGCTCATGTCCACGGTGGTCAGGTGGGCGACTCGGAGCGGCCGGCCCTCGGGGCCGCGCAGCCGGGGTGACGGCGTCTCAGGCACGGGCGCCGACCGCCTTCGCGGTGGCCACGATCCGGGCGTAGGCCCGCTCGGGGAGCAGCCGGCCGTACAGCTTGGCCCGGTAGAAGTCGATCGGATCGGTCCGGCGGACCGGGACCCGGCAGAACCGGACCGGATCGAAGCCGGGGTCGTTCCGGCCGACCTGACCGGTGGCGGCGGTACGGAACCGGGCGCGCAGCGCCGCATCCATGTGCGGGACGGGGACGCCCCAGGTGTAGGCGAAGTGCTTCGGCCGGGTGCCGAGGTGCTGTTCGACGTCGTCGTTGCAGGCGTCCAGCTCGGCGGTGCTGAGCAGGGCGGGGCGGGCGTGGCTGCGGGTGTGGTTGGCCACCGTGCAGAGGCCGGAGCCGGCCATCTCGCGGAGCTGGTCCCAACTCAGGCCCGGGGCACCGGACTCCTTCGCGGTCGAGCCCTCCCAGCGCATCTCGCCGCCGACCTGACCGCTTGCCAGGTAGATGGTGAACGGCAGGCCGCGCTCCTTGAGCAGCGGCCAGGCGTTCTCGTACACGTCGGCGAAACCGTCGTCGAAGGTGAGCACGGTGCTCGGGGTCCGGTGGCCGGCCTCCAGCCGGTCGGTGGCCTCGTCCAGGCCGACCACCCGGCCCGTCGGCAGCTCGGCCAGCAGGTCCACCTGAGCGGTGAAGTCGGCTGTGGTGACGTCGAGTTCGTCGGCGGAGCCGCCGCCGACCCGGTGGTAGATCAGCACGGTGGCACCTTCGCCGGGGACACCCCCCGCCACCCGCGCCAACTGCTGTTTGACTCTTCCCCGGACGCCGCCGGGGACGGTACTGCCCGCCATCGTCTCCCCCTCTGCGGTGCCCTCCCCGGCACCGCAAGTGGCCGTGCGCACGGCGGCAGTCGCCTACCGAGCGGACTCAGACTAGGGGGATGTGTGGCGCTGATGCCCGGAAGTTGTGAAAGAAGCGCGCAGATAGGCCGAAAATCGGCCGGTCCGATCAGCCTGACGCAACCACGGACCGGATCTGACCGGTCCGGGCCGCCGGTCGATGGCTGCTGCCGCACTAGAGCGCGGTGCGGCCGTTCCGGCGGAGCAGCGCGAAGGCGATCCGGCCGAGCAGCAGGACGCCTGCGGCCAGGCAGCCGGCCACCGCCATCGCCCAGGCCGGGCCGTCGCTCTCCGGGACCAGGACGGCGGTGACGATGCCCATCGCGATGCAGGCCGCGCCTGCCACGGTCAGCATCAGCTGGTGCCGGTGCAGGGCCGCGCCGCTCCAGATCCGGGCGGCGCGCTTACTGCCATGATCACCTTGCGTCTCTCCCATGCCACCCACGGTATACCCGGGTCCCACCCGGCGGCAGCCGCCGGGCCCGGCGCCGGCGCACCCTACCGCGCTCCTCCGGGCGCTCTGTGCGCGCCCGCGAAAACTCGCCGAAACGCCGTACAACCATCGGTGCCGGTGGATGGTCTCCACTACATTGAGCGATCCAGATCGAGCCTGCCTGCCGGTCGGCCGGTGCCCACACACCGCCCACCGTCAGTCCGGTCCAGGAGAATCAGCACCAGTTGAGAGCAGCGAACCAGGCCGTCAGCGGAGCGGGTTGGGAGTCCCCACCGTGATCGGCCGAGCCGAGGGCGGCGCCGCCGCGCCCCGGGACCGGAGGGCGGTCAGGGCCCTCCGGTGGTACCACCACGCCGCACCGGCGACCGAGGGGGGCCCAGTGCCGCAGTCCGAAGCCATGCTCAGCAGTACCGTCAGCAGCCTGCCACCGACCACCAGCACCACCGGCGCCGCCACGGCCACCGAGACCGAGGCCGGGCCGGAGTCCGACCGGGGCGGCTGGCTGCGGTTCTCGCCCGCCCAGCCGCTGTTCCGCGCCCGGGCCGCCCAGCGGCTCGCGGTGCTCGCCTACCACGGGGTGACCGACCCCCGGTCGTTCGGCGCCCAGCTCGACCGGCTGCGCCGACTGGCCACCCCGGTCTCGGTGCAGGACGTCGAGCAGGCGGTCGCCGAGGGGAAGCCGCTGCCGCCGCGCTCGGTGCTGATCACCTTCGACGACGCCGACCGCTCGGTGCTCACGCACGCACTGCCGGAGCTGACGGCCCGCAAGATCCCGGCCGCCGCCTTCGTGATCTCCGAGCTGATCGGCACCGATCGGCCGTTCTGGTGGCACGAGGCCGCCTTCCTGGCCCGGCACGGCGGTCAGGCCCGCTCACTGCGCAGCCACGTCCGCCCGGACCAGCTGCTCGCCCGGCTGAAGGCACTGCCCGATCCGGACCGCCGCCGCAGCCTGCACGAGCTCCGGGTCAGCGCCCGCCGCCGGCCGCCCGGCCAGGAGCAGCTCTCCCCCGAGGACCTGCGGGCCCTCCAGGACGGCGGGGTCGCGGTCGGCAACCACACCCTCGGCCACCCGTGCCTGGCCCGCTGCGACGACTCGACCGTGCAGGCCGAGATCACCGGGGCGCACGAGGCGCTCACCCGCTGGCTCGGCGAGCCGCCGACCGCGTTCGCCTACCCGAACGGCGGCTACGACCCGCGCGCCGACACCCTGCTGCGCCAGCTCGGCTACCGGCTCGGCTTCCTGTCCGACCACCAGCTCGGCCCCCGGCTGCCCGTCCACCCGCTCCGGATCAGCCGGCTCCAGGTGGACAGCACCACCAGTACCCGGCGCTTCGACACCATCCTGTCCGGGCTGGAGCCCGCCGTGCAGCGCTGGCGCAAGGGCCCGACCGTGGCGGAGTGACGGTGGCTCAGCTCCCGGCCGTCGGGAGCTGAGCCGCAGGTGCTCAGGCCGCCGCGCGCCGGGAGCGGAGGTTACGGACCTGGCGGTGCAGCCGCTGGACGGCGACGAACCGCTCCATCCGATTGGCCAGCGTCAGGCGGTACTTGAGCCGCAGCTGGGCGGGCAGCGCGTCGATCCACTCCACGCCGATCGCCCGCAGCAGGCGGCTGACGTGCTCCTGGTAGGCGGCCCGGTAGGCCCGGTCGCCGTCCGGCACGGACCAGAAGAACATCGGGAGCTCCTCGATCAGCGTGTTGTGGTCGTAGGACCGCAGGTACTCGGCGTACTCGGGCTCGGTCCTGGCCAGCAGCCACTCCCGGACCAGCTCGATCGAGCGGACCCGGTCGATCACGCCCCTGGGGTCGGTCTTCACCTGCGTGATCGACAGGTCGCCGCTCTCCCGGACCCGCCAGTGGTAGATCGGCTCGGAGAGCACGTCCACGCTCTTCGCCAGGTAGTGCAGCGGGATGCTGACCGGGGCGTCCTCGTACAGGATGCCTTCGGGGTACAGCACGCCGGCCGCGTCGAAGAACGAGCGGCGGTAGACCTTGTTCCACGCCGTCCGGTCGGTGACCAGGCCGGGCACCTCGCGCACGTGGGTGCGGAGCCTGCTCTCGGCGAACGCCCGGCGGTGGCCGTGCGAGGGGAGAAGGCCGGCCACCCGCAGCCGCAGTGCGTTGCCCGCGACGAAGTCCGAACCGGTCTCGTCCAGGGTCGAGACCATCAGCTGGTAGGCGCCGGTCGGCAGGGTGTCGTCACTGTCCACGAAGGTCAGGAACTCGGTGCCCGGGGCGAGGTGCCGCCAGCCGGTGTTGCGGGCCGCGCCGAGGCCCTTGTTCTCCTGCTGGACCAGCCGGAACCGCGCGTCCTTGGCGACGTACTCCTCAGCGATCGCCGCGCTGCCGTCGGTCGAGCCGTCGTCCACCAGCACGCACTCGAAGTCCTCGAAGGTCTGGGCGGCTATCGAGTCGAGGCACTCCTGGAGGTAGCGCTCGACGTTGTAGATCGGGACGACGACGGAGAGTCGGGGAGACATCGGCTCCGTGGGCCTTTCGGTCGGTGGGTGCGACCGTCCTGCGACCGGTCATCGAACTCTTGGTATACACGTAACCCGTCCTCGCTGGCCAGCAGCCGTTCGACCGCATCCGAACGGCCGGGACCCGGGGCCGGAGCAGCCGGACGATCGGGGACAATGGGGCCTGTCCAGGACGCCGGGGGAAGCACGGTGTCCGTCCTGCGGTGGGAGTACGTGCGTGGTGTCCGAGAACCTTGAACTGCTGTCCGACTGCGCGAACTGCTTCGGACTGTGCTGCGTGGCCCTGCCGTTCGCGCGTTCGACCGACTTCGCGGTCACCAAGGCGGCAGGCACGCCGTGCAAGAACCTCAAGACCGACTTCCGCTGCGGCATCCACACCGAGCTGCGCACCAGCGGCTTCACCGGCTGTACGGTCTTCGACTGCTTCGGCGCCGGGCAGAAGGTGTCGCAGGTCACCTTCGAGGGGCGCAGCTGGCGGGAGGCGCCGGAGACCGCCGGGGCGATGTACGAGGTGTTCCCGGTGATGCGGCAGCTGCACGAGCTGCTGTACTACCTGACCGAGGCGCTCGATCTGCGGGCCGCGAAGTCGGTACACGGGCAGCTGCGGGCGGAGCTGGAGCGGATCGGGGCGCTGACCCGGGGCAGTGCGGCGGAGCTGGTCGCGGCGGACGTGCCGACGATCCGTCAGGAGGTCGGCGAGCTGCTGCTGCGGGTCAGCGAGCTGGTCCGGGCCGGGGTTCCCGGCAAGAAGCGCAACCACCGGGGCGCCGACCTGATGGGCGCCCGGCTGGCCGGGGCGAACCTGCGCGGCGCCAACCTGCGCGGGGCGTACCTGATCGCGGCCGACCTGACGCGGGCCGACCTGCGCGAGGCGGATCTGATCGGGGTCGACTTCCGGGACGCCGACCTGACCGGGGCCGACCTGACCGGGGCGCTCTTCCTGACCCAGGCTCAGCTCAACGCGGCGCGCGGCGACGCGAGCACCCGGCTGCCGTCAGGGCTGCGGCAGCCGGGTCACTGGTAGAGGGCCGAGACGGGCTCGGCCAGCAGCCGGCCCTCGGCGTAGTGCAGGACGGCGGGCGGCAGACTGCCGACCCGGCCGCTGAGCAGCACGGTGAGGGTGCCGCTGCCCTCGGGCCGGCCGGGGGCGATCCGGCGCAGCGCCTGGGCGGCGACCGCGTCGGCCGAGCCGTGGCAGACCGGCAGCGGACCGCCCGGGGCGGCCACGGCGGCCCGGATCTGGTCCGCGAGCAGTTCGTAGTGGGTGCAGCCGAGCACGATCGCGTCCGTGTGCGCGGGCGTCCGGGCGGCCGCGTCGGCCACGGCGGCGGCGATCGCCTGCTGGTCGGCCCGCTCCACCGCGTCGGCCAGACCGGGGCAGGCCACCTCGGTCACGGTCGCGCTGCCGCCGAACTCCCGGATCAGCTGATGCTGGTAGGGGCTGCCCGTGGTCGCCGGGGTGGCCCAGATCGCCACCTTGGCCCCGGCCGTCGAGGCGGGCTTGATCGCCGGGACGGTGCCGATCACCGGCAGCCCGGGCTCCAGCTCGGCGCGGATCACGTCCAGCGCGTGCACCGAGGCGGTGTTGCAGGCGATCACCAACGCGTCCGGCTCCAGCTCGGCCGCGGCCCGTGCACAGGCCAGCGCGTGCGCGGCGATGTCCTCGGACGTACGCGGCCCCCAGGGCATCCCGTCGGGGTCGGAGGAGATCACCAGGTCCAGGTCGGGACGGCGGCGGCGCAGGGCCGCGGCGGCCGCGAGCAGTCCGAGTCCTGAGTCCACCAGTGCGATCTTCACGGTTGACGACTCTACTGGAGACCATCCGGAGAGAGCGGCCACCTACGGACCAGGGGCTCGGGGAACTGCGAGGAGATCTGGCGTGTGGGTCACTGCGAAAGTTCCCCGAGCCCCTGATGGCTGATGTCCGATCGCCTGCTACGGCGCGAGCCGGTGGTGCGGTGGCAGACTGCGAAAGGTGACCGTACTGGTGTGGGTGTCGCTGGCGGCGTGGGTGTGGCTGACGCTGGCTCAGGGGTTCTTCTGGCGGACCGACCAGCGGCTGCCCGCGCCGGTGCCGACCGGGCGGTGGCCGGAGGTGGTGGTGCTGGTGCCCGCCAGGGACGAGGCCGAGGTGCTGCCGGTGAGTCTGCCCAGCCTGCTGGCGCAGCGGTACCCGGGGCGGGCCCGGGTGGTGCTGGTGGACGATCACAGTTCGGACGGGACGGGTGAGTTGGCCCGACGGCTCGGGGCGGACGGCGGCTTGGCGCTCACCGTGACCACTCCCCCGCCGCTGCCGCCGGGCTGGACGGGCAAGCTCTGGGCGCTGCGGCACGGCGTCGAGCAGGCGGGCGGGGCGGAGTACCTGCTGCTGACCGATGCCGACATCGCGCACCGTCCGGACTCGCTGGCCGCCCTGGTGGCGGCGGCCGAGGGCCACCGGCTCGACCTGGTCTCGCAGATGGCCCGGCTGCGGGTGGAGACCGGCTGGGAGCGGCTGATCGTGCCGGCCTTCGTGTACTTCTTCGCCCAGCTGTACCCGTTCCGGTGGAGCAACCACCCTGGCGCGCGGACGGCTGCGGCGGCGGGCGGCTGCTCGCTGGTGCGCCGGACGGCGTTGGAGCGGGCGGGCGGGATCGCCGCGATCCGGGGTGCGGTGATCGACGACGTGAATCTGGCCAGGGCGGTCAAGCGCACCGGCGGCCGGACCTGGCTCGGCCTGGCCGAGCAGGTGGACAGCGTCCGGCCCTATCCGGAGCTGGGGCAGCTCTGGCGGATGGTCTCGCGCAGCGCGTACGCGCAGCTGCGGCACTCGCCGCTGCTGCTGCTCGGCACGGTGCTCGGGCTGACGCTGGTGTACCTGGTGCCGCCGGTGGCGACCGTGGCCGGGGCGGTCACCGGAGCGTGGTGGGTCACGGCGGCGGGCGCGGCGGCCTGGGCGCTGATGGCCGGGACGTTCACGCCGATGCTCCGTTACTACGGGCAGCCGGCGGCGGCCGCGCTGCTGCTGCCGTTCACCGCGCTGCTGTACCTGCTGATGACGGTGGACTCGGCTGTCCAGCACTGGCGCGGACGGGGCGCGGCCTGGAAGGGGCGGACGTACGGAAAGGTACTGGAACCGGGCGACGGTCCTGCGCCAGACTGACCCGATGGACCGTCAACTCAGAACCAGGATCGCCCACTCCGACCACCCGATCGCCGCGCCACTGTCCGACCGGAACGTCCAGCGGCTGCTGGACCGGGCCCTCCGGGGCAGAGCCGGGCGGGTGCTCGACCTCGGCTGCGGGGAGGCCGCCTGGCTGCTCCGCGCGCTGGCCGCGCACCCGGAACTGGAGGCGGTCGGCGTCGACCTGGACGAGGCCGGGCTGACGCTCGGCCGGGAACACGCCGAGGCACTCGGGGTGGCCCGGCGGATCGGGCTGCACCACCAGGACGCCAAGGAGTTCAAGGCCCACCAGCCGTTCGACGTGGTGCTCACGGTCGGTGCGACGCACGCCTTCGACGGGCTGCTGCCGACCCTGGCGGCGGCCCGGGAGCACCTGGCGCCGGGCGGACTGGTGCTGATCGGCGACTGCTTCTGGGAGCGGGAACCGGACGCGGCCGCACTGGCCGGGCTCGGTGTCCCGAACGCGGACGACCACGCCGACCTGACCGGCACGATCCGGCTGGTCACCGAGGCCGGCTGGGTGCCGGTGCTCGGCCACATCAGCACGCCGGAGGAGTGGGACGACTACGAGTGGGCCTGGGCGGGCTCGCTCGCCGAATGGGCCCTGGACCACCCCGAGCACCCGGACAGCGCCGAGGCGGCCACGATTGCCGCCGAGCACCGGTTGGGCTGGCTCGGCGGCTACCGGGGCACCCTCGGTTTCCTCACTCTGCTGCTCCGCCGCGCCGACTGACGTACTGTCACGGGCCCGGCTCCGTGCCGGGCCCCTAGCGCCCGAGCAGCCGGGCGGCGGTCGGCTTGCTGTACTCGAACCGGCTCATCTGCTCCAGGTCACGGAGCCAACTCGCCTTCCCCGGCGGGGTGGTGACCACCTCCCGGTAGAGGTCCTCGAACGCCGTGGCGACACTCTCCAGGGAGAACCTGCCGACCACCCAGTCCCGGCCCCAGTCGCCGAGAGCGGCCCGGCGGGCCGGGTCGTCGAGCAGCGGGCGGAGCTGCTCGGCCAGCAGCTCGGGCGATCCGGAGCCGTCGCCGAAGCCGTACATGCAGCGCGAGGCGTGCGGCTCGACCAGCGGGCCCGGCTCGTGCGGCGCGGTGTACCCGGCGGCGCCGTGCACCACCACCGGCTTGCCGAAGGCGAGTCCGCGCAGCGCCGAGCCGCCCATCCCGAGCACCACGTCGGCGGCCTGGTAAGCGGGACGGGGATCGGCCAACTGGCCCGGTACCAGGACGGCTTGGCGCCCGAGTTCGGCGTTGGCGGCCGCCGCTGCGGCCCGCAGCGGCTCCAGGCTGGGCCCGGCGCCGACCACCGCCAGCCGTACCCTCGGGTCGGCCAGTCGGCGGACCGCCTCGACGGTGAGCAGCGCGCCCGCGTCCTTCTCCAGGTCGGGCACCAGCCGGGTGACGATGGCGAGCAGCAACTCCCCTTCGCCGATGCCGTGTTCGCGGCGGAACGCGCCGCCGTCCACCACCCCGGGAGCGTCCGTCACGGTGTTCACCGGCGGTTCGATCAGCCGGACGTCTCGGTGCCCGAAGGCCCGGCCCTCCCCCAGCAGGGCGCCGAGCCCGAGCACCAGCGGCTGGTGCCGGGGCAGCCCGCGCAGCATCCTGATGCCGTAGAAGGTGGTGATCACCGGCAGTCGGCCGAGCCGGCCGGGGCCGAAGAAGGAGTTCCGGGCGGCCCGGACCTCCCAGGCGTGCAGCAGTTGGCTGCCGTGCTGCTCGGCCAGCTGGTTCAGCCGCTGCCTGACCACCCGGACCGGGGTGTCGGGACCGCCCTCGACCACCAGCTCCAGGCCGTGGCCGGCCGCGAGTTCGACCAGCGGGGCGGGCCCGTCCACCCCCTGGGCGAACAGCACCGGGTGGTGGCCCCGGTCGCGCAGGGTGCGGGCGATGTCGACGGCGTTCAGCTGCGCGCCGCCCAGCGCGAGGTTGTTGAGGTGGACCAGGACTCTGAGGCCGTTCACCGGTTCACTCCTCCCAGCGGTGCGGGACGAAGACCGGTGCGGCCAGCACCACGGCCCGTGGCGGGGTGTCCAGCATCGGGCCGAAGACGTCGAACTGGCCGACCGAGTGCCAGCTCATCAGCGTGCCGCCGTCGGTCCTGCCGATGCTGTAGACACCTGCCCAGAGCGTGTAACGGCCGCGCGGCAGCGGCAGGTTGGGGATCATGCAGGCGACCTGGTGGTCCTCCCCGGTGAGCCGGATCTCGTGGCTGATCTGGAAGATCGGGCTGGAGGTGCCCTCGCTCACGCCCAGGTGCAGCGTGGCATCGCCCCGGTAGTCGCCGCCGAGGGTGAGCTCGACGGTCATCGGCTCGTCGGTGGTGAGATTCTCCCGGCCCTCGCCGACGATCTCGTGCTTGAGCAGCTGGAGCGGCTCGCCGACCCGGCCGCCTGCCTCCGACTGCGCCTCGATCGAGTCCCGGTAACCGGACATCGCCTCCTTGATGCCCGCGTCCACCCGGATCGAGCCCTGCTCCAGCCAGACGCCCCGGCGGCAGATCGACTCGACGGCCGGCAAGTCGTGCGAGACGAAGACGATCGTGGTGCCCTGCTCGGCGACCTCGCGCATCCGGTCCAGGCAGCGCTGCTGGAAGACCGCGTCGCCGACCGCCAGCACCTCGTCCACCAGCAGTACGTGCGGCTCCAGATAGGCGGCCACCGCGAAGCCGAGCCGCATCTGCATGCCCGAGGAGTAGTACTTGACCTGCCGGTCGATCGCCCCGCCGAGCCGGGCGAACTCGACGATGTCGTCGAACCGGGAGGCCACCTCGCGGCGCTTGAGGCCGAGCAGCGCGCCGAACAGGTAGATGTTCTCCCGGCCCGTCAGGTCGGGGTGGATGCCGGCCCGGATCTCGATCAGCGCGCCGATCCGGCCGCGCACGTCGATCACCCCGCCGTACGGGTACATCACCCGGGTCAGCATCTTGAGCAGGGTGGACTTGCCGGAACCGTTGGAGCCGATCAGGCCGACCGAGTCGCCGGGCTCGATGTGCAGGTTGATGTCCCGCAGCGCCCAGCGCCAGTCCTCGCCCCGGCCGCCGCGCAGCCGACGGGTCAGCTGCTCGACCTTGTCGCGCAGCAGCATCCGCTGCTGGTCGGCCTTGAACCGCTTCCAGACCTGCTCGGTCCTGATCGTGCCCAGCGGGAGGCTCTGCCTGCTCGAAAGGTCATGCGACATCGGCGATCCCCGTTTCCAGCTTCTTGAAGACCAGGTAGCCGCCGACCAGGAAGACCACCGAGCTGGCGGCCGCGATACCGGTCAGGGCCAGGTCCGGGGCCTGGCCGTAGAGCAGGGCGCGCCGGTAGCCCTCGATCACCGCGCCCAGCGGGTTGAAGCCGACGTAGATCTCCTGCAGGCCCTGCGGGATCTGCGACAGCGGGTAGGCGACCGGGGTCGCGAAGACGCCCATCTGGGTGATGATCGGCAGCAGGTGCCGGACGTCGCGCAGGTAGACCACCGCGACCGAGAGCACCAGCGCCACACCGTAGGTGAAGGCGATCTGGATCAGCAGCAGCGGGAACACCCAGAAGAAGGTGACCGCCGGCGCCGTCCAGAAGACCAGGAAGAGCAGCCCGAGCACGCCGATGCCGATCAGCATGTCCACGCTGGCGACCAGCATGGTGGCGAGCGGGAAGACCTCGCGCGGGCAGTAGACCTTGTTCAGCAGGCTGAGGTTGTTGGCCAGGCTGAGTGCGCCCTGGTTCATCGTGTTGCTGAAGAACTGCCAGACGATCAGGCCGACATAGGCGAACAGCGGGTAGGCCACCCCGCTGGTGTCGATCTTCACCGCGCGCTGGAACACCAGCGTGAAGATCGCGCACAGCGCGAGCGGTGTGAGCACCGCCCAGGCGAAGCCGAGCACCGCCTGCTTGTACCGGGCCCGCAGATCGCGCTCGGCCAGCGCGCGGACCAACTCGCGTGCCCCGAGCAGCTCGCGGGCCACCTGGGCGGGCCGCAGCCTTCGTTTGAAGATCAGTTCAGCAGGCGGACCGTCGGCCGCCGCCCGCCGCGCCTCGGTCTGGTTGTCGCGCTGATCCAGGACCTGCGCGCGCTGTCCCCCCACGGAACCCCGCCTTCTCCGGTGCCGAGTGATTCGGTGACGTCCGAGGTACAAGCCTCGAATCCGGGCCGCTGCTCAGGCAGTTCGGCCGCGGCGACCACTCTGGCACAGAGTGTGGGAGCAAGGGGCTGGTTCGGTGAAGAATTCGGGCTGCTCAGAGCCGGGTCAGTCGACCAGCCGGTCGAGCGCGGCGGGCATCCCCTCGACCCCGCCGTCGCGGCTCGGCTGCACCCGCTGGTCGCCCCCCACCAGCACGGTCGGCAGTTCGTCCACCTGGTACCTGACCAGCAGGCCTGCGGCCGCCTCGGTGGCCTGCTCGACGGCCGAAGACCGGTACGCCGCCCGGAACTTGTCCGGATCCAGACCGACCGTCAGCGCCCAGGCGGCGGCGGTCTCCTCGGTGGTGACATCGGTCTCCCGCTCGCGCACCGCCCGGAACACCGCGAGCTGCAGCCGGTCCACCTCGCCGAGCTGCTCAAGCGTGTAGTACAGCCGGGCGTGGCCGCGCTGGGCCTGCTCCTCGTGGCTGCCCACCCAGACCGCCGGCACCCGACGGAGCGTCACGTCGGCCCGGTGCTTCTCCGCCCAGCGCTCCAGCGGGATCTCCAGCTGCTGCGAGTGCCCGCAGTCGTACCAGAAGAACTCGACCGCCTCCTGCTTCACCGCCCGGACCGGGCCGGGGTGGTCGATCCGGCCCACCAGGCCGCCCTCGTGCGGGACCTCGGGGGCGGCGGTGGCCGGGGTGACGAGCAGTCCGCTGGCGACAACGGCCAGCACGGCGGTACGCAGAAGCGGGTTCACGGTCGGCATGCTGCCAGCACAGTTGCCCGCCGAGCCAGTTGACGGGCCGTCCGGAGCGAATCTTCGCCCGGACGGCCCAACGGCCGGATCAGCTCTCCTGCTGCTGCTCCGGCACTGGCACTGGCACTGGCACTGGCGCCGCAACGGCCTTGGTGGCCTGCTGGGCCGCGCTGTCGAAGAACCGGAGCAGCTCGACCGGGAACGGCAGCACCAGGGTCGAGTTCTTCTCCGCCGCCACCTCCACCACGGTCTGCAGCAGCCGCAGCTGCATGGCGGACGGTGTCTCGTCCATCTGCCGGGCCGCCTCGGCCAGCTTGGCGGAGGCCTGGAACTCACCGTCGGCTGTGATGATCCGGGCCCGCCGCTCCCGCTCGGCCTCGGCCTGCCGGGACATCGAGCGCTTCATCGACTCCGGCAGCGCGACGTCCTTGATCTCCACCCGGTCGATGTGCACGCCCCAGCCCACGGCCGGGCTCTCCAGCAGCAGTTCGAGCCCCCGGTGCAGGCCCTCCCGACCGGAGAGCAGGTCGTCCAGCTCGCTCTTGCCGATGATCGAGCGCAGCGAGGTCTGGGCCACCTGGGACATCGCGAAGCTGTAGTTCTGCACGTCGACGGTGGCCCGGACGGGGTCGATCACCCGGAAGTACACCACCGCGTCCACCCGGACCGAGACGTTGTCCCGGGTGATGCCGTCCTGGGCCGGCACCGGCATGGTGATCACCTGCATGTTGACCTTGCTGAGCCGGTCCACCAGCGGGATCAGCAGCATCGGCCCGGGGTCCCGGACGGTCCCGCGGACCCGGCCGAGCCGGAACACCACCCCGCGTTCGTACTGCTGCACCACCCGGAATCCCTTCGCCAGCCAGAACACCGCCAGCGCGCCGATCCCCGCGAGTACAAAAATCCCCATGCCTGTCGTCCTCCCCGTTGGCCGCCGACGTACGGCGGACCGCGCGCACAGTATGCGCGCGGTCCTGCGGCACCACCAGGCTTCGGAACGGCTTCCTGACGGATCATTAACGGCCGGTGGTGACCTGCTGGAGCAGGTGCTGCCAGGAGTCGGTCACCACGGCCAGGTCGAACCGGGCCAGCGCGTGCGCCCGGGCGGCGGCGCCGAGCGCCGCCCGGTCCCCGGCC
>NZ_JBFUMY010000033.1:0-95193 GCF_054049135.1 Kitasatospora sp. P5_F3 | reverse complement strand
CAGCTGGACCCGGCGTACGCGGGTGATGGCAGTGATGTGCGGAACCAGGCGAAGGTCGCGACCGACAGCGCCGATCCGGATCTGTCGAACAACACGTCGGATGCGTCGACCGGTGGTCTGCCCGGTCCGGGGCCTGGCCCGAACCCGCCCTCCCCGGTGAAGGCCGACGTGGCGATCACGAAGAAGCCGGCCTCGGCTACTCCGGTCGCCGCGGGTGAGTCCTTCGACTACACGGTCACGGTGACGAACAACGGTCCCTCGCAGGCTTCGGGTCTGGTGGTGACTGATGCACTGCCGGTCATGCTGAAGTTCGTTTCGGCGAGCGATGGTTGTACGGCGACGGGTCAGGACGTGACCTGTCCGAAGCTGGGCACGTTGGCGTCGAAGGCGGCGAAGGCGTACACGATCACCGTGCGGCTCGACCCGGCCTACTCCGGTGACGGTTCGGGCGTTCGTAACCAGGCCAAGGTGGCCACCGATACTGCCGACCCGGACCTGTCCAACAACACCTCCGACGCGTCGACCGGTGGTCTGCCTGGACCGGGGCCTGGCCCGAACCCGCCCAACCCGGTGAAGGCCGACGTGGCGATCACGAAGAAGCCCGCCTCGACTACTCCGGTCGCACCCGGTGAGACGTTCGACTACACGGTCACCGTGACGAACAACGGGCCGTCGGATGCGAAGGGCTTGGTGGTGACAGATGCGTTGCCCGCCTCATTGACCTTTGTCTCGTCGCCCGACGGGTGCACGGCTTCTGGCCAGGACGCGTCGTGTCCGAAGTTGGCTACGTTGGCGGCGAAGGGTTCGAAGACCTTCACGATCAAGGTGCAGCTGGACCCGGCCTACTCCGGTGATGGCAGTGATGTGCGGAACCAGGCGAAGGTGGCCACCGACACCAGTGACCCGGACCTGTCCAACAACACCTCCGACGCCTCGACCGGTGGGCTGCCCGGTCCGGGGCCAGGCCCGAACCCGCCCTCCCCGGTGAAGGCCGATGTCGCGATCACCAAGAAGCCTGCATCGAGTGCCGCGGTCGCACCCGGGGAAACGTTCGACTACACGGTGACTGTCACCAACAACGGGCCGTCGCAGGCTTCGGGTCTGGTGGTGACTGATGCGCTGCCGTCGATGCTGAAGTTCGTTTTGGCGAGCGACAGTTGCACGGCGACCGGTCAGGATGTGACCTGCCCCAAGTTGGCCACGTTGGCGGCGAAGGGGTCGAAGACCTACATGATCACCGTGCAGCTGGACCCGGCCTATGCCGGTGACGGTTCGGATGTGCGTAACCAGGCGAAGGTGGCCACCGACAGTGCCGACCCGGACCTGTCCAACAACACCTCCGACGCCTCCACCGGCACCCTGCCCGGTCCGGGTCCCGGCCCGAACCCGCCTGCTGCGGTGAAGGCCGATGTCGCGATCACGAAGAAGCCCGCCTCGACCACTCCGGTCGCACCCGGTGAGACCTTCGACTACACGATCACCGTGACGAACAACGGGCCGTCGGATGCGAAGGGTCTGGTGGTGACTGACGCGCTGCCTGCCGCGCTGAAGTTCGTTTCGGCGAGCGACAGTTGCACGGCGACCGGTCAGGACGTCAGCTGCCCGAGGCTGCCCACGTTGGCGGCGAAGGCATCGAAGACGTACACGATCACCGTCCAACTCGACCCGGCCTACTCCGGTGACGGTTCGGACGTTCGTAACCAGGCCAAGGTGGCCACCGACAGCGCCGACCCGGACCCGACCAACAACACCTCCGACGGGTCCACGGGCACTCTTCCCGGTCCAGACCCGAACCCGCCCTCCCCGGTGAAGGCCGATGTCGCGATCACGAAGAAGCCCGGTTCGACCGCCCCGGTCGCACCCGGTGAGACGTTCGACTACACGGTCACGGTGACGAACAACGGGCCGTCGGATGCGAAGAGTCTGGTGGTGACTGATGCACTGCCTGCGATGTTGAAGTTTGTTTCGGCGAGCGACGGTTGTACGGCTGCGAGTCAGGACGTGACCTGTCCGAAGCTGGGCACTTTGGCGGCGAAGGCGTCGAAGACGTACAGGATCACCGTGCAGCTGGACCCGGCCTATGCCGGTGACGGTTCGGATGTGCGTAACCAGGCGAAGGTGGCCACCGACAGTGCCGACCCGGACCTGTCCAACAACACCTCCGACGCCTCGACCGGCACCCTGCCGGGGCCGGGTCCCGGCCCGAACCCGCCCAGTCCGGCCAGGGCAGACGTCGCCGTCACGAAGAAGCCGGCGTCGACCGCCGCGATCGCGCCTGGTGAGTCCTTCGACTACACGGTCACCGTCACCAACAACGGTCCCTCGGATGCAAAGGGCTTGACGGTCACGGACGCGCTGCCTGCCGCGCTGAAGTTCGTTTCGGCGAGCGACAGTTGCACGGCGACCGGTCAGGACGTCAGCTGCCCGAGGCTGCCCACGTTGGCAGCGAAGGCATCGAAGACGTACACGATCACCGTCCAACTCGACCCGGCCTACTCCGGTGACGGTTCGGACGTCCGCAACCAGGCCAAGGCGGCCACAGACACCACTGACCCGGACCCGACCAACAACACCTCCGACGCGTCGACCGGCACCCTGCCCGGCCCGGGTCCGAACCCGGCCAAGGCGGACGTCGCCGTCACCAAGAAGCCGGTCGGGACCAAGCAGATCGCACCGGGCGAGACGTTCGACTACACGATCACCGTCACCAACAACGGGCCCGCCCAGGCGTCCGACGTGAAGACCACCGACGCGCTCCCCGCGCCGCTGGCGTTCGTCTCCTCGGTCGACGGGTGCACCGCGGCCGGTCAGGACATGACGTGCCCAGCTCTTACGGTTCTGGCGGCCAAGGGGTCGAGGACGTTCACCTTCACCGTTCGACTGGACCAGGACTACGAGGGGGACGGCTCGGACATCGGCAACATCGCCAAGGTCACGGCCGCGACCGCCGACCCGGACCTGTCGAACAACTCCTCGGCCGCCGCCGGGCTGCCGGCCGGCAAGCCCCGCCGCGGTGAGGCCGACCTCGCCATCGACAAGTCGTCCATCGGTGCTGCGGTCGCCGCCGGGGAGAACGTCGACTACAAGATCACCGTGACCAACAACGGGCCATCGTCCGACAGTTACAAGGTGGTCCTGACCGACGAATTGCCGAAGCAGCTGACCTACGTCTCCTCCCAGCCGGCCGGGTGCACCGTGGACGCCGCGACCGGACGGGTCACCTGCCCGGCCAAGGGTCGCCTGAAGGTGGGCGAGAAGTTCTCCTACGTGCTCACCACCCGGCTGGACTCGTCCTACACGGGCGACGGCAGCGACATCGTCAACCGCGCCGTGGTCCACGCCGACAGCACCGACCCCAACCCCACCAACGACAAGGACACCGCCCCGCTGCCGGACGGCGGCCGGCCCGCCCCGCACAAGCGCGACATGGCAGCGCAGGCGATCGTGTCCAAGGAGAGCGTGCTACCCGGCGAAACGGTGGCGCTGACCGGCCGGATCAGGAACCACGGGCCGTCCACCCACCACGGCGAGGCCACTTTCGCGGTCACCCTGCCCGCCGAACTCTCGTTCGCCCAGGGGCTGCCGGGCCACTGCGCCGTGGAGAGCCCGCAGCGGGCGACCTGCAAGCTCCCGGCTGGCATCCTTCCCCAGCCTCGTACCGGAAACCGTGCCGCGCAGGACGGCTACGTTGACACCGAGTTCGCCCTGCGGGTGTCCCCGGATGCCGTGGGCGGCCAGACCCTCACCGGAAAGGTCCGGGTCAGCGATCCGATCGACCGGCTCCCCGACAACGACGAGGACACCTACACGCTGCGGATCGGAGCTGCCGCCGCCGACCTCGCACTGGCCAAGTCGGCCGGCTACCCGGCCGGCAAGACCCAGGTCGACCCCGGCGACACCTTCACCTACACCCTCACCACCACCAACCAGGGACCCTCCACTGCGGTGAATGCCAACGTCACCGACCCGCTGCCGGCCGCGCTGTCCTTCGTCTCCTCCCCGGACGGCTGCACCGCGAACGGCCGGACCGTCACCTGTGGGCCGGTCGCCCGACTGGCGCCGGGTGACAAGGCGGTCCACCGAATCCTCGTCAAGCTCGACCCCGCCTACGCGGGCAACGGGAAGGACGTCGACAACATCGCCACCGCGGCCTCCGACACCCCCGACCCCGACCAGAGCAACAACAGCAACAAGCCCGGCACCAATGGTCCCGACGGTGGCCCGCTGCACACCGGGAAGGCCCAGCCGTTGCCCAAGCCCAAGCCCCTTCCGCACACCGGCGTCGCCGTGACCGTGGCCGCCGCCGTCGGAACGCTTCTGGTACTGGTCGGACTCGGCTGCCTCGCGTTCGCGGGACGGCGTGGACGGCGGGGACGGCGCGGCCCGGCCTAGCACCTGACGCACCCTCATGCGGGCCCGGGACGGCACAGCCGTTCCGGGCCCGCAGCCGTATCCGCGCACCGGCTCGTAGCAACAGCCGGGCGCCGCCAAGCGGCGGTACGACGATGCCCCGATCGGATGATCACCCCGGGGCGCGATCGCCGGGTCACGGGCAACCCGCCTCCGCCCCGGCAGAGTTACGGCAAACGCATCGGCACGACCCGTGCGACGCGTGCTCCGGGAGGACGAGGCTTTGGCCAGTTCGAACGCGCGGTGGCAGACCGCGCTCATGATTGCCGCAGCACCGGTTGTCGTATGGTGCTGCCCGGCCATCGCCGCGGCCGCCGCACCCGCCGCACCCGCCGAAGCCCCGGCGCCGCCGCCGGCCCTGGTGGCGGTGGCGATCGACGCGGGCCGGGCCCAGGCGCAGGCCGGCGGCACCCTCACCTACACCGTCCGGGTCCGCAACGACAGCGACCGGCCCATCACGGGGGCGGAGATTTCCCAGATGCTCCCGCCCACGCTCCAGCCTCAGACCGCCGGACAGGGCGGGCAACTGGGTGCCACCCAGGTCACCTGGACCGCCGACCTGCCGCCCCGGCGCGACGTCACGCTCACCCTGACCGCCGGAGTTGCCAAGGACACCGCCCACACCGACAAGCTGGTGACGACCGCCTGCGTGCGCACCGAAGCGGGCCAGCCGCTGGCAGGTTGCGCCTCCAGTCGGCTCGCCTGGGAGCAGGAGAGCAATGCGGTCTGGCCGATGGTTGCCGCAGCCGGTGCGGGCGTGGTCACCGTGGTGGGAAGCGTCCTCGCCGTGCGCGCGCACCGCCGACGCCGGAGCTCCGGATCGGCGGTCGAGGTCGTCTGACCGAACGGGGTGTCCGCCCGGCCGACCGTCTCGCCGTCCACTGCCCGGTGCTGTCGAGTTGTCAGATGTTTCCGAGCCTGTCGGGCCGTGTGGATAACATCCGGAGCGAGCGATGGTGATCATCGCTGACGACTGGGGGGATTTCATGCGCATGCACAGCAAGGGCCTGCTGGCTCTGGCGTTCAGCTCGGTGCTGGCACTGACGACCGGTGCCTCCGGCGCCGCGGCGGACAGCCGCGGGCTGGAGATCGCGGTACCGGCCTATGTGTGGCCGGGCGACCCGATGCTGACGGGGCTTCAGGCGGCGTCGCCCGCCGCGTCCGTGGTGGTGCTCAACCCGGGGAACGGGGACACCCCGTTCAACGCCGCCTGGCAGGCGCAGGCCGACACCCTGCGCGGCGGGACCACGGCGACCGGAGCGAAGACCAAGGTGCTCGGCTACGTCCACACCGACAACGCCGCCCGTCCGCTCGCCGACGTGAAGGCGTCCGTCGACAACTACCTGAAGACCGCCGACGGCAAGCTGCACGTCGACGGCATCTTCTTCGACGTGGTCAGCCGCGACTGCGGCCCCGGGAACAGCTCCCGCGACTACTACCTGGCGCTGCGTCAGTACGTGCAGAGCACCGTCGACGCGCTCGACCCGGCTGTCCAGGAACTGGTGGTGGACAACCCGGGCACCGCGATTGCCGACTGCTACCTGGAGCCCGGACACCGCACCGCCGACACCTTCGTGACGTACGAGGGCACCTACGCGGGCTACACCGGCACCGGCTGGCTCGGCGGAAACGTCTTCAACCTCACCGCCGGCTACTACTCGGGTGCGAGCTTCGACCCGAGCGGCACCGCCTTCTGGCACCTGGTCTACGGCGTCCCCGGCACCCCGCAGATGCGGACCACCCTCGACACCGCCTTCACCCGTGGCGCGGGCTACGCCTACGCCCCCCCCCCCCCCCCCCCCCCCCCCCCCGACCGTCAGGCCTTGGGCTGCTGCTGGGTGATGCAGTGGATGCCGCCGCCGTTGGCGAAGATCTCGCGGGCGTCGACCAGTTCGACCTTGCGGCCGGGGTAGGCCTCGGCGAGCAGGTCGGCGGCGATCTGGTCGCGGGGGTCGTCGAAGGCGCAGAGGATGACCGCGCCGTTGGCGACGTAGTGATTGATGTACGAGTAGTCGACCGGCTCGCCGTCCTCGTCCGTGAGGACGGTGGGGGCGGGGAGTTCGATGACCTCCAGCGGGCGGCCCTGGGCGTCGGTGGCGGCACGCAGGATGGCGACCAGCTCCTGGCAGACCTCGTGGTCCGGGTGCGCGGGGTCGGGCTGGACGTGGGCGACCACGACGCCGGGGCGGACGAAGGAGGCGACGATGTCGATGTGGCCCCGGGTGCCGAACTCGTCGTAGTCGCGGGTGAGTCCGCGCGGCAGCCAGATCGCCTTGGTAGTGCCGAGCTGGGCGTGCAGCTCCGCCTCGACGGCCTCCTTGGTCCAGTCGAAGTTGCGGCCCTCGCCGAGCTGGACGGTCTCGGTGACCAGGACGGTGCCCTCGCCGTCGACGTGGATGCCGCCGCCCTCGTTGATCAGCCGGGAGGCGAAGCGCTGGACACCGGTCAGGCCGGTGATCTCCTCGGCGATGTGCTGGTCGTGCTCCCAGCGGGCCCAGGACTGGGCACCCCAGCCGTTGAACACCCAGTCGGTGGCCGCGAGTTCGCCGGAGTCGTTGATCAGGAAGGTCGGACCGATGTCCCGCATCCAGGCGTCGTCCAGCGGCCGCTCGACCAGCTCGACCTCGGCGGAGACGTAGCGCCGGGCGGCGTCCAGTTCGCCGGTGTTGACGATCAGGGTGACCGGCTCGTACCGGACGATGGTGTTGGCCACCCGGGCCCAGGCCTCCCGCGCGGCGCGCAGGTGCTCGGGACTGTCGAAGGTCGGGTTGTCGGTGGGGAACGCCATCCAGGTGCGCTCGTGCGGGTGCCATTCGGCGGGCATCCGGAAGCCGAGCGCGGCGGGGGTGTTGGTCATGGAGGTGTAGTCCTAAACGAGTGGGGGCCTATGCGATCAGAGGAAGTACAGGCGACTGAGGGAGACCGAGTCGGCCGGTTCGGAACGGAGCGGCGAGCCGTCCAGCGAGACCAGCCCGGTGTCTGACTCGACCTGGACGTTGCCGATCCGGGCGTTGCGCACCATGTCGCGCGGCCCGATGCCCCGGGTGTTGCGTACACCCACCCGGCGCCTACGGGTGGGGAGTTGGTCGGCCATCCGGTCCAGGTACGCGCCGTCGGCGGCGGCCTGGGCGACGAAGGCGACGGAGATGTCGGCGGCAGTGGCGCCGTGGGAGCCGAACTGGGGGCCGAGGATCAGGGGTTCGCAGCGATCGGTGGAGGCGTTGGGGTCGCCGACGACGCCGTAGGCGGGGAAGCCTGCCTTCAGGATCAGCTGCGGCTTGGCGCCGAAGTGGTCGGGCCGCCAGAGCACGATGTCGGCGAGTTTGCCGATTTCGATGGAGCCGACTTCGTGGGCGAGGCCGTGGGCGATGGCGGGGTTGATGGTGAGTTTGGCGATGTAGCGCAGGACGCGTTCGTTGTCGTCGCCGCTCTCCGCCGTGCCGAAACCGCCGTCGAGGGGGCCGAGTTCGGCCTTCATCTTGCCGGCCATCGCGAAGGTGCGGCGGACGGTTTCGCCGGCGCGGCCCATGCCCTGGGCGTCGGAGGAGGTGATGCCGATGACCCCGAGGTCGTGGAGGACGTCTTCGGCGCCCATGGTGCCGGCGCGGATGCGGTCGCGGGCCATGGCGGCGTCGCCGGGGAGGTCGACCTTGAGGTCGTGGGCGGAGACGATCATCCCGAAGTGCTCGCCGAGCGCGTCCCGGCCGAAGGGGAGGGTGGGGTTGGTGGAGGACCCGATGACGTTCTCCACGCCCGCCATCTTCAGGACGTTGGGGACGTGTCCGCCGCCGCAGCCCTCGATGTGGAAGGCGTGGATGGTGCGGCCGTCCAGCACCCGCAGGGTGTCCTCGACCGAGAGGCACTCGTTCAGGCCGTCGGTGTGCAGGGCCACCTGCACGTCGTACTCCTCCGCCACCCGCAGCGCGGTGTCCAGGGCGCGGGTGTGGGCGCCCATGTCCTCGTGCACCTTGAACCCCGACGCGCCGCCCTCGGCCAGCGCCTCGATCAGCGGCGCGGGGTCGGAGGACGAACCCCGGCCCAGGAACCCGATGTTGACCGGCCACGCGTCGAAGGAGTTGAACGCGTGGCGCAACGCCCACGGGGAGTTCACCCCGACGCCCCAGACCGGGCCGAACTCCTGGCCGATGATCGTGGTGACGCCGGAGGCCAGCGAGGCCTCCATGATCCTCGGTGACAGCAGGTGCACATGGGTGTCGATGGCACCCGCGGTGGCGATCAGGCCCTCGCCGGAGACGATCGTGGTGCCGGTGCCGACGACCACGTCGACGCCGTGCAGGGTGTCGGGGTTGCCAGCCCGTCCGATCGAGGCGATCCGGCCGTCGATCAGGCCGATCGAGGTCTTCCGGATGCCCAGCACCGCGTCGATCACCAGCACGTTGCTGATCACCACGTCGCAGGTGTCCCGGACGGCGGCGGCTTTGAGGTGCAGGCCGTCCCGGGCGGTCTTGCCGAACCCGGCGAGGAACTCCTCGCCCGGCTCCTGGGAGTCGGACTCGACCCGGATGATCAGGCCGCTGTCGCCGAGGCGGATCCGGTCACCGGCCCGGGGGCCGTGGACGGAGACGTAGTCGTGCGGGGTGATGGCGCTCATGCTGCGACCTCACGGAAGGGGCGGGCGGTGTTCACGTTTCGAGCTCCGCGTCGTCGAAGCTGGTCAGGTAGCCGGTGGCGCGCGCCTTGGTCAGGGCTGCCTCCCGTGCACCGGGTGCGTCGAGCGGGCCGTCCACCAGGCCCGCAAAGCCGATCGCGACCCGGTCGCCGCCGATCGGCACCAGGCCGACCTCGACGGTGGCGCCCGGGTCGAAGCGGACCGAGGAGCCGGCCGGGACGGCCAGGTGGGTGCCGTACGCGGCGGAGCGGTCGAAGGCCAGGCGCGGGTTGGCCTCGAAGAAGTGGAAGTGCGAGGTGACCGAGATCGGTACCGCCGAGGTGTTGTGCACCGGGAGCAGCAGGGTCTCCTCGACGGGGTCGTAGCCCGCGCCGCTGCCCAGCAGTGCCCCGCCGGGGGCGTGGTCGCCGAGTGAACCGCGGCCCCGGAACGGGTCGTTGATCACCGCGAGCCGGGTGCCGTCGTCGAAGACGGCTTCGACCTGGACCACCGTCACCACGTCCGGCACGCCAGGCAGGACATCGTCGGCGGTCAGCACGCTGCGCCCGGCCTCGATCGCCTCGGCCAGCCGTCGGCCGTCCCGGGCCGCCTCGCAGACGGTGTCCGCGATCAGTGCGGTGGCTTCCGGGATGTTGAGGCGTACGCCCCGCGCACGCCGGGCGCGGGCCAGCTCGGCCGCTGTGAAGATCAGCAGCCGATCCCGCTCGGTGGGGGTCAGTCGCACGGTGCCTCGCTCGCTCGTGCCGGTGGGTCAGTACAGAAGTCGGAACTCGACGCGGAAGTTAGAACGTCGTTCAAACATCTCCGGCCATTGAACCCGGGCCGGGCCGCCATGTCCAGCCTTGTCCGTCCCGGTCCGTTCGGCGCGTCGGATGTCGCAACCGTGTATTCGGTGGCGATGAAATGACAGTGGCCTGATATAAATATGGCAACGTACATCGAGAGAGGGGCGCACTCATGCGCGCAGTCCGCTACACCCGCACCGGCGGCCCCGAGGTCCTGGAGCTCGCCGACATACCCGCTCCACTGCCCGGGCCGGGCGAGGTCGCCATCGACGTCAGCCACGCCGGGGTGCACTTCGCCGACGTGATGTTCCGGCGCGGCCAGTTCCCGATCGGCCTGCCCGCCGTCCCCGGCATCGAGGTCGCGGGCACCGTTGCCGCCCTCGGCGCCGGGGTGACGGGGCTTCAGGTCGGCGAGGCCGTGGTCGCCGTCCCGACCGGCTTCGGCGGCAACGCCGAGCGGGTGGTGGCCCCGGCCGTCACCACGCTGCCGCTGAACGGGCTCGACCCACTGCTGGCCGCCGCCACCGCCTGCAACGCCGCCACCGCCGTCGGCACCCTGCGCGGGGCGGCCCGGATCGCAGCGGGTGACCGGGTGCTGGTGCTCGGCGCCTCCGGCGGCCTCGGCAGCCTGCTCGGCCGGCTCGCCACCGAGTACGGCGCCGCCCTGGTGGTCGGCGCCGCGAGCACCCCCGAGCGCGCCGCCCGGGCCGCCGCCCACGGATACCGGCACGCGTTCGCGTACGCCGAACTGGCCGACCGTACGCCCGGGCTGACGGACGGCCACGGCTTCGACGTGATCATCGACTCGGTCGGCGGCGAGCCGCGCGCCCAGGCCCGCGCCCTGCTCGCGGTGCTCGGCCGCCATGTGGTGATCGGCAACGCCGCCGACCAGGACCTGAGCCTGGACGCCAACCAGGTCTGGTACGACAGCTTCACGCTGGCCGGCTACAACCTGGGCGGTGTGCTGGCCCGCCGCCCCGACCTGTTCCGGGCCCACCTCGCCGAGGGCCTGCGACTGGTCGCCGACGGCATCCTCACCCTCGACGTCCAGGAGATCGGCTGGGACGGCGTCGCCGAGGCACACGCCCGACTGGAGGGCCGGACCGCCGAGGCGAAGTACGTGCTGCGCACCGCCTGACCCATACTGGACCGGTCCCGCGCACGCCCTCGACCGGCCCCGCGCACCGCCGACGAGAGGCCCCGGCCGATGAGCAGCAGCACCGACCCCGCCGAGCTGCTGGCCGGCCCCCAGGGCGCCCAGCTCCGCCTCGGGCTGGCCATCAAGCAGGCCGAGCAGGCCATGATGGCGGCCAAGGCGGAGGCGCTGCGCGGCCTGGAGCTGACCGTGCCGCAGTACGCCGTGCTGCTCCAGCTCGTCGACCGCCCCGACCGCTCGGGGGCCCAGCTGGCCCGGGGAGCCGCCGTCACCCCGCAGACCATGGCCGGGGTGCTGGCGAACCTGGAGGCCAAGGGCCTGATCGAACGTCAGCAGTCCGAGGTGCACGGCAAGGTGATGCTGTCCCGGCTCAGCGAGACCGGCCGGGCCCTGGTCACCGAGGCGGACACCCGCGCGGTCGGGGTCGAGGCCGCCCTCTGGTCCGCCTTCGACCCGGCCGAGCGGGAGCAGCTCCGCGCTCTGCTGCTCCGAGCGGTCTCCGCCCTCCAACGGCCGTAGCCGAACCAAACCTCCGGAGCACCCCGAAAGGGATCACTTCTGGCCCGCTGAGCTCCACTTCACCCCAGGTGATCGGGTACCTACTGTTGCGTAGCCCGACCACTGGGCATGAGGATGGTCGTCAGTATCGGGACAGGCCGCCGGCGGGGGACGCGGAGCGGCCGGCTGTCCGAACGAGGGGTGGGGGCGTACGTGATGGACGGTCAGGCGAGATTTCCGCGGCAGCGGACGGCTTCGAGCAGCGACCAGGTTCGGCCCAGGGGCTTCGGGGAGGAGACGCCGCCGGTGCACGAGCCCGGCTGCGCCCTGCACCGCAGACTGCACGCGGCGCTGGCCCCCGCCGACCTGATCGCGGTGGGCGCTGTCCGCCGTCGGCTGCGAGCCGCACTCAACCACTGGGGCGTGCCCCAACTCGCGGACACCGCCGAGCTGCTGGCCTCCGAGCTGGTCACCAACGCACTGCTGCACACCGAGCGCGGCGCGGTGCTGGACGCGGTGCTCACCCCGGAGCAGCGGCTGCGGATCGAGGTGCAGGACACCACCACCAGGCTGCCCGGCCGTCGGACGCCGAGCGAGACCGCCACCTCCGGCCGCGGGCTGCTGCTGGTGGAGGCCCTCGCCGACGACTGGGGCGTCCAGCTGCGCGGCGACGGGAAGGTCACCTGGTTCGAGCTCGGAGCGGCTTGATCACGGGCCGTGGTGGTGTCACGAAAGCAGCCGTGACCATTGCCCACGAAGCGCCGATGTGCTGACCTGGCAGTGTCCGGTGTAGCCGATGCCGAATCCTCGCCCTATCCGCGCTGGTGAGGCGGTACTAGTAATCTTTCGGCAGGATAGTGAGAATGTGTGCGCGGGAAGGCGGCGGGGAGAACCGAGCCTCGACCGACCACCACCGCCCGACGCACCGCCCACCACTCAGCACACGGCCATCGCAGTCCGCCCGGACGGCGTGGCCATGGCAGCGGCAGGAGAAGCATGGCGACAGAGCCCGAGCCGCAGGGGCCCGCACGCCGTACCCCACCGGCCCAGTCCTCCCGCAGTGCGGCGGCCGCCGGTTCGCTCCGGTCCGCCGCCGGCCTGGCGGGCGGGCGGATCGTCCCCGCCGTCTCCCGGGGCCTGCCCACCCGTACCGGCGACTCCACCCCCGACTGGCTCGAGCCGGCGATGGCCGCCAACGGCATCGGCTCCTTCGACTGGGACATCCGCCGCGACCGCCTGGAGGGTGACCAGCGCGCCTGCGCCATCCTCGGCCTGCAGCCGGGCCGGTTCGACCGCAGCTCGGGGGCCTTCCTGGCGATGCTGCACCCCGAGGACGCACCGGTGGTCCGCCGCCGGGTCGAGCGGGCGGTCACCGAGCTGGGCCAGTGCGGTGCCTACTACCGGACGGTGTTCCCGGGCGGTGACCTGCACGCGGTGCGGTTCCGCGGCCGGGTGCTGGCGGACGCCTTCGGGCGGCCGTCCCGGATGGTCGGCTTCGTCTGGGACGCCACCGTCGAGCTGCACAAGCGCGAGCGGGCCGGGGCGATGGCCCAGCTGCGCGAGGAGCGCTCCCGGTTCATCAAGGAGGCCGCCCGGGCGCTCTCCGAGGCCGTCACGGTCCGGGACGTGGCCCGGGTCTTCACCGAGCTGCCGCTGCCCGGCCTGCCGCCGGACGGCCTGGTGCTCTCCTCGCTGGAGGCCGGCCGGCTGCAGATCCTCGGCGCCAGCGGCTACCGCGCGGGCGACCTCCAGCAGTACGACCGCACGCCGATCTCGCCCGCCCACCCCGCCTCCGAGGCGATCCGCAACCGGGTGCCGATCTTCATCTCCAGCCGGGACGAGTACCGCGACCGCTATCCCGAGGCGTACCCGCAGCTGGCCCAGGGCGGTCCGCGCAGTGCCTGGGCCTTCCTGCCGCTGGTCGCCAGCGGGCGGCCCATCGGGGTCTGCCTGGTCAGTTTCGACGACGACCGGGAGCTGGACGCGGACGAGCGCACCCTGCTCTCCACCCTCGGTGGGCTGGTCGCCCAGTCCCTGGCCAGGGCCCGGCTGCACGACGCCGAGCACGAGCTGGCGGCCGGTCTGCAGCGGGTGATGCTGCCCCGTACGGTGCCCTCGGTGCCGGGTGTGACCACCGCCGTGCGCTACCTGGCGGCCGGTTCGGGCCTGCAGATCGGCGGCGACTGGTACGACGTGGTGCCGCTGCCCGGCGGGCACGTCGGCCTGGTGATCGGCGACGTGCAGGGCCACGACGTGCACGCGGCGGGCATCATGGGCCAGCTGCGGATCGCGCTGCGCGCGTACGCCGCCGAGGGCCACCCGCCCGCCGCGGTGATGGCCAGGGCCTCCCGCTTCCTGGCCGACCTGGACACCGACCACTTCGCCACCTGCACCTACGCCGAGGTGAACGTCGACTACGGCGTGGTCTACGCCGTCCGGGCGGGCCACCTGGATCCGGTGGTGCGGCGCGGCGACGGCAGCGCCACCATCGTGCCGGTGGCCGGCGGTCTGCCGCTCGGGGTCGCGCCGGACGAGGAGTACCGGGTGACCCGGTTCAGCCTGGACCCGGGCGAGACGGTGGTGCTCTGCACCGACGGCCTGGTCGAGTCCCGCGAGATGGACCTGGACACCGGCTTCGCCCGGCTCTGCGCCGCGGTCTCCCAGGAGCTGCCCGGCCGGGACGAGGGCCCGCGCGACCAGCTGGAGGAGCTGGCCGACCGGATCGCCTCGCAGGCCGCCGACTCCACCGAGCGCGAGGACGACATAGCGCTGCTGCTGCTCCGCTGGGACGGCCCGGCGGGCGGCCTGGCCGCCCAACAGCTGCGCCGCCGGATCGGCCAGGCCGACCTGGCCCGGATCTCCGAGCTGCGCGGCGAGCTGCGGGACGCGCTGCGCCGCTGGGGCGTCGGTGAGCTGGTGGATACCGCCGAGCTGCTCGCCTCCGAGCTGGTCACCAACGCGATCCGGCACACCGACCGGGACGCGATGTTCACCGCGCGGCTCTACCGCGAGACGGACGGCGACGGGACCAGGGTCAGGCTGCGGGTCGAGGTGGAGGACGAGTCCGACCTCTGGCCGACCCGGCGGACGCCGGGGGAGCAGGCCTCCTCCGGGCGCGGGCTGATGCTGGTGGAGGCGCTGGCCGACGGCTGGGGCGTGGAACCGCGCGGCACCGGGAAGCGGATGTGGTTCGAACTCTGCCCGGAGCGGGCCGAGTAGCTTCCCGGGGAGCCTGCCGGGGCCCGCAAGGGCGTCAGCCGAACTGCTGCTCAAGGTCCTTCAGCTTCTGCTCCAGCGAATCCAGCCGGGGCAGCGTCATGGTGTCCTCCTCGGGCGTGAGGTCGACGCTGCGGCGGGCCGGCAGCCCCGGCTGGGTGGCCTTGCCCTCGACCGCCTGCTCCTCGGCGGCCCGCTCCTCGGCCAGGGTCTCGCCCGCTATCGCGGGCTCCGAGCTGCCCGCCTCCAACTGCGCGGCGGCGAGCTGTCGTTCGGCCGAGCGGGGCCTCCAGTGCCCGCCGGGCTGCCGCCCGATCGCCCGGATCTCGGCCCGCTCACGGCGGCTGGCCAGCCGCTGCCGCTCGCGGTCCAGCGCGGCCTGCCGCTTGTCGTCCCGGACCTCCTCGACCGCCTCGTCCAGGCTGCGGACGCCCTCGAGCAGCATCAACGACCAGGCGGCGTACGTCTCCAGAGGCGCCCTCAGCCAGCGGACGATCCGGATCTGCGGCAGCGGGCGGGGCACCAGGCCCTGCTCGCGCAGCGCGGCCCGGCGGGTCTGCTTCAGTGCGCGGTCGAACAGGATCGCCGCCGAGAGCGACATCCCGGCGAAGAACTGCGGTGCACCGACGTGGCCCAACCCGCGTGGGGCGTGCACCCAGTTGAACCAGGCGGAGGCCCCGGCGAAGAACCAGACCAGCAGCCGGGAGCCGAGCGCGGCGTCACCGTGGCTGGCCTCCCGGACGGCGAGCACCGAGCAGAACATCGCGGCGCCGTCCAGACCGAACGGGACCAGGTACTCCCAGCCGCCGGACAGGCCGAGGTTCTCCGTACCGAAGCCGACCAGGCCGTGGAAGGAGAGCGCGGCCGCGACCCCGGCGCAGCAGAACAGCAGGGTGTACGAGGCACCCCCGTACAGCGACTCCTTGCGGCGGCGGCGCTCCTCGGCGCGCTCCCAGGAGTCGCCCGAACCGGCGGCCGCTGCGGCGGCCCTGGTCCGCAGGAAGGTCACCAGGACGGCGACCACCACCAGACCGGTCACGCCCGTGACGGCCCAGCCCAGTGGAATATCGGACAGTTTCATGGCCGGAACCAGCCTCGCTTTCCTGCCTTTTGATGGCGAGCCACCACTATGGCGGATGTGTGCCGTCCATTTGGCTGATTCGCCGTCAATGCACCGAGGAGAGGGAATTCCGACCTGGTTCTATCCGTACGGTCCGATGAAATGACCGAACTGATTCGAACTTTTTCTCGCCTATTCCGAGCAGACGCGCGGACAGGTCGGACAGACCTCTTCCGGCCGCACGGTGTAGAAGAGGCAGCAACTCACCCTGGTCCTGGTCCGGGTGGCCGTCGCCGACTCCACCGACTCCACCGGGCGGAAGTCCGCCCCGCCGACGAACGGTGCGTCACTCGGCCCCGGCAGCAGCTCGGACACCTCGGCGGCGGCCCGCTCCTCCTCGCCGAGCAGGGAGCCCAGGAACCAGAGCCCTTCGATCACGTCGTCGGTGGCGATGCCCCAGAGGGTGCGCGGACCGCGCCGCACCAGCGGGCGGAAGGCGGCCAGCACCGGCGTCAGGTGCTCGGTCAGGGCGGCCAGCAGCTCGGCCCGCAGGGCGGGCCCGTCCGGGACCACCCGGGTGCCGGGGGCACCGGCTGCCGGGTCGTCCGGCAGGCAGGCGAACCCGGCCGGTCGGACGAGGAGTTCACCGGCGGCGCGGTTGATCGCCACCCGGTCGACCGGCAGCCGGGGCACCCGGCGCTCCAGGAACCAGGGCAGCGTGAAGGCCAGCGCGGCCGGCCAGAGGTACCGGTGCAGCGAGAACCCGGCGGCCACATCCTGGCGGAGCGGCTCCCCGTACTCGGCCAGGCCGAGCCCGGCGTCGAAGGCCACCATCTCCCGGAGCGCCGACCCGTCCCGGACCAACTCCGCGGCCGCCGCGSCCCGGTGCAGATCCGCAGGCTCGGGAACACCGCGTGCTGGCGGGCGTAACTGCCGTGCAGTGGGGCTGTGCTGACGGGCCGACGGGATTTGGTGCTGCTCACGGTCATGCTGGCCCGATCGGGACGACCGGAGCTCCACGGAGCCCGGGGACGGCAAGGTGCACCTGCCGGTCTCCCCAGTCAGGTTAGGCTCACCTTATCTGATGCCGTCCCCGGCTGCCCGTCAGGCGCGGCCGTCCGGGGGAGCGGTGGGGGCGGGCACCGGGTTCAGGCGGCGCGCGAGCCAGACCGGTACGCCGCCGAGTGCCTGCACCAGCCGGGCCGCCTCCGCGCGCAGCCGGACCGCCTCGGCCGGCTCCGACACCTCGGCGAGCGCGGCCAGCGCGGGGGCCACCCCCACGGTGAAGCCGAGCTCCTCACGGATTGTCAGCGAGGCCCGGAAGCCCTCCCTGGCCCGCTCCAGTTCGCCGGCCGCCAGCGAGAGCGAGGCCAGGTGGCGCCAGGTGTACGAGCGCAGCAGCTCGTCCCCGACCCGGTCGGCGCCCTCGTGCGCCCTGCGGTACGCGATCCAGGCCGCCGTGCGGTCGTGCAGCAGGTTCTCCGCGACCAGGCCCCGGCGGAAGTCGAGCAGCGGCCGCCCGGGCGCGTCCGGCGGCAGCAGGGCCGAGGTGCGGCCGAGTGCGGCCTGGGCCTCGTCCAGCCGGTCGCGCGGGCCGAGCACGCTGGCGACGTACGCCAGGAAGCCGCGGGCGCAGGTCGCGCCGGCCCGTTGGTCGGCCGTGGTCGCACCGGCCTCGGCGAGGCGCAGGGCCTGTTCGGCCTGCTCCCAGTGCGCGGCGGTGAACATGCACTGTTCGATGAGGAGTTCGGCTCGGCCGAGTGCGGCCGACGGATCGGCTGCGGCAGCCGGGCGGAGCAGTTCAGCGGCCTCCTGCCAACATCCACGGGAACGCAGTCGCCACACCGCGTCCGTCTTGCTGCCCCCCAGGGCCGTACCGTGCTCCGACAACGCCACCTCCTTGTGTGCGGTGTCCAGCGAGCGGGCTGCTGTGGCGGCAATTCAACACGTGGGTGAGCTTGTGCACCAGATCACGAGCGGGAGATGATCCGGAACCATCCGCTCCTCATCGAGTGGTCCAGACCGGTCGGGGTGGCTCGGATCAGAACGTCCAGCCGGTCTCCATCAGCGCCTCGGCGGCGCCGTTGGCGGGCTGCGGTATGCCCGCCGGGTCCAACCGGAAGAGTGCGACCAGCAGTTGTTCGCCCCGGACCACGGCCTGCTGGGTGAAGCCGGAGAGGGTGAACAGTGCGGCGGCGATCTCCTCGGTGTGCAGGGTCTGCAGCCAGAGACACTCCACCGTCTTGATGTCGGCCGGCGTACCGGCGGCGTCCACCTGGGCCACCATCCGGGTACCCAACAGGGTGATGGCCGAACTGTCCTGATCCTCCGTCAGCTCCAGGTCGTCGAAGCCGAGCCACTGGAGGTAGCGGGCCGCCGTCAGCACCGCGTCCTCCTGGGTGCGCACCGGGTGCGGCCGGAACGGCGGTCGCTGCTGCCAGGCGGCGGGCTGCAGGTGGGTGCTCTGCGGCGGCACGGTCTGCCCGCCGCCGGACGCGATGCCGGTGAACGGGCGGGCGATGTGCGGCCGTTGCTCCTGTGGACGGCGGGACTGGCCCGGGCCGAGCGGCCCGGTGCTCTGTAGCCGGGGCGCGCGGTCCACCGGGAGGCGCACGGTGGCCCCGCAGTTGCAGGTGAACTCCGGCTGCGGCCACTGGTCGTTGCGCCCGCAGTGCGGGCAGCGCATGCTCAGCCAGGAGTCCTCCCAGGACCGGAACCTGATCTGGACCGGCACACCGCCGCGCAGCAGCGGGACGCGCAACTGGGCGCCGCAGGGGCAGGGCAGGCTGGGCGGCTCGTACAGGTGCTCGCGGCGGCAGGCCGGGCAGCGGATCTCGGTCGCGCCGTAAGGCCGCTCGGCCCCTTGCTCGTTGAAGTCGTCGGGCAGCGGCACTCCGGGCATTGCTCGCACCGTCCTTCTGGTCGCCTGGCCGGGGTCGTTACCCATCGTCGCTGATCCGCCGGGCTGTCGCCGCGATTTGCGGCAATCCTCAGGGAGAGACCAGGGGCACATCAGGGGCGCACGACCGACCGTTCTGACGGTCCGTCCAGCGGGCGAGGTCGGCCGGAGTGTCCAGGTCGTCCGGCACGGCGACGTCGCCGCACTCGACCAGGCGCACGTCAGGGGCGTGCGCGGACAGCAGCGCGCGGGCCCCGGCGTCGCCCTCCGCACCGGCGGCCGCCTCGGCGAAGTGCCGGGCGGCGATCAGTACGGGGTGCCCGCGCCGGCCGCCATAGGCCGCGGCGGCCAGTTCGGCGCCGGCCCGGTGGGCGGCCAGCAGTCGGGCGACGGCGGCGGGGGTGACGCCGGGGGTGTCCACCAGCATCACCAGGACGGCGTCGGCCCCGGCGGGCAGGGCGGTCAGTCCGGCCAGCCCGGCCCGGAGCGAGGAGCCCATACCGCTGGTCCAGTCAGGATTGTCGACAAGAAGACAGTTGCCGGTGTCGGCGGTGGCCCGTACCTGCTCGGCGGCCGCGCCCAGCACCGCGACCGTGGTGTCGCAGCCGCCGGCCCGGACCACGGCCAGCGCGTGTTCCAGCAGGGGGCGGCCCCGGTAGCCGATCAGCGCCTTCGGCCGGCCGCCGAGCCGCCGCCCGCCGCCCGCGGCGAGCACCAGGGCTGGAACGTAAGGGAGAGCGGCCATGAGACCAGTCTGCCGCCCGGTCCGGGGCCGGGGGAGTTGTGTGATCGCACAATGGTGGTCGGTGCTGCCGGGGTGGCGGCCGGGTCTTCCACCCCTGGAACTTCCCGGGGCTGGGACCTGTACTGAACAGATGTACACCGCACCTCCTCCGCTGGTGGACCGGTACGGCCGGGTCCACACCGATCTGCGGGTCTCCCTCACCGACCGCTGCAACCTGCGCTGCACGTACTGCATGCCGGCCGAGGGGCTGAACTGGCTCCCCAAGGCCGAGGTGCTCACCGACGACGAGATCGTCCGGCTGGTCCGGATCGCGGTCACCCGGCTGGGCATCAGGTCGATCCGGCTGACCGGCGGCGAACCGCTGCTCCGGCGCGGCCTGCCCGGCCTGGTCGCCCGGCTGACCGAGCTCGGCCCCGAGGTCTCGCTCACCACCAACGGCATCGGCCTGGCCCGGATGGCGGCCGACCTGAAGAGCGCCGGGCTGCACCGGGTGAACGTCAGCCTGGACACCCTGCGGCCCGAGCGCTACGCCGAGATCACCCGCCGGGACCGGATCACCGACGTGTTCGCGGGGCTGGCCGCTGCCCAGGCCGCCGGTCTGGCGCCGGTGAAGATCAACGCGGTGCCGGTGCGGGGGGTGAACGAGGACGAGATCCTCGACCTGGTCGAGTTCGCCGCCGAGCACGGGTACCTGATGCGGTTCATCGAGTCCATGCCGCTGGATGCCCAGGGAGCCTGGGAGCGGGACAAGATGATCACCGCCGACGAGCTGCTGGCCGTCCTGACGGAGCGTTGGGAGCTGATCCCGGTCGGCCGGCACGGCAACGCCCCGGCCGAGGAGTGGCGGATCGCCGGGACGGACACCGTGGTCGGCGTGATCGCCTCGGTGACCCGGCCGTTCTGCGGCGGCTGCGACCGGGTCAGGCTGACGGCCGACGGGCAGCTGCGGAACTGTCTGTTCGCCACCCAGGAGTCGGACCTGCGGGCGCTGCTGCGCGGCGAGGCCGACGATCCCGCGATCGAGCAGGCCTGGCGCAACACCATCGCCCGCAAGGGGCCCGGCCACGACATCAACTCCGCCGACTTCGTCCAGCCGGACCGGCCGATGTCCGCGATCGGGGGTTGAGGGGTCGCCTCCGGCGGGGTTCGGGGTGGCGTGGGTGTGCGGTTGGGCTGGCCGATGTCCGCGATCGGCGGGTGGTGCGGGCGGCTCCGACGCAGCGTCAGGCGCCTGCGGGTTCGGGGGTGGGCGCGGGCTCGCCCCGGCCCGACCAGAGCAGGGCCCCGGCCAGTAGGGCCACGCCCCCGAGCAGCCAGGGCAGCGACCCGGCCGGCAGTGTGCCGGCGGTCAACCCGGCGGCGGCGCCGGTCAGTTGCAGGGACAGGGACTGGACGGAGAGCGCGGTGGCGCGTCCGGCGCCGGTGACCCGGCGGTGCAGCAGGTCGCTCTCGTTCGGCCCCGCCGCACCCAGCCCGAGGTAGAGCAGGCCGTAGCCGGTGGCGGCGAGCAGCAGGGCGGCCGGGCCTCCGTACGGCATGGTGGCGCCGAGTAGCAGCAGGCCGACCGCGCCGGTGCCCAGGCTCGCCAGGACCGCGCGCTCGCCGCTGCCCGCCAGCCGGGCGACCGTGGGCGCGAGCTGGCTGCCGAGACCCGAGCAGACGAAACCGGCGCAGGCGAGCCCGGCGAGAAGCACTGCGCCCGACTCGGGCCGGCCGGTCAGGGCAGCGGACCGTCCTGGGGCGAGGAGTTCGACCGTGGCCAGCGCGGCCCCGGTTGCCCCGGCGCTCAGCAGCACCCGGCGGAGCAGGTCGTCACGGGCCCCCAGGCGCAGCCCGTCGAGCACGGTGGCCGGGACGCCCCGGAGCAGGCCGCGTACGGTGACGGGCGGTCGGGCGGGCTCGGGCAGGGCGGTCAGGACGTAGCAGACGAAGGCGATCTCGACGGCCGCGCCCAGCAGCAGCGGGACGGAGAGCGGGAGCACCAGACCGGCGGTGGCCGCGCCGAGGTCGAGGCCGGACCGGCTTCCGAGCAGCCAGGGCAGGCCGCCACCGACCAGCGTGCCGAGGGCGAGGGCGGCGGAGGCCGCCGAGCTGCCCCTGGCCAGGCCGGTGCGTAGCTCCGCGTCGGGCCCTGAGACCGCCTGGACGGTGTCGACGTACCAGGATTCGGCCGGGCCGCTGAACAGCGCGCGGGCCGCGCCCTTGAGGACCGCCCCGAGGGCGAGCAGCCAGAGTGCGGTGCCGAGTGCCTGGAGGGTGAGCGCGACCAGGCTCAGCAGCCCGGCGGCAGCGAGCACGGGTCGGCGGCCGAGGACATCGGAGAGGCCGCCGGTGGGCAGTTCGAGTGCGGCGGCGGTGAGCGAGTAGGCGGCGACCAGGCCCGCGACGCCGGCCAGCGTGACGCCCCGTTCGGTGAGCAGCAGGACCAGGGGAGCGATGGTCAGGCCGACCGGCAGCCAGCAGAGGAAACTGACCGTCAGATAGCGGCGGCGGGCCTGCGGCTCGCTCACTCCGTGCCTGCGGTGGGCTCGTGCGCCGCCAGCGGCAGCCCGGCGGCGAGTACGACCACCTGGGCTGCGCGCGGGTCGGTCTCGTCCCGGGCGGTCAGTTCGGTGAGTTTCCGCTCGAAGGTCTGCCACAGCTCGGCCAGCGACTCGGGCGTCAGACGGGGCATCAGGTCGCTGATCCCGGACGGCTCCACCCACTCGGGCCCGAGCCGCCCGGCGGCGATGTCCTGTTCGTGCCGGGCGAGCGAGCTCTCCAGGTGCTCGACCTGACGCCGGCGGAGCAGGCTGAGGGAGGCCCGGCCGTCCGGGGTGGCCGCCAGCGCCTCGTTGCTCCACGAGGTCAGGGCGTGCACGGCCTGCCAACGGCGCTCCCGCCCGTCGCGGTGCGCGGCCTCGGCGACGAACGCGTACTTGGCCAGGACCCGCAGGTGGTAGCTGGTGGAGGCGGAGGACTCCCCGGTCCTGGCGGCGAGTTCACTCGCGGTGGCGGGGCCGTCCTGCCGCAGCAGGCCGAGCAGGCGGATCCGCAGGGGGTGGGTGAGGGCCTTCAGTGCGGCCGCGTCCTGGGTGGGATCGAGCAGGCGGTGGTCGTCTTCGGAGGGCATGACCGGAGCCTAGGGCGGCCGAAGAGTTTGCAAAAGTAGTTTTGCAAAACTTCTTTGGTAAAGCTCGGATCAGCCGGCGCACTGGGCGAGCATGACCTTCTTGTCGGCCGGGGCGACCGGGAGTTGGTACTTGAGCGAGACCTGGGCGAACCGGACGGCGTAGGAGCAGCGCACCGCCTCGTTGGCGGGCAGCCACTCGGCCGGGCCTGAGTCGCCCTTGGAGGCGTTCTGCGAGCCGTCGGCCGGGATCAGGTTGAGCGGGTCGTTGGCGATCTGGACCCGCTTGGCCTTGTCCCACTTGGCGGCGCCCATCTGCCAGTCGTAGGACAGCGCCATCACGTGGTCGATCTGGATCTTGCCGGCCTGCTGCTTGTTCCACTGGACGGTCTTGCCGGTGTACGGGTCGTAGATGGTCATCCCGGTCACCACGCACGTCGAACCGTCCTTGTGCTCAAGGGACTTGCCGTCCCGGGCGAGCAGGTCGTCACGGGTGCCGCAGTCGTTGTGGCCGAGCGGCACGCCGTCCACGTTGTCCGTCCACGGCGGGCCGAACTGGTCGCGGTCGTACCCGGCCTTGCCGCCGCTCTCGCCGGTGGCCACCTTGGCGATCAGGTCGCGGGCGGCCTTGCGGTCCTCGGGCGAGGTGATCGGGCCGAGGCCGGGCTTGGTGCCGTCCGGGTTCTGCAGCGGGTTGCTGCCGAGGGCGGTGGCGGGGGCCCGGTCCTGGGAGTTGGCGCCACTGCTGCAGGCCGCCAACGCCGGTGCGAGCAGCAGGAGAAGAGCGGTCGCGATCAGGGTGGTACGGCGGTCGCGCACGGAGTTCTCCCCCGGGTGGTGGTGTGGGTGGCTGACGGTTCACCAGCAGAGCAGCCGCCTCACGGGGGGTCAAGTCGGCGCGACGGCGCACCGCGCGGGTGCGTGGAGGCTCACATCCGGGATGCGGGACGAGGGGAAACGCATGCGAGGAATCGGGGGTGGGGGTGATATTCGTGTGCGGTGAATAAAAAGATCGTCAGATTGTTCCGGTGCAGTGCGACGGCCGTGGTGGCAGCCGTACTGCTGGCCGGGTGCACGAGTTCCGCCGCCCCCTCCGCCGACTCGGCCGGCTCGCCGACTCCGGTCGCCAGTACGACCCCCAGCCCCACCCCGAAGCCGACGGGTGAGGCGGACCCGGCGCTGAAGCCGTTCTACGGCCAGCAGATCGCCTGGGCGGCCTGTGCGGACGACGCCGGGACCGAGAAGGTCGACGAGTCCGCGTTCCAGTGCGGCAAACTGCGCGTTCCGCTGGACTACGCGGCTCCCGCCGACGAGGCGATCGAGATCGCGCTGGCCCGCCGTCAGGCCGCCAAGCCCGACCAGCGGCTGGGCTCGCTGCTGGTGAACCCGGGCGGCCCGGGCAGCTCCGGGGTCGGGCATGTCCAGCATTCCTCGCTCTACCGGGAGGGCCCGCTGCGCGACCGCTTCGACCTGGTCGGCTTCGACCCGCGCGGGGTGGCCTCGAGCGCTCCGGTGCGCTGCCTGGACGACAAGGCGCAGGACGCCTGGGACTCCTCCGACGCCCGGAACGGCAGCCGCGGCAAGACGCTGGCGGACGGCTGCGCGGCCAACTCCGGCAAGCTGCTCGCCCACGTCGGCACCCGCGACGCCGCGCGGGACCTCGACGTGCTGCGGGCCGCCCTCGGCGAGCCGAAGCTCAACTACCTCGGCTTCTCCTACGGCACCTACCTCGGCACCCGCTACGCCGAGCAGTTCCCGGAGAAAGTCGGCCGGGTGGTGCTGGACGGTGCCGTGGACCCGCTGACCACGACCTTCGACAGCACCGTGCTGCAGACCATCAGCTTCGAGAAGTCGCTGCGGGCCTTCGCCGCCGACTGCGCCGGACAGGCACAGTGCACTCTCGGCAAGGACCCGGCCAAGGCGGCCGAGAAGCTGGCCAAGTTCCTCGACGGTCTCAAGGACGAGCCGCTGACCACCTCCGACGGCCGCAAGCTGACCGCCTGGTCCGGCTGGACGGGTGTGCTCGCCGGGCTGTACGGCGACCGGTCCCGCTGGGAGAACCTGCGCAACTCGATCGGCTGGGCGATGGCCCGGGACAAGGGCGACTACCTGCTCGCCCTGGCCGACAGCTACTACGGCCGGGAGGACAACGGCACCCACGACAACGGGATGGACGCCTACGCGGCGATCCTCTGCGCCGACCCGATGGCCGCGCCGCCGACCGACGCGCAGTTCCAGGCCGCGAAGCAGCAACTGCACGACCAGGCCCCGCTGATCTCCGCGCACTTCGCCGACGAGGACCTGTTCGACCCGGACTGCCGGGCCTGGCCGTACCACCCCGTCGAGCAGCTCAAGCCGATCGGCCCGACCGGACCCGAGCCGATCCTGGTGGTCGGCTCCACCGGCGACCCGGCCACCCCGTACGCCTGGGCGGAGAAGCTCAGCACTCTGCTGACCAACGGCGTGCTGCTCACCCGGGAGGGGGAGGGCCACACCGGCTACGGCAAGAACACCTGCACCACCGACGCGGTGAACGCCTTCCTGACCACGGGTCAGGCGCCCCCGAAGGGCACCCGCTGCGCCTGAGGCCCGGCCCCGGCCGGTCCGGGACAGGTCAGTTGCCGGTGGTCAGGTCGTAGACCGTGGTGCCGCCGACCGTCCGGGCCGTGAAGGTGGCCGCGACCCAGGCGGAGATCTCGGACGACTGGCTGGAGCCGCCCATGCTGCCGCCGCCCATCCCGCCTTCCGCGCCGCCCATGCCGCCCGCACCGCCGATGAAGTAGTGCACCTTGCCCTGCTGGACGTACTGCTTGAACGCGTCCAGGGTGAGCGAGGGGTCGGAGCCGTTGAAGCCGCCGAGGGCCATCACCGGTGCACCGGTCGCGAGTTGGTAGCTCGCCTGGTTCTGCGAGCCGACCGCTGCGGCGATCCAGGTGTACCGGTCGGCGTCCTGCTTCAGGAGCTTCGCCAGCTCGTCGCTGACCTGGGCGCCGTTGATCAGGCCGCCCATGCCACCACCGCCCGCGCCGCCGCCCATACCGCCGCGGCCGCCGGTCTCGCCGATGCCGCCCGCAGGGAGCCGCCCGCCGGTCTGGCCACCGGGCCGGCCGCCGCCCTGCGGGAATGCGCCACCCGGGACCGCCCGGGCGCCGGGCGGCAGTTGGCCGCCGCCGGGGATGAGCGTCAGCCGACCGTCCTCGCCGCCGCCGGGGAGCCGCATGCCACCGGGGCCGCCCATCGCACCCTCGACCCGGGGGCCGGCGGTCGGGATCGAGCCGGTGTGCGCGGTCGAGACGGTGTCCACCGCGTACGCCGCAGGCCCGCCGAGTACGGCGGCCAGTGCCACCACTCCGGCGGCCGCACCGATCCGTCCGGCCACCCGGGCGGGCAGCCTGGTGCCCGCGAGCAGGGCGACGGCAGCCAGCAGGCCGCCGACCAGGACCGCCCAGCGCAGCCACGGCACGAAGTCGGTGCTGCGCCCCAGCAGGACGTACCCCCAGACCGCGGTGCCGCCGACAACGAGGCCGAGCAGCGCCGCGTACGGCAGCCGCCGGCGGGCCCGCCAGAGGCCGTCCACGCCCATGCCGACCAGTGCGGCCACCGCCGGGGCCAGCGCCACCGTGTAGTACTGGTGGAAGATGCCGGACATGTAACTGAAGGTCAGCGCGGTGCAGAGCAGCCAGCCGCCCCAGACCAGGAAGGCGGTCCTGGCGCCGTCGGTGCGCGGGGCCCGGCGGGTGGCCCAGAGGCCGACCAGCAGCAGGAGCAGCGCGGCGGGCAGCAGCCAGGCGATCTGGCCGCCGATGTCGCCGTCGAACAGCCGGGTGATGCCGGTCTCGCCCCAGCCGCCGCCCTGGCCGCCACGGCCACCGCCGCCGCCGACGCTGCCGGTCTCCTCACCGGTCAGTCGGCCGAAGCCGTTGTAGCCGAAGGTGACGGAGAGGAAGCTGTTGTCCTGCGAGCCGCCGATGTAGGGCCGGGCGGAGGCCGGGGTGAGCTCGACGATCGCCACCCACCAGCCGGCCGAGGCGATCATCGCCCCGGCGCCGTACAGGAGTTGGAGCACCCGTCGGCCGAGCCCGGTCGGTGCGACCAGCAGGTACACCAGGGCGAAGGCGGGCAGCACCAGGAAGGCCTGCAGGGTCTTGGTGAGAAAGCCGAAGCCGAGCATCATGCCCACGAAGAGCATCCACCGGGTACTCGCCGTCTCGGTGGCCCGCACCAGGCCGTACGCGGCCAGCGTGAGCAGCAGCACCAGCAGCGCGTCCGGGTTGTTGAACCGGAACATCAGCGCGGCGACCGGCGTGAGGGCCAGCACCGCACCGGCCACCAGGCCGCCGAGCGGGGAGAACCGGCGGCGCACCGTGGCGTACACGGTGCCGACGGTGGCCACGCCCATCAGGACCTGCGGGGCCAGCAGGGCAAAGGAGTTGAGGCCGAAGATCCGGACCGAGAGGGCCATCGGCCAGAGCGACATCGGCGCCTTGTCGACGGTGATGAAGTTGGCCGCGTCCGAGGAGCCGTAGAAGAACGCCTTCCAGCTCTGCGAACCGGCCTGGACGGCGGCCGAGTAGAAGGAGTTGGCCCAGCCGGAGGAGCTCAGATTCCAGAAGTAGAGCAGCGCGGTGGCGGCCAGCAGGCCGAGCAGCGCGGGGCGGGCCCAGGCCGGGTCGTCAGGTCGGCCGCGCCAGGCGCGGGTGGGCAGCGTCCGCAGTCGGCCGGCCCAGGAGGACGGGCCCTTGGGGCCGGCCGCCGGGAGCTCGACGGGTGGGAACAGTGGTTCGACCGTGGCCCGTGCCGGGGGCTCGGGGGTCTCCGGCGGCGGGTAGTTCGCAGCCTCGGGCCACGGTTCACTGGTGGGAGGAGGGGAACTGGTCGTGGTCATGAGCGCTACGCTCTGCTGCCCCGCTGAGATTTTCGTGAAGCACAGCTATGAGCACGGTCAGGAATTGACCGGAGCGCCGTCAGGCCGGCTGAACGGGCGTCAGCTGTTTGCCGAGCCACTCCAGCGCGGGCGGGATCTCCCTGGTCCAGGTGTGGAAGTTGTGGCCGCCGCTGTCCAGGGTGATGGTGGCCAGCCTGGTCGGCGCCTTGAAGGCGGCCACCATCTTCTGGGTGGCCGGGTAGTTCTGCTCGTTGTAGCTGGTGGCCAGCCTGGTCGGCGCCTTGAAGGCGGCCACCATCTTCTGGGTGGCCGGGTAGTTCTGCTCGTTGTAGCTGGTGGCCAGCAGCAGCGCAACGGTCGGCGGCGGCGTGTGCTTCAGCCGCCAGACCAGGTCGTTCTCCCGCTCCAGCTGCTCGTTGCCGCCGAACAGGTCACCGGTGGTGACATCGGTCGGCGCGGTGTAGTAGCCGGACAGCGAGATCGCGGTGCGGTACGAATCCGGCCTGCGCAGCGCGAACTTGAGCGCGCAGTAGCCGCCGGTGGAGTTGCCGATCACCGCCCGCTGCTCAGGCTGGTCGGACACCCGGTAGGAGGCCGCCACCGCCTTCGGCAGGTCCTCGGCGAAGTAGGTCTCCACCTGCGGTCCGTTCGGGATGTCGATGCACTCGGTGTCCCGGTTGCCGACCACGGTCGGACGCATCATCACCAGCACGGTCGGCGGCAGCTTCCCGGCCTCGACCGCGGCCAGCGCCGAGGCGGGGTACGCCATCAGCGAGATCAGCTTCTCCGCCGACCCGGGGTACCCGGCCAGCACCAGGGCCATCGGGAACTTCCGTTCGGCGTACCCCGGTTGGAAGTACTGCGGCGGCAGGTAGACGTACGCGGAGCTGCTGAGTCCGGAGGACGCGCCCTTGATCTCGACCTGCTGGATCACCCCCGCGCGCTCCCGGGCCGAGCCCTGCGAGGAGTACACCTTCTGCTCGCCCCGGACCGCGACCGGCTTGCCGGGCTGCTGCTCGACCACCGTGCCGGGCTCGCCGTCGGAGCCGAGCAGGTCGCTCCAGCTGGTGTAGAAGCCGAAGTAGGAGTTGGCCACCAGGCCCATCGCCACCAGCACGGTGACCTGGGTGGCCAGGAAGGCGCCGAGCCGACCGGTCCAGGACTTCCAGCCGGGTCCGGCCAGTTTCGGCCAGAGCGAGAGGGTGGCGACGAAGGCGGCCGTCGCGAGCAGGACGGCGATGATCTGAGTCAGGTTTCCGGTCAGGCTGGGCACTTGCTGATCGTAGATGAGAGATTCCTGAGAGTTCGCCAGACCCCACCGACCGGGCACCGGCGGGCGGCAGAGGGTCGGAGCGGTACTCCGCGCCCGTGCTATAAACGGCCACATGAGCGAAGCCCTGGCCCGGCGGGCCGCCACGCTGGAGGATGTGGCCCGAGCTGCGGGTGTGTCCCGGTCCACGGTGTCCCGGGTCATCAACAACATCCGCAACGTCGACCCCGAGTTGCAGCAGACCGTCCGCGACGCGGTGGCCGCCACCGGATACGTCCCCAACGCCGCCGCGCGCGCCCTGGTGACCCGGCGGGCGGGTGCGGTGGCGCTGGTGATGTCCAGCTCGGCCGGGCAGGAGGAGATCTTCACCGACCCGTTCTTCGGACGGGTGGTGGGCGGAATGATCGGCGCGCTGCGCCCGCTCGGGGTCCACCCGGTGCTGATGCTGGCCGACGACCCGGCCGCCCGCGAACAGGTGCTCTCCTACCTGCGGCAGGGCAACGCGGACGGCGCGATGCTGGTCTCCACCCGGGCCGACGACCCGCTGCCGGGCCGGCTGCTCGAAGCCGGGCTGCCCACCGTGCTGTTCGGCCGGCCGGCCGAGCCGCTGCCGGGGCAGCTGAGCTGGGTGGACCTGCGCAATGTCGAGGGCGGCCGGCTGGCCGCCGAGCATCTGCGGGCCAGGGGCTGCCGACGGATCGTCACCATCGCGGGTCCGGCCGCGATCTCGGCCGGGGCGGACCGGCTGGCCGGTGCCCGGGCGGTGCTCGGCGACATCCCGGCGGTCGAGGGCGACTTCGGCCAGGCCAGCGGGGCCCGGGCGATGGAGCGGCTGCTGGCCGAACACCCGGACCTGGACGGGGTGTTCGCCGCCAACGACCTGATGGCGCGTGGCGCGGTGGCGGTGCTCACCGAGCACGGCCGACGGGTGCCGGCGGATGTCGCGGTGATCGGCTTCGACGACAGCAGCGCCGCCACGGTCGGGCTGCCGCCGCTCACCACGGTGCGGCAGCCGGTGGAGGAGATGGCGGCCGAGATGACCCGGATCCTGCTGGACCGGATCGCCGACCCGCTCTCCGGGCCCGGCTCGGTGCTGTTCGATCCTGAACTGGTGATCCGCGAGTCCGCCTGACCGGCGAAGGAAATTCGTACACCTCTCGATGGATGAGTGGCACCGGTCTAGTCCACTATCGTTCCGGTAGCCACCGGGAGGCCCGATGATCCGCTCTGCGCAGAGCCGCACCATCCATGCCGGACACGCGTCGGGAGCGGTGGTCCGCTGCGGCGTCTCCGACGCGATGCTGGCCGAACTCCCGGTCTCCGTCGTGTTCTTCTACGACAAGGAACTGGACCGGGACCGGCTGGCGGCCGGACTGGCCGAGGCGCTCGGCCGGGCACCGCTGTTCGGCGGGCGGCTGCGGGCGGGCGAGGACGGACTGGAGATCGTCTGCTCGGACGCCGGGGTGCCGCTGGTGACGGCCGAGGCGGCCGAGACGCTGCCCGAGGCGATGAGCAGGATGACGCTCGGCTCCTCCGGCTACGTGGACCACGTCGAGGCCAACCGGGCGCACTCCGGCGAGGCGCCGCTGTTCACCGTCAAGGTCAGCCGACTGGCCGACGGCGGAACGGCGTTGGGGTGCTCCTGGCACCATGTGATCGGGGACGTGCAGAGCTTCATGACGCTGATGCGGGCCTGGTCGGCGGCGGTCGAGGGCACCGAGCCGCCCGAGGTCGGCATCGCCCGTGACCGGGAGAGCTTCCTGGACGCGGTGCTCCCGGCCGAGGACTCCGGACGGCTCGGGTTCCGGATCCCGGAGCCGGCGGAGGCCGAGCTGCTGGCACACGAGTTCCGTACCGCGCCGCGCGCCAACCGGACCGTCCAGGTCTACTTCACCGACGGCGAAGTGGCCGCGATGAAGGCCGAGTTCGGCGCCGCCACCGGGCGGCGGCTGTCGGCCAACGACGTGCTCGCGGCCCATGTGGTCACCACCGTCCGGCAGTTGGACGAGGACACCGAGGCCCGTGACCTGCTGCTGCCGGTGAACGTCCGGCGGCACCTGGGCATCCCGGCCGGTCAGCTCGGCAACCTGCTGGGCGAGGTGGTGCTGCGCTGCGCCCCGGCGGGGGAGCCGGCCGCGCTGGCCGCCGGGATCCGCTCGGCCGTGGACGAGTTCGCCACCGCGCACCTCAGCCTGCGGACCAACCGGGACTTCCTGGCCTCGGTCGGCCGGGAGCGGCTGCGGGACTGCGTGCCGCTGGGCTTCGACCCGGCCAACAAGACCTTCACGCTCTCCAGCTGGAGCAAGGCGGGGGTGTACGAGGTGGCCTTCGAGGGCCACCGCCCGCTCGCTTTCAGCCCCGGTGCCAGTGTCCAACTCCCCCGCCGGGGCCACCGACGCGGCCCTTACGGGAAGGAGACGACCACCGAGGGGGTGGTGCCCGTACCCGAGGTGGGCGCACCGATGTCGTTGATCACGTGGTTGTACTGGCCGTTGCCGCCCAGCGAGACCACCAGCAGGTCGTGGAACTTCACGCCCGGCTTGACCGGTGCCTCGAAGCCGTGGTCCTGACGGATGGTCGGGTCCACGTTGTAGTAGCAGTAGCTGCCCAAGCCCCAGCCCTCGTGGGTGGTGACGTTGTCACCGACCTTGTAGGCCGCGTACCCCTGGACCGAACCGTTCTGCACGGCGGCCTGGTTGGGCGCGTCGTAGGCCTTCTCGTTCTGGAAGAAGACGGTCTTGCCGTTGTTGCCGTACCACTGCACGTCGTACTTGTTGAAGTGCTCGACGAACAGGCCGGTGGCCAGCACGTCGTCGCCGTTCACGACCAGGCCGTAGTCCGAGCGGTTGGTGTCCCAGCCCCAGCCCTCGCCGTGGTCGGCGCGCCACAGCCAGGTGTGGTCGATGATCGCGTCGTCGCTGTTCACCACGACGGCGGTGGTCGCCTTGCCGGCGCCCGCGCCGCCGACCCGGACGAAGACGTCCTGGACGGTGGTCGGGTTGGCGCCGTGGTCGGCGGCGGAGTTGGCCGGGCCGACCTCCAGCAGGGTGGCCGAGTTGACCGGGCCCGCGTCGATCAGGAAGCCGGCCAGCTTGACCCCGTCCACGTCGGCGACCCTCATCGCCGTCACCCCGTTGTCCGGGATGATCGTGGCCAGGCCGAGGCCGAGCACCACGGTGTCCGCGCGGGTCACGTTGATGGTCTGGTCGACGTGGTAGACGCCGGGCGTGAACAGCAGGTTGAGGCCCTGGGCCAGCGCCGCGTTGACGGTCGCGGCGGTCGCGCCGGGCTTCACCACGTAGAACTGGTTCAGCGGGATCGAGCTGCCCTGCGGGGTGCCCGCCCAGGAGACGCCGCTCGCGTTGGTGCGCTTGGCCGGGGTGAAGACCTTGTAGTCGTTGCCGTCCAGGTAGAGGAAGGGCTTCTCCCGGGAGACCGGGGTGGTGTCCAGCGTGGTGTACGGCGGGTTCGGGAAGGCCCCGCCGGCCGGAGCGCCCTGGACACCGGAGAAGACCTGGTTCCAGACGCCGTTGCTGAAGCCCTGGATCGAGCTGTCCCGGGTGTACCACTGCTGCTGCGAGTAGTTGCCGATCTGGCCGTCGACCTTGCTGTCGGCGATGTAGCCGCCGGAGGCCCAACCGTAGCCGCTGGGGGCCAGGTTGAGACCGCCCTTGACGTGCATCCGGCGGAACGGTGCGGCCTGCGAGACCGCCCAGCGGTCGGTGCCGTTGACGGGGTTGAGCGCGAGGTTCTCGGTCGAGCGCCAGAAGTTCTGGGTGGCGTTTCCGTTGAACCAGCCCGCGTCGACCGTGACGTCACCGTTGATGTTGGTGTCGTCGGGGGAGAGGCCGAGGCCGGAGATCGAGGTGTAGAAGCCGATCTGCGCGTTCAGGTTGTTGTACGTACCCGGCTTGAACAGGAACTGGTAACGGCCGGTGCCGAACTGGGCCGACTCCTGCTGGGCGAAGACCTCGTCCAGCTTCGCCTGGATGTTCGGCGTCGAGGGGTCGAAGACGATCACGTTCGGGCCGAGGTCGCCGCCACCGGGGATCGGCGGCACACTGCCGCCGCCCGTGTTGACCTGGAACTCCCAGAGCGAGTAGCCGTAACCGGTGCCCCGGGTCTGGCCGTTCATCCTGACGTACCGTCCGGAGCCGCTGACGTCCAGGCTCTCGGTGCCGCCCGTGCCGTTGGTGGTGGTCCGCACGGTGGTCCAGCTGGTGCCGTCGTTCGAGGTCTGGAGCTGGTACGACTTCCCGTACGCGGCCTCCCAGTTGAGCACCACGTGGCAGATCTGCTGGACCGAGCCCAGGTCGACCTGGAGCCACTGCGGGTCGCTCGCGGCGGAGGCCCAGCGGGTGCCGTTGTTGCCGTCGGTGGCCAGGGCTGCGCCGGTGCCGCCGTTCTCGGTCGAGGAGGCGGTGGTCGGCCTGCCCTGGGCGGCGTTGGTGGTGCCACAGGTCGGGGGTGTGGCGCCGGTGGTTCCGAAGACCTGGAACTCCCAGAGCGAGTAGCCGTAGCCGGTGCCCCGGGTGATGCCGTTCATCCTGACGTACCGTCCGGAACCGGTGACGTTGATCGTCTCCAGGCCGCCGGTGCCGTTGGTGGCGGTGTACACGGTGGTCCAGCTGGTGCCGTCGGCCGAGGTCTGGAGCTGGTACGACTTCCCGTACGCGGCCTCCCAGTTGAGGACGACCTTGCTGATGGTGGCGGTGGCGCCCAGGTCGACCTGGAGCCACTGCTGGTCGGTCGCGGCCGAGGACCAGCGGGTGCCGTTGTTGCCGTCGACGGCCAGGGCCGCGCCGGTGCCGCCGTTCTCGGTCGAGGAGGCGGTGACCGTCTTCCCCTGCGAGATCAGCGAGTCGGCGGCGCTTGCGGTGGCGCCGGGTAGGGCGAGCACTGCTCCGGAGAGCAGGGCAAGCGTGGTGGTGGTCGCGGCAATACCGCGTGCCGAAGTGAGCCTCACGGGCTTCTCCTGCGCTGGGTGGGGTGGGGGTGGGGGAGGCGCAGCGGCGGACAGACGCGCCGTCGGAGTATCTCGGAGAGCGCTCCCCGAGGGGAGTGTGTAGGGCTCAACTTCCCACTGTCAAGGAGCCGGTGAGCATTCGGCACACGATCGAGTTGCACTGTCCAGGGGCTCGGGGAACTGCGAGGAGATCTGGCGCGTGGGTCACTGCGAAGGTGCCTGACCACCCTCGACCTGCAACGTCTTCCGAGGTCGGCGTCGCAGTTCCCCGAGCCCCTGGCATGTGCCACCTGGGCGCAGTGCGTGAGCTCTACGGTCGAGCGGACAGGTCTCCGCCCGAGTCGAGGAAGCGCGAGAGCGGGAGGGTGGCGGCGCCGACGGTGACGGCGTCGGGGCCGAGCCGGCCGAGCTCGATGGAGGTCTGGGCCCGGGGGAAGCGCAGGGCGTACGAGGTGGCCGCGTCCCGGACGGCGGGAAGCAGGCGGGGGCCGAGCAGCAGTCCGGCCCAGCCGCCGATGATGATCCGTTCGGGGTTGAACAGGTTGATCAGGTCGGCGATCGCCGCGCCGAAGTACTCGGCGGACTCGGCGAGCAGCGCGACGGCTGACGGTTCGTCGCGTTCGGCGGCGGCCAGCAGGGCCGCCAGGCCCTCCTTCTCCGAGCTGCCGGGCGGCGCCTCGCCCCAGCGCTCGACCAGCGCCTCGGCGCCGACGTACGCCTCCAGGCAGCCCCGGGAGCCGCAGCGGCAGAGCCGTCCGCCGACGTGCACCTTGGTGTGACCCCACTCGCCCGCGCTGCTGGTGGCGCCCCGGAACCGGGCGCCGTCGGCGATCACGCAGGCACCGACACCCGAGCCGAACAGCGCGACCACCGCGTGCCTGGCGCCCTGCCCGGCGCCGAACCACATCTCGGCCTGGCCGAGCGTCTTGGCGCCGTTGTCGACGTAGAGCGGCAGGTCGGTGCCGGCCCGCAGCAGGCGGCCGAGCGGGACGGCGTCCCAGTCCACGGTCTGGCTGTGCACCACGATGCCCAGTCCGTCCTGGCCCGGTTCGCCCTGCTCGACGATGCCGGGCACCCCGACGCCGACGCCCAGCACCTGGGACTCCCGGACGCCGGTCCGCTTCAGCACCTCGCCGATGCCGGTGAGCATCAACTCGACCACGTGGTCCACGTCGTGGCCGTGGTCGGAGAGCGGGTGGTCGCTCGCGGCGAGCTCGGTCAGGGCCAGGTCGAACAGTGCGACCCGGACCTGGGTCTCGCCGACGTCCACCCCGATCAGGTGGGCCCGGTCCGGGGTGACCTGGAGCAGGATGCGCGGTCGGCCGCCGTCCGACTCGACCGATCCGCACTCCTCGACCAGGCCGTCCGAAATCAGTTCGCCCACCACGTTGCTGACCGATCCGCCGCTCAGTCCGCTGATCTGGCCCAACTCCTGTCTGCTCAGCGGACCTTCGAAGTACAGCCGGTGCAACAGGGTGGATCGACTGCCCCGTCGCAGGTCACGGACGGTCTGCTTGCCTCGCTCTGCCATCTGGTCTCCCTCCTGATCCGAATCTATCGCTGCACGGACTCTTGACGCCAGCTTTTCTCACACGTTAAATCACGGTCCGAAGTAAGCATCAGAGCTGGCGACTTCACCCCACCATCCCCACCCACTCGTCCGAGAGGGACACGGTCATGCGCATCAACCGTCTTGCTGCGGCCACCGCCCTGGTTTCCGTCCTCACCCTGACCGCCACCGCCTGCGGCGGCGGTTCCACCTCCGGAGGCGGCGACAACAGCAGCCCCAAGACTCTCACCTACTGGGCGAGCAACCAGGGCACCAGCCTGGAGAACGACAAGCAGGTCCTCGAACCCGAGCTGAGAAAGTTCGAGGCGCAGACCGGCATCAAGGTGAAGCTGGAGGTGGTCCCCTGGTCCGACCTGCTGAACCGGATCCTCGCCGCCACCGCCTCCGGCCAGGGCCCCGACGTGCTGAACATCGGCAACACCTGGTCCGCCTCGCTCCAGGCCACCGGCGCGCTGCTGCCGTTCGACGACGCCACCTTCGGCAAGATCGGCGGCAAGGACCGGTTCCTCCCGGCGACCATCGCCTCGGCCGGCGCGGCGGGCAAGGCCCCCGCGGCGGTGCCGCTGTACTCGATGGCGTACGGCCTCTACTACAACAAGAAGCTGTTCGACGCGGCCGGCATCAGCAAGCCCCCGGCCACCTGGGAGGAGCTGGTGGCGGACGGCCAGAAGCTGACCAAGGACGGCAAGTACGGCCTGGCGATCGAGGGCGGCAACGTCTCGGAGAACGTCCACCACGCCTTCGCCCTCGGCAAGCAGCACGGCGCGGACTGGTTCGACGCCGCGGGCAAGCCGGCCTTCGACACCCCCGAGGCGGTCGCGACGGTCAAGCAGTACGTCGACTTCATCGCCAAGGACAAGATCGCAGCCCCCGGCAACGCCGAGTACGCCGCCAACCAGTCGGTCACCGACTTCGCGAGCGGCAAGGCCGCGATGCTGATGTGGCAGGCCGCCGGGGCCTCGCTCAAGTCGCACGGGATGAACCCGGATGACTACGCGGTCGCGCCGATCCCGCTGCCCGCCGGTGCCAGCGGTAGCAAGGCGACCAGCTCGATGGTCGCGGGCATCAACCTGGCGGTCTTCAAGAACAGCAAGAACACCGACGGTGCGCTGCAGTTCGTGAAGTTCATGACCAGCAACGAGGAGCAGATCCAGCTCAACAAGACCTACGGCTCGATCCCGCCGGTGAAGGACGCCCAGGCCGACTCCGCCTTCGCCACCCCCGAGCTGAAGATGCTGTCGAACGTGCTCGCCACCAGCGCGGCCCCGCTGCCGCAGGTCGCCAACGAGAGCCAGTTCGAGACCCTGGTCGGCACGGCGGTGAAGAACCTGCTGGCCGCAGCCGCCGCCGGCAAGCCGGTCACCGAGGACTCGGTGAAGGCGGAGCTGACCAAGGCCCAGCAGCAGATGCCGGCCAGCTGACATGACCAGACGGCGACTTGGCCTGCCTTACCTGCTCCTGCTCCCGGCGCTCGCCCTGGAGTTGCTGATCCACCTGGTCCCGATGGTGGTCGGCATGGTGATGAGCTTCAAGCAGCTCACCCAGTTCTACATCCGGGACTGGTCGACCGCTCCGTGGTCCGGCCTCGACAACTACCGCGTGTCGGTGGACTTCTCCGCCCCGATCGGCCAGTCGCTGCTGAACTCGTTCTGGGTCACCTGCCTGTTCACCGCCCTGGCAGTCGGGTTCTCCTGGCTGCTGGGGACGGCGGCGGCGGTCTTCCTGCAGGAGTCGTTCCGGGGCCGCGGGCTGCTCCGGACGCTCTTCCTGATCCCGTACGCCCTGCCGGTGTACGCGGCAGTGATCACCTGGTCGTTCATGTTCCAGCGCGACACCGGGCTGGTCAACCACGTCCTGGTGGACCAGCTGCACCTGTTCGACGAGAAGCCGTTCTGGCTGATCGGCGACAACAGCTTCACCGCGCTGGTAGTGGTGGCGGTCTGGAAGACCTGGCCGTTCGCCTTCCTCACCCTGATGGCCGGCCTGCAGAACATCCCGCGCGAGCTGTACGAGGCGGCGGCGATGGACGGCGCCGGCGTCTGGCAGCAGCTGCGGAAGATCACCCTGCCCTCGCTCCGGCCGGTCAACCAGGTGCTGGTGCTGGTGCTCTTCCTGTGGACCTTCAACGACTTCAACACGCCCTACGTGCTGTTCGGGAAGTCCGCGCCGGAGCAGGCCGACCTGATCTCCATCCACATCTACCAATCCTCCTTCGTCACCTGGAACTTCGGGGCGGGCTCGGCGATGTCCGTACTGCTGCTGCTCTTCCTACTTCTGGTGACCGCCATCTACCTCTTCTTCACCTCACGCCGGAGGGACGCCGATGCCTAGGTCACTCCGACGGTCGGGGGGCGGCGTCGCGACGCCGGGGCACGCACCTCGCCGGCTTCTCGTCAGTCGCCGCAGCTCCGCTGCTACTCCTTCCTCGGCACCGCCGAGCCACGCACCCCAACGCCGCTCCTTCTTCCGCCCCCCGACCGCCGGAGTGACCAGGCCCCCCGCCTCGTTCCTCTGGACCCGCCGGATCTTCCTCACCCTGCTGACCGCCTTCACCCTCACCCCCGTGCTGGTGATGGTCAGTTCCTCGCTCAAGCCACTGCAGGACGTGCAGGGGCAGTTCCGTTGGATCCCCAGCGAGCTGACGTTCCGTCCGTACCTGGACATCTGGAGCACCGTCCCGCTGGCCGACTACTTCGTCAACTCGCTGATCGTGTCGGTGAGTGCGACCGTGCTGTCGGTGCTGATCGCGATCTTCTCGGCGTACGGCGTGAGCCGGTACCGGTTCCGGGGACGGAAGTTGTTCACCGTCACGGTGCTCTCCACCCAGATGTTCCCCGGCATCCTGTTCCTGCTGCCGCTCTTCCTGATCTTCGTGAACATCGGGAACGCCACCGGTGTCGCGCTGTACGGCAGCCGGGGCGGGCTGATCCTGACCTATCTGACCTTCTCGCTGCCGTTCTCGATCTGGATGCTGGTCGGCTACTTCGACTCCATCCCAAGAGACTTGGACGAGGCGGCGGCGGTGGACGGCTGCGGCCCGCTGCGCACCCTGGTGCGGATCGTGGTGCCGGCCGCCACCCCCGGGATCGTCGCGGTCAGCGTGTATGCCTTCATGACCGCCTGGGGCGAGGTGCTGTTCGCCTCGGTGATGACCAACGACACCACCCGCACCCTCTCGGTCGGGCTGCAGGGCTACGCCACCCAGAACGACGTGTACTGGAACCAGGTGATGGCCGCGTCCCTGGTGGTCAGCGTGCCTGTGGTAGCCGGCTTCCTCCTTCTTCAGCGCTACCTGGTCGCCGGGCTCACCGCCGGGGCCGTCAAGTGACCCTCTCCGAAAGGCAGATGATGGATCTCAGTGCTCTCCCCGACGACTTCCTCTGGGGCGCGGCCACCGCCGCCTACCAGATCGAGGGCGCGGTGAACGAGGACGGCCGGGCGCCCTCGATCTGGGACACCTTCTCCCACATCCCCGGCAAGGTCGACAACGGCGACACCGGTGACGTGGCGTGCGACCACTACCACCGGTGGCCCGAGGACCTCGGCCTGGCCGGCCAACTCGGCCTGGATGCCTACCGGTTCTCGATCGCCTGGCCCCGGGTGGTGCCGCTCGCCGACGGCGTGGTCAACCCGGCCGGACTGGACTTCTACGACCGCCTCACCGACGCCGTGCTCGCCGCCGGGATGACGCCCTTCCCCACTCTCTACCACTGGGACCTCCCACAGGCCCAGCAGGACCGGGGCGGCTGGGCCGTCCGCGACACCGCCCTGCGGTTCGCCGAGTACACCGAGGTGGTGGCCGCACGGCTGGGTGACCGGATCACCCACTGGGCCACCCTCAACGAGCCGCTCTGCTCGGCCTGGATCGGCCACCTGGACGGCACGATGGCCCCCGGCATCACCGACCTGACCACCGCCGTCCGGGCCTCGTACCACCTGCACCTGGGCCACGGCCTGGCCACCCAGGTGCTCCGTTCCACCGTCCCCGGCGCGCAGATCGGCATCGTCAACAACCTCAGCCCGATCGAGGCCGCCTCCTCCAGCGAGGCGGACCTGGCGGCCGCCGTCCGGGCCGACGGTCACATCAACCGCTGGTGGCTGGACCCGGTGTTCGGCCGGGGCTACCCCGAGGACATGGTCAAGCTCTACGGCGTCGACCTCCCGATCCAGGACGGCGACCTCGACCGGATCGGCGCCCCGCTGGACTGGATCGGACTCAACTACTACTTCCGCCAGTTCGTCGCCGACGACCCGACCGCCCCGGCCCCCGGCTTCCGCCAGGTCCGCGGCCCGAACGCCGAACACACCGCGATGGACTGGGAGGTGCACGGCCCCGGCCTGGAGCAGCTGATCCTCCGCCTCGCCGAGGACTACGGCGCCCGGAAGATCTACGTCACCGAGAACGGCTCCGCCTACCAGGACACCGTGGCCGCCGACGGCACCGTCCACGACCCGGAGCGCACCGCCTACTTCGAGCAGCACCTCGCCGCCTGCGCCCGCGCGGTCGCCCAAGGCGCCCCGCTGGCGGGCTACTTCGCCTGGTCCCTGCTGGACAACTTCGAGTGGGCGTACGGCTACGACAAGCGCTTCGGCCTGGTCCACGTCGACTACGAGACCCAGCAACGCACCATCAAGACCAGCGGCCACCGCTACGCGGAACTCATCCGCAACCACCGCACGCGGTAGTACCTCGCCCGGAGGTCGCTCCGTCGCCCAGCTCGCTATCAGGGCCACAGCAAGCACCGCCGCCTCCAAGGCGAGCCTGCAGGCCTCGGGCGCCATGCCCAACGGCCAGGATGCAGGCACTTCAACCGCCTGGCAGAGCTGCAAGATCTCACCGCCGTTGGCGGGCCAGATCATCTCATCCTCGGATAGCGCCCTCCTCGCCCAGCAGCTGCGCGGCGAAAGACTCCCGCCCGTACCCGAGGCCGGCGGACCACGGGTACGGGCGGAGAGCTGGTGAGCACCGGACCTCAGCCCGATACCCTCCGGAACGGTGTTCGTACCGGCCGGTCAGCCGTTGGGGAGAGCATGAGCTCACCGTCCTTCTTGACGAACTCGAGGTAGGTCGTGCAGGGCTTGCCCGGCCCGAAATAACCGTCGAGCGTCACGTACATCCCAGGTTCGGAGTCGTTGCGATGCGCGAGCTTCCAGGTGCCGGTATAGGGCCTGGGGGTTCCGAACTCCGTCTGGCTGCCGACGCAGAACGACTCGGCGACAGTGGCCGCGCCGATCCGCCCGTCCTGCAGGATCTTGAGTGTCTCGCCCGCTACCGACCAGTTCCCGACCGGGTTCAGAGCCGGAGTCGATCCCCTCCCGAACAGCAGGAAGGCAAGCGCGGCAACGGCGCTGACAGCAGTCGACAGTGCCACGCAGTGCCGGGGCAGTTTCACGGAGCTCCTTTCAGTGTTCGCTATTCGTCTAGTCGTGGAAGTCGCTCTGCCTGGCGTAGATGTCCTCGCGAACGTACTGGTTCGCCTGGGCCACGATGTACTTGAGAGCGTCCGCCTGCACCGTTCAGTTCTGCTGACGTTTCTGGGTGTCCCGGCCGATCGGCCGTCCCTTCACGTTGTTGTAGAGGTCTGTCAGGTGATCCGGACAGGTATCTCCGACCGGCGTTCCCGTCTCGTGTGCGACACCCCCCGACAACGGAGCGGCTGCCCTTCGGTACGACTGCAACTCGACCTACACCGACCAGGTCTGGAAGATCTGAGCCACCAACACCGCAGCCCTTCCCACTGACAGCACTCCCTCGGCCTGCCCACCGTCACCATTGGTGGGCAGGCCGAGGTTTTCCCAGCCCGGGTACGCGCCCCGACCAGCGCTAGATGCGTCAGACCCCGTAGCCGTCGTCCGGAGTGCCGGCCGGGATGGGTGGGCAGTCGTGGGGGTCGTGGCTGACCACCTTGTTGAGGACCGGGTCCGCGAGGAGTGGGCCGTCGTAGTCGTCTCGGGTGGTGAAGCAGAAGCTGACGGTCACGCCGCCCGGTTCGGTCAGCACGGTGCATTGGCCGTCGATGCGGTCGTCCCTGGTCCAAGGCACGTCCAGAGCATCCAGACGGGCGAGCACCGTGCTGAGCGGCAGCTCGGACTCGAAGGTGCCCGCCACCGGGTACTCCACCTCGCCGTGCCAGGCCGGCACGATCACCATGGTCACCAACCGGCACTGGCAGACCACCAGTTGCAGGTCGCCGTAGCCGAACCAGTGCGGCCAGCGCCGACGCTTGTCGACCGGATCGCCCACCCACGGTGGCCCGAGGGCGGCGGCCAGCTCGGGCAGCGGTACCCGGCAGCCGACCGGCCCGATCAGGCCGGTGCGGCCGAACTCGGTCAGGACGTCCAGTGCGGTCATGACCCGGAAGCCTGCCAGACCGGGGTCAGGACGCCGTGCGCGGGATGCGCCGCTCCCAGTCGCGCTCGAAGATGACGTCGCCGGCCTCGAGCGCCGTGAGGCGGCTGCGGGTGGTGAAGTGGGTGGCGTCGCAGGTGATTTCGGAGCGGGTGTGGACGGTGACGTCCCAGCCGAGGTCCGGGCGTTGGAGGCGGACGGTCCAGTCGGAGCGGGTGGTGGCGGAGAGTGGGTCGTCGGTGAGGATGCGGTAGGCCTCGACGGCCTGTTCGTCGAAGATGAGGCCGTCGGGGTAGCGGCGGGAGCCGCCGTAGTTGGGGTCGACCTCGAGGCGCCACTCGCCGGTGGCTACGTCGCGCAGGATCTGGCGTTCGGGGCGGGCGGTGAGTGGTTCGGTGTACCGGAGGTCCAGGCCGACTGACTGCTCGGGGGGCTCGAAGGTGATCGGTGCGGAGCCCGCGTCGGCGGCCAGGTGACGTACCGGCAGGGCCAGCACGCTGTGGCCGGGGTCGATCTCGAAGCCGGCGGCATCCGGCTGGGGCCAGATCCAGGGCCAGTAGGCGGAGGAGAGGGCGAGCCGGATCCGGTGGCCGGCCGGGAACGCGTGGGCGATGGAGACCAGGGAGAACTCGACCTCCTCGACCGCACCCGGGGTCCACTCGACCACCCGGTCGCGGCCCTGACGGGCGGTCAGGTTGAGCACGCCCCGGGTGACCAGGGTGGAGGAGCCGTCCGGCGCGACGTCGCAGAGCCGGGCGATCACCTGGCCGCGCCGGGTGTCGCAGCGCACCCGGAGGCGGACCGAGGCGTTGCCGAGGATCTCCATGGGCTCGGGCAACGGCGTGGTGTCGAAGCAGACCGAGCGGCCGTCCTCCTCGCGCTGGTCCGGCGGCAGGTCGGAGGCGTTGCCGAACGGGAAGAACCGCCCGGCGTCCACACCGGTGTGCTGGGGGGAGCGGACCCGTACGAAACGGTCCAGGGAAGAGGTGCCGGCCGTGCGCAGCGCGTCGTCCAGGCCGTAGTGGATCTCGCGGACGTCCGGCGAGGGCCAGGAGTCCTCGCCGACCCACCGTCCGGGCCGGTTGGCGTAGACAGTGGCGGGCGGCACCGACTCGTTCATCCAGGTACGCAGCGCGGGTTCCGCCAGCACCCCCGTGTCGATGTCCTTGAGCCAGTGGTCCCACCAGCGCAGCGTCTCCTGCAGGAAGCCGATCGCCGGGCCCGGCGGCAGGCCCCGGTCGGGGTACTGGTGCGACCAGGGGCCGATGATGCCCCGGACCGGCGCGTCCAGGTGTTCGACCAGCCGCAGCACGGTGTCGCGGTAGGGGTCGGCCCAGCCGCCGACGGCGAGCACGGCGGCCTTGATCGCGCCGTAGTCCTCGCAGACGCTGCCGTGCCGCCAGTAGTCGTCCCGGGTCTGGTGCGAGAGCCACGGGTGGATGAACGGGTCGACGGCTTCGAGGCGGGAGCGCCAGATCCGCCGCCAGTCCTCGCCGACGTACTTCGGGTCCGGCGGCCGTCCGACGAAGGCGAGCATGGTGGCCGACCAGGCGTGCATGTCGACCGCGAGCAGTGAACCGCCCATGTAGTGCACGTCGTTGTCGTACCGGTCGTCGGTCGAGCAGACCGTCACCACGGCCTGCAGGGCGGGAGGCGCCAGCGCCGCGATCTGCAGGCTGTTGAAGCCGCCCCAGGAGATCCCGAACATGCCGACCCGCCCGCTGCACCAGGGCTGCGCGGCCAGCCACTCCACCACCGCGACCCCGTCGGCCAGCTCCTGGGCGGAGTACTCGTCGCCCGGCAGCCCACCGGAGTTGCCGTGGCCCCGGACGTCGACCCGGACCGAGGCGTAGCCGTGGCCCGCGTACCAGGGGTGGCGCTGGGCGTCGCGCGGCGCCGTCCAGTCGGTCAGCCGGTACGGCAGGTACTCCAGCAGGGCGGGCACCGGCTGGTCGGTGACGGGGCGCCAGATCCGGGCGTACAGCTCGGTGCCGTCGGCCAGTGGGATGCGCAGGTCTTCGCGGGTGGTCCCGTACGGGTAGCTGTCGGGGTGCTGCATCGAGGGGACCTCCTGGGTGTGGCCCTAGTGGACGGGGTGCATGGTCCGGCGCATCCAGGGGAGCGCGAGGTACAGCGCGATCCCGGCGGCCACGGCGAACAGGCCGAGCGTGCCGTAGTACACCGAGTCGGCGATCTCGCCGTAGAGCTTGGTCAGCTGGGCGGCGATGCCCTGGGAGAGGGCGAGCGAGAGGAACCAGACCGCCATGGTCTGGCTGGCGAAGTGACGGGGCGCCAGCTTGCTGGTGGCGGACATGCCGGTGGTCTCCAGCAGGATGTCGCCGCCGCCCATGAAGAGGTAGCAGCCGAGCAGCCAGAGCCCGGCGATCTGGTAGTCGCCGCTCTTGCCCGCCGTGGCCGGGACCAGGATCAGGAAGGAGATGCCGGCCGCGAACAGCGAGTAGGCGATCTTCCGGGAGGCGTGCGGCTGGCGGTGGTCCAGCCGGACCCAGAGTGCGGCGATCACCGGGGCGAGCAGCACCTCGATCGCGCCCAGGATGGAGGTCCACCAGCTGGACGGGAAGTGCCAGCCGAAGATGCTGTTGTCCACGTGGTCCACCGCGAGCAGGGCGAGCGTGGTGTAGGAGGAGAACAGCACCAGGTTGAAGACCACCGAGGCGAGGAAGAGGATCACGTACGGCCGCAGCCGGCCGCGCTCCTCGCGGGTCACCTCGGGGCTGCGGAACATCACCGCGAAGTAGGCGATCGGGGCCAGCACCGAGACCAGCGTGATCAGGTCGACAGCGCGGTCCATGGTGAGCCAGCCGACGAGTTGCAGCAGCACCCCGACGGCGGCCACCAGGAGCACCACCGCCACCGCCCGGCCGGCCCAGCGGCTGCGTTCGGCGTCGGTGAGCGGGTGCACCGGGCCGCGGTCGCGGTGCAGGGTGGAGCGGCCGTGCACGTACTGGATCACCCCGAAGGTCATCCCGATCGCGGCGGCCGAGAAGCCCCAGTGCCAGCCCTTGTTCTGGCCGAGCCAGCCGCTGACCAGCGGGCCGGCGAAGGCGCCGATGTTGATCGCCATGTAGTAGAGGGCGAAGCCCGCGTCCCGGCGGTCGTCGTCGGTGGAGTAGAGCCCGCCGACCAGGGTGGCGGCGTTCGGCTTCAGGAAGCCGGTGCCGATCACGATCAGGCCGAGGCCGACCCAGGTCATGCTCGCGGTGGGCACCGACATCGCGTAGTGCCCGCAGGCGATCAGCACGCCGCCGTAGAGGACGGCCCGGTAGGAGCCGAGCATCCGGTCGGCCACCCAGCCGCCGACCACCGAGGTCAGGTAGACCAGGGTGCCGTAGGCGGAGACCACCGAGGCGGCGGTCCCCTGCATCATGCCGAGGCCGCCGTTGGCGACCGAGTCGGCGAAGTAGAGCACCAGGATGGCCTGCATGCCGAGGAACGAGAACCGCTCCCAGACCTCCAGGCCGGAGAGGGTCAGCAGGCCGCGGGGGTGACCGAAGAAGGAGTGGTCCAGCCGGGCGGAGTCCTGGCTCTCGAGGTCTGTGCTGTTCAGCAAGGGAGCTGCCTTCGGTCGGTCCTGGTGATCACCGAATCAGACAATAGATGACTTTTACGCCTATTTCCTGACGGAATATGAGCTGTGGCGCCGTCAGGGCGGCCCGAGTGCTCCCATGCGCCGGGGTGGCGCAGTTGCGCATGGCTTGCAACTGCGACCGACTACGGGGAAAGATGGCCCAGCTCGGCGACCTGGGCATCTCGTACGACTTCATGGAGGACTGCCGCATGGCTGCGACCGGCCGACTGCGCGACCGGCTCACCCGTCCGGAGTGGCTGCGACTCGCCGGGATGGGGGGTTTCATCCTGGCGCTGCACGTGATCGGGTGGTTCACCCTGATCGGGCTGGTCGCCCCTGAGCAGTACGACGTCGGCGGCCAGGTCTTCGGCGTCGGGATGGGGCTGACCGCCTACACGCTCGGGATGCGGCACGCGTTCGACGCGGACCACATCGCGGCGATCGACAACACCACCCGCAAGCTGATGGGGCAGGGGCAGCGGCCGCTCTCGGTCGGCTTCTGGTTCTCGCTCGGCCACTCCTCGGTGGTCTTCGGCCTCTGCGCGCTGCTCGCCTTCGGCATCCAGTCGCTGGCCGGGCAGGTGGAGTCGGACGACTCCACCCTGCACGACCTGACCGGTCTGATCGGGGTCAGCGTCTCGGGCGTGTTCCTGGTGCTGATCGGCCTGATCAACCTGGGCGCCTTCAACGGCATCCTCAAGGTGTTCCGGAAGATGCGTCAGGGCGAGTTCGACGAGGCCGAGCTGGAGCGCCAGCTCGACAAGCGCGGCTTCCTGAACCGGATCCTCGGCCGGGTCACCCGGGCCGTCACCAAGCCCTGGCACATGTACCCCGTCGGCCTGCTCTTCGGCCTCGGCTTCGACACCGCCACCGAGGTCTCGCTGCTGGTGCTGGCCGGCGGCGCGGCCGCCTTCCAACTGCCCTGGTACGCGCTGCTGGTGCTGCCGGTGCTGTTCGCGGCGGGCATGAGCCTGCTGGACACGATCGACGGCTCGTTCATGAACTTCGCGTACGAGTGGGCGTTCTCCAAGCCGGTCCGCAAGATCTACTACAACCTCACCGTCACCGGCCTCTCGGTGCTGGTCGCGCTGGTGATCGGCACCGTCGAGCTGGTCGGCCTGCTCGGCGAGAAGCTCGACATCACCTCGGGCCCGGTGGCCTGGATCGGCGCGATCGAGTTGGACATGGTCGGCCGGGAGCGCTGCCAGTCGCAGTCTCCCGGCCCGGGCCGTCGCCGTACCAGGTGGTCGGCCGTCTTCCGGTGGTTTCCAACTGTTAACGGGCAACCCCTTGTCGGGTCATTTTCTACGCGCGTATCTTGGGGCCCGCCGGGTCGGCCCGGCAGATGATCTACGCGGGTAGTGCGCCGTCGTGCGCTGCCTGACCCACCCTCAGCTCCCGGCGACCCCACGCGCGTCGCGAGCTTGGACCGAGGAGTTCTGCCCGGTGACCAAGTCCACCGCTCCCCGCCGTTCCCGCCGCAGCCTGCTGCGTGCGGCCGTCCTGCCCGTCGCCGTGGCGGGTTCGCTCGTGCTCGCCCCGCTCCCGAGTGCCCTCGCCGCGCCCTCGGCCGACGTGGTGATCTCCGAGGTGTACGGCGGCGGTGGCAACTCCGGTGCCACGCTGAAGAACGACTTCATCGAGCTGGCCAACAAGGGCGGCGCCGCCTTCGGTCTGGCCGGGTACAGCGTGCAGTACCTGCCGGGCACCCCGAGCGCCGGTTCGAAGTGGGGCGTCACCACGCTGACCGGTTCGGTCGCCCCCGGCGGCCGTTACCTGATCGCGGCGGCGGCGGGCACCGGCGGCACCGTGGCGCTGCCCACCCCGGACGCCACCGGCACCCTGGCGCTCTCCGGCACCAGCGGCACGATCGCGCTGGTCCAGGGCACCGACCCGCTGACCTGCAAGACCGCCGCCGACTGTGCCGCCGACCCGCGGATCAAGGACCTGGTCGGCTTCGGCACCGCCGTGGTCCGGGAGGGTTCGGGCCCGGTCACCGGAGCGAGCAACACCGCCTCGGTGGCCCGTACTTCGGGCCTGCCGGACACCGACGACAACGCCGCCGACCTCAAGGCCGGGGTGCCGAGCCCGGTCAACTCCGCCGGTGAGGCGCCCGAGGGCGGCGACACCCCGACCGGTCCGGTCGAGCCGGGCAGCATCCGGATCCACGACATCCAGGGCAACACCCGGCTGTCGCCGAAGACCGGCAAGACCATCGCGGGCGTTCCCGGCCTCGTCACCGGTGTGCGCACCTACGGCTCCAAGGGCTTCTGGATCCAGGACCCGAACCCGGACGCCGACCCGGCCACCAGCGAGGGCCTGTTCGTCTACACCGGCAGCACCCCGACCGTGGCGGTCGGCGACTCGGTGCTGGTGACCGGCAAGGTCGCCGAGTACTACCCGGCGTACAGCGCGGGCGGCCAGTCCATCACCCAGCTCACCGCGCCCGCCGTCACGGTGCTCTCGGCCGGCAACGCGGTGCCCGCGCCGTTCGTGCTGGACGGCGACAGCATCCCGGCGGCGTACGCGCCGGACGCGGCCGGCGCCAGCATCGAGGGCCTCACGCTGGCTCCCGCCGACTACGCGCTGGACCGGTACGAGTCGCTGGAGGGCATGAACGTCCGGGTCGAGAACACCCAGGTCGTGCAGGCCACCGACCAGTACAGCGAGCTCTGGGTGCAGGCCCGCAAGCAGGACCTCGCCAGTAGCCGCGGTGGAGCGATCTACCTCGGCTACGACAAGCCCAACTCCGGCCGGGTGATGATCCAGTCGCTCATTCCGTTGGCCGACCGCCCGTTCCCGACCGCCAACGTCGGCGACCGGCTGACCGGGATCACCGACGGCCCGCTGGACTACAACCGCTTCGGTGGCTACACGCTGGCCGCGACCACGCTGGGCGCGGTGCAGGACAACGGCCTGCAGCGCGAGGTGACCGACCGGGCGCTGCCCAGCGAGGTCGCGATCGCCACCTACAACGTGGAGAACCTGGACCCGAGCGACCCGGACGAGAAGTTCGCCGAGCTCGCCAAGGGCGTGGTGACCAACCTGCGTTCGCCCGACATCATCGTCCTGGAGGAGATCCAGGACAACAACGGTGCGGTCAACGACGGTACGGTGGACGCGAGTTCGACGATCGCCAAGTTCACCGCCGCGATCGCCGCAGCGGGCGGCCCGGCCTACGACTGGCGCTCGATCGCCCCGGAGAACAACAAGGACGGCGGCGAGCCCGGCGGCAACATCCGCAACGTCTTCCTGTTCAACCCGGACCGGGTCTCCTTCACCGACACCCCGGGCGGCACCGCCACCGACGCGGTGGACGTCACCGGCACCGGCAAGTGGGCCTCGCTGACCGCCTCGCCGGGCCGGATCGACCCCGGCAACGAGGCGTGGGGCTCCAGCCGCAAGCCGCTGGTGGGCGAGTTCAAGTTCCACAACAAGAAGATCTTCGTGATCGCCAACCACTTCAACAGCAAGGGTGGCGACCAGGGTCTGGACAGTCGCTTCCAGCAGCCGGCCCGCAGCTCCGAGGAGCAGCGGACCAAGCAGGCGGCCGTCGAGCAGGCCTTCGTCGCCAAGCTGCTGGCGGCCGACCCGAACGCCCGGGTGGTCTCGGTAGGCGACTTCAACGACTACCAGTTCTCCCCGGCGCTCGCCACCCTCACCAAGGACGGCGTGCTGCGGGACCTGGTCAACTCGCTGCCGGAGAACGAGCGTTACTCGTACGTCTTCCAGGGCAACTCGCAGGTGCTCGACCACAGCCTGGTCAGCCCGGCGCTGAAGCACGTCGAGTACGACGGCCCCGGACCGCAGTTGAGGTCCGGGGCACTACCGTTTCGGTGGGCTGTGGCGGCGTCAGTGGCCGAGGGTGCGCAGCACCGTGTCGGCCATCACCCGCTCACCGGCCGCGTTCGGGTGGAACGGGGCGGCGGGGGACTGCGGCAGCAGACCCTCGATCCAGGGGTTGTCCGAGCAGGCGTCGTGCCCCTTGGTCGGGCCCGCGGTGTCCACGTAGGTCGCGCCGTTCGCGGCGGCGGTCCGGGCCAGCATGGCGTTCAGGTCGGTCAGCACGCCGTGCAGGTACTCCACGTCGCCGGGAGTGACGGGCTGCCGGTTGATGCAGGTCGAGCCGTTCGAGGGCATCACGGAGGGGTAACCCACCAGCAGGACCTTGGCGTTGGGGGACTTGGCCCGGATCTTGCGCAGACCGTCCGCGAGCTGGGGCTCGGCGGCGGCGATCCGGGTGCGCAGCTTGTCCTCGCCGTAGACCCACTGGAACTGCCAGTCCTGCCAGACCCAGTGCCCGTCGGCGTAGACGTCCTTGCACGGGGTGCCGAAGGGGTTGACCACGGCCCCGCCGACGCAGGTGGCGATCAGCTCGGCGACGCCGAGGTCGCTGACCCCGAGGTCGTTGCCGCCGATGCCGAGGGTGACCAGCGCGGTGTCCGCCTTGAGGGCGTTCAACTGGGGCTCGTAGAGGCCGTACTGGGCCTCGGTCAGGTGCTTCACCTTGGCGGCCGAGCAGGTGACGTCGGTGTACGTGGTGCTCTGCAGTGCGGCGGCCACCAGGTGGCCGTAGTTCTGGTCCGAGCGCAGGCAGAGCCCGCCGGACTGGTTCGGCACCAGGGCGCCGGCCGCGTACGAGTCGCCGAGCGCGACGTACGGGCCCGCGCCGGTCCCGGCCTGGGCGGTGGGGGCGGTCAGCGCACCGACCGCGGTGGTCGCCAACAGGGCGCCGAGCAGGGCGGGGAGACGCTTTCGGGCAGGGCTGAGCACGGTTCCTCCTGAGGGGGTGGAGAGAATCGGCGGGTGGGTGGGGGCAGATCAGCCGGCTACTACTGGCAAGTAAGTTACTGGCAGGTTAATCAGGCTGTCCAGAGGCCTCGCGGAATTACCGAATATCCGTCAACTGACCCTGGAATTACGCTCCATGGCGGATCGTTTGGCCACGTATTCCGCTACGGTGCGGAGCGGAAGGAATTCCCGTTCCGGAAATCCGGCCGGTCTCCCGGACGGTATTTTGCGAGCGCGCTGCGGCGGGGGGAGGTTACCGGCCGGTTGACCTGGTGAGCCGGAGGCCGCAGAATCCGGACACGCCTGCTCACTCTGGAGGATCACCCGTGACACTGGACGCCGACGTCATCGTGATCGGAGCCGGGTTGGCGGGCCTGGTCGCCACCGCCGAACTCACCGACGCCGGGCGGAAGGTGATCCTGCTCGACCAGGAGCCCGCCGCCTCGCTCGGCGGGCAGGCGCACTGGTCGTTCGGCGGGCTGTTCCTGGTCGACTCGCCCGAACAGCGCAGGATGCGGATCCGCGACTCGCACGAGCTGGCCTGGCAGGACTGGCTCGGCACGGCGGGCTTCGACCGTCCGGAGGACACCTGGCCGCGCCGCTGGGCCGAGGCGTACGTCGACTTCGCGGCCGGCGAGAAGCGCTCCTGGCTGCACGGACAGGGCGTCAGGTTCTTCCCGGTGGTCGGCTGGGCCGAGCGTGGCGGACTGCTGGCCAGCGGGCCCGGCAACTCGGTGCCGCGGTTCCACATCACCTGGGGGACCGGTCCCGGCCTGGTCGAGCCGTTCGCCCGGAGGGTGCAGGCCGCCGCCGCGCGTGGGCTGGTCGACCTGCGGTTCCGGCATCGGGTGACCGGGCTGTCGGCCAGTGCGGGCGCGGTCGACACCGTCACGGGCGAGGTGCTGGTGCCCAGCACGGTGGCCCGGGGCGAGGGCAGCTCGCGGGAGGTGGCCGGCTCCTTCGAGCTGCGGGCGCAGGCGGTGATCGTCACCTCCGGCGGCATCGGCGGCAACCACGAGCTGGTCCGCAAGGCCTGGCCGGCCCGGCTCGGCACACCGCCCGAGAAGCTGCTCTCCGGGGTCCCCGTGCACGTGGACGGCCTGATGCTCGGCATCACGGGCGAGGCGGGCGGTCACCTGATCAACGGCGACCGGATGTGGCACTACACCGAGGGCATCGAGAACTGGGACCCGATCTGGGCCAGGCACGGCATCCGGATCCTGCCGGGCCCGTCCTCGCTCTGGCTGGACGCGCACGGCAAGCGGCTGCCGGTGCCGCTGTTCCCCGGGTTCGACACCCTGGGCACGCTGGAGCACATCATGACGACCGGTCACGACCACACCTGGTTCGTGCTCACCCAGAAGATCATCGAGAAGGAGTTCGCGCTCTCCGGGTCCGAGCAGAACCCCGACCTGACGGGCAAGTCGGTCCGTGACGTGCTGCGCCGAGCGCTGCCTGGCGCCACCGCGCCGGTCGAGGCGTTCAAGAAGCACGGGGTCGACTTCGTGGTCGCGGACTCGCTGGAGGAGCTGGTCCGGGGGATGAACGCCAAGACCCCGGACACGCCGATCGACGAGGCCGATCTGCGCCACGAGATCGAGGCCCGGGACCGCGAGATGGCCAACCCGTTCAGCAAGGACCTCCAGGTGACGGCCATTCACGGTGCCCGCCGCTACCTGGGTGACAAGCTGATCCGGACCGCCTCCCCGCACCGGCTGCTCGACCCGAAGGCCGGGCCGCTGATCGCGGTTCGGCTGAACATCCTCACCCGCAAGTCGCTCGGCGGCCTGGAGACCGACCTCGACTCGCGCGTGCTGCGCGCCGACGGCTCGGTGCTCGAGGGCGTCTACGCGGCGGGCGAGGCGGCCGGGTTCGGCGGGGGCGGCGTACACGGCTACCGCTCGCTGGAGGGCACCTTCCTCGGCGGCTGCATCTTCTCCGGCCGGGCAGCGGGCCGGGCGGCGGCGAAGGCCACGGCGTGAGCGTGGTTCCGCTGCTCTTCCTGGACGTCGACGGGCCGATCGTCCCGTTCGGGGCGACCGCCGGCTACCCGACCTTCGGCACCGGGCATCGACAGCCCGGCACGAACCCGCTGCTGGTCCGGGTCGACCCCGCGCTCGGGCCCCGACTCTTGGCACTGCCCTGCGAGTTGGTGTGGGCCACGACCTGGATGTCCGACGCCAACGAGTGCCTCGCCCCACTGCTCGGCCTGCCCGAACTGCCCGTGGTCAGCTGGCCGGAGCCGTCCGAGGACGGCGAACGCGGCGGCCTGCACTGGAAGACCCGGACACTGGTTGCCCGGGCGGCCGGCCGGCCGTTCGCCTGGGTCGACGACGAGCTCACCGACGCCGACCGCAGCTGGGTCGAGGCCCACCACCGGGGCCAGGCCCTGCTGCACCGGGTCGACCCACGGTGCGGCCTGACGGACGCGGACTTCGCCACCCTCGACGCGTGGCTGCGCCCGCGCGCAGACGGGCCACCGGCGAGTGACCGGTGGCCCGTGTGAGGGAGCTCAGCGCTTGAGGTAGACGGTGTCCATGAAGTCGACGATCTGCTGGTCCGTCAGCCGGCCGCCGTTCCGGTGGCCCATCGCCAGGTCGGCCTCGCTGATCATGCCGACCAACCGGTCGTTGTCGATCACCGGGATCCGGCGGATCTGGTGCTGCTCCATCTTCTTGAGCACCTCGTCCATGCTGTCGTCCGCCCGGACGCAGTGCAGGTGGCCGCTCAGCTCCATCGCCTTCATCATGGCCGGGTCCTTGCCCTCCGCGATACATCGGGTGACGATGTCGCGGTCGGTGATGATCCCCTTGAGCATCTGGTCCTCGCCGCAGATCGGCAGGGCCCCGACCCCCATGTCCCGCATCATCATGGCGGCGTCGAGCAGGGTCTGATCGGCCCGGACGCACTGGGCACCGGCGTGCATGATGTCGCTTGCCTTGATCATGAGTTGACCTCCGAGTCGCCCCCGGGAGGTCCGGAGTGCGACTTCGGTCACCATAAGCAGCGGTGAGAGGGCCCGCACGGCGAGCGAACGACGCCGGATACCCTCGGCCGTCGGGGGTGCGTCATGCCCCTGAACAGTGCGACTGCCCGTTGGAGGGGAACTGATGGCTCGTAAGGCCCGTAAGGAAGCCGCCGCCGCGCCGGTGACGGTGACGGTGTGCCGGGGGTGCTGCTGCGGGACGGAGCGACGGCATCCGGAGGTCGACCACGCGGCGCAGCTGGTCCGACTGAAGGAGGGCGTCGGCACGGCCGGCCGGGTCCGGGCGGTGCCCTGTCTGGACGCCTGCGACCACTCCAACGTGGTCGTGGTCAGCCCGTCGGCGGAAGGGCGGGCGGCCGGTGGGCGGCCGGTCTGGCTCGGCTGGGTGCTGGCGGACGACATGCTGGACGAGATCACTGACTGGGTGAAGGCCGGCGGTCCCGGCATCGCGGAGTCGCCCGGCACGCTCGACCTGCAGGAGTTCGCGGTCTCCCGTCGGGTGCGCGAGGGCCTGCCCGGCTGAGACCCGGCGGGCGTGCGGCCTGGCATGCTTCGGAGCATGGCGGAACTGAACGGCAGGCCGGTACGCCCGGCGGAGCTCCAGGCCCTGGCGCTCACCAACTACGGGCACTTCACCACCATGCGGGTGACCGACGGCCGGGTGCGTGGGCTGACGCTGCATCTGGAGCGGCTCCGGCAGGACTGCCGGGCGCTGTTCGGTACCGAACTGGAGCTCGGCCTGGTCCGGGAGTACGCGGGCCGGGCGGTGCCGCCTGGGGGTTCGCTGATGCTGCGGGTCACCGTCTTCGACCCCGCGCTCGACCTGGCCGGCCTGGCCGGGAAGGCCGCCCCCGCCGTCCTGGTGACGACCCGTCCGGCGGGCGGCACCGAGCTGCCGCCGCTGCGGGTCCGCTCGGTCCCGTACGTCCGGGACCTGCCCGAGGTGAAGAGCGTCGGCCTGTTCGGGGCCCTGCACCACCGCCGGGCGGCCCAGCTGGCCGGGTACGACGACGCGCTGTTCACCGACCTCACCGGCGCCGTCAGCGAGGGCGGCACCTGGAACCTCGGCCTGGTCCGGGACGGTGAGCTGGTCTGGCCGCAGGCCGCGTACCTGCCCGGCACCACGATGCGGTTGCTGGGCCCCGGCCGCACCGAACGGGTCGCTCTCCGGGACCTGCCCGCCTACGACGCGGCGTTCGCCACCAACGCGGCCGTCGGCGTCCGTCCGATCGCGACCGTCGACGAGGTCGGCTTCGATCCGGCGCACCCGCTGCTCGCCGAGCTCGCCACCGCCTGGGCCGGGCTCCCGGGTACGCCGCTCTGATCCGGGCCCGGAGGTGTCACGGGCCGGGCTTTCCGGCGATCGCGTTGTAGACCTTGATCCGCAGACGGCGCTGCCAGCCCTCGCGCTCCTCCCGGACCCGGGCCCGGTCGGCCTTCCGGCTGCCGACCGGGTAGCGGGCCCGTGCCCACGGGGACCCGGGGCGGGCCAGCCGGAGCGCGCCGACCACGGCGATCAGGGGGACGAGCATCCCGAGCAGACCGGTGAACGCCTTGCCTTTGCTGAGCGCGACGAGCGCGAAACCCGCATTGACGGCCACCGTCGTCGCGTACGTCCAACCGGAGACCGGTGCACCGTCGGCTGACGCCTCGTCGGCTCCGAACGGGACCGCCCCGAGCAACAGCAACCCGCAGACCGCCGCGCCGAGCACCACGGTGTCCACCGAGAGGCGGCCCTCCTCGGACCAGTAGACGTCCCGCAGATGCAGGATCAGCGCGAACTCGTCCAGCACGAGCGCGGTGCCGATACCGAAGAGCGCGGCCGCGATCTCGGCCCACGGATGCTCGCCGCCGATCGGGGAGGCCAGCCCCAGGCCACCGATGATCATGAAGACCACACCGAAGACCACATGGTGGATGTGCAGCCCGCCAGGCGTGACGTTCTGCGGCCACCAGGAGACCTCCGCCCGGATCATTCGCACGCTGAGCCGGATGAAGAGGAACGCCCCGAGGAAGCCGAGCAGCAGGACGAGCAACGGCTGCTTGCCCGGGTCCAGGATCTCCTCCCGGTACCAGGTACCCACGGGTCAGACCTCGCGCTCGGCGAGCGCCTCGGCCGGCGTCGCAGCACGGAACCACGGCGCGTTCACATCCATCAGCCGCTTGCGCCGGTCGGGGCCTGCCGCTGTCGTCTCCCCGGTCTGATCAGATCTCATGTGTCGATGCTGGCACCGGCGCAGACCGCGCGCAGTGCGACGGTCCCGCTGAGCTGCGCCGTCCATGGCTCCGATCGAAGGGGGACCACTGTCCGGGACCACAGCAGCCGGGGTACCACGCCCCCGGCTGCTGGTGTGCGTGCCGTCAGTAACCCCGGGCGCTCTTGCCGGGGTTGGCCTGCTGGACCTTGGAAGCCAGGTCGTGGCCGTCCTTGGAGACGTTGTAACGGTCCATCATGTAGTTCATCGAGGCCGCGCAACTGGCGACCGGGTCGTAGATGTTGGTCGAGGTCCCCTGCTGGTGGTAGGCGGCGAAGGTGCTCGGGATGCACTGCCAGGGGCCGCGTGAGGAGTTCGCCGGGTAGCCGTCGGACTGCTTCGGGCCGGTGGCGTTGCTGTCCCAGCCGTTGGCCAGCGGGAGGGAGTTGTAGGAGGACTCGCGACCGGCCATGGTGAGCAGGCCCTTGGTCCACTGCTCGCGGGCCTTCGGGTCGGTGATGCCCATCAGGTCCAGGGTCTGGCCGATGTAGTCCCGGACGGCGGCCTCGCCGCTCTTCCACGAGCCCCGGCCGCTGTACTCGACGTCCTTGACCGGGATCTTGCCCTCGTGCGACGGCTTCGCGTCCGGGTCGTCGCCCTTGTCACCGCTGTCGTTGCCGTGGTCGTTGCCGCCCTGGTCACTGCCGTGGCCGTTGCCGTGGCCGTTGCCCTTCCCGTTGCCGTGGCTGTCGTCGTTGCCACTGGGCTTCGGCTTGTCCGGCTGCTGACGGTCCTTGTCCTGCTTGCGCTGGTCCTCCTCGGCCTTGCGGTCCGCCTCCTGGTAGGCCTTGATCACACCTTGGAGCTTCTGGACGTCCTCGGCGATCGCCTTGGTGAGCTTCTCCTTGGTCTGCTGGAGCTTCTCGGCCCGGTCGTTGATGTCCGCGACCTCGCCGGCCACCTGGCCGGCCACCGCGGCGAAGCCGACGATCCCGGCGAACGGCGCGGCCATCAGGTCGGTGGCGACCGCCTTGGCCACCGTGCTCTTGATCTGGCCGAGCTTGGCGCTCATCTCGGCCATCCGCTCGCTCATCTGCTGCCAGTCCCGCTGGATCTCGGCCAGCTCGGTCAACGAGACCCCGAACTTGTCACCGCTCATACGGCCCTGCCCCCCTGCTCCCGGTCCGCCTGCGAACCTTCGCCCGCACCCCGTGTGTTGACGTTCGGTCAATCATCCTGCCATGGCGAGGCCGCCCACCGAAGAGCGCGGTGGGCGGCCGGGGTCGGCAGGGGCCGGACGGGTCAGGCGGTGTTCTCCGCCTGGGCCATCCAGGAGTACTTCTCCAGGTCGGCGGTGAGGCTGATCAGGATGTCCTGGCTGACCGGGTCGGCCTCGGCGGTGGCGTCGATCCGGCCGCGCATCCGGGTGATCACGGCCGCGAGCGCGTCGACCAGAGTGCCGACGGCAGCCGAGTCGACCACCTGGCCCTCGGGGGAGGTGGAGATCCCGCTGGTGTCGGCGACCGTCTTGGCCCGGCCGTCCGGCGAGACGCCGATCGCGGCCGCCCGCTCGGCGACGGTGTCGGAGTGCAGCCGGGCCAGCGCCACCACCTCGTCCAACTGGAGGTGGACCGAACGGAACCGCGGGCCGACCACGTTCCAGTGCAACTGCTTTGCCACCAGGGAGAGATCGATCAGATCGACCAGCGCCCCCTGCAGTGCCTCACCGACGACCTTGCGGTCGGTGTCCGGCAGCGGGCTCTTGATTCCGTACATCGGGTTGCCTCCTGGACTGGGTTCGACTCCGCTGGTCAGCATGCCACGGGAAGTGGACAAGCCGGTCATTTCGCCGCCACTGGGCGAGCCCCGCAGGGGGCCGAAATCCAGGCGCCCGGGTGGAGTTCGTTCGGGGTCTGTCGATCGAAGCGCTTCGAAGTTGGGGGTGATGCCCTGGACTGTCAAGGCGCCGTTCACCGGCCCGTCCGTCGGGTTTCTGCTGTCGTGGCTGTTCCAGGCCACAGTCGGGGGAGCGTTCTCCGATCCGCGTCCCGTCAAGGCTTGAAGCGTCAAGCGCGTGCAAACCCTTGTGTGTCGCCGTTCGCTGTCCTAGCCTCGGCGCGAAGTTGAAGCGCTTCGACACTGTGCTTCGACGGTGCATGCCGATCACCACCCCAGGAAGGCTTCCCGCCTCATGTCCCGTCATGGCATCCACGACACCGCCCCCGCCACCCGCTGGGAGGACGCCTACCTGAGCGGCAACGGCCGGCACGGCGCGCTGGTGCACGGCCGGACCGACGCCGAGACGGTGGTGATCACCCATCACGACCTGGTGCTGCCGGACGCCGCGTCGGGCGTCGCGCCGCCCGCACTGGCCGGTGAGCTGGCGGCCGTCCAGGACCTGTTGCTCGCGGGCGAACAGGCGGCGGCGGTCAGCCGGTTCGGCGGCGACTGGGAGCCTCGGTACGTCCAGCCGTTTCACCCGGGCTTCGCCGTCGGCTGGGTGCGCTCGCGCCGGAGCGAGGTCACCGAGTACCGCCGGGAGCTGGACTTCCGGACCGGCGTGGTCACCACCCGCTGGCGGGAGGGCGGTGGCGAGTGGCTGGCCGAGTGCTTCGTCTCCCGGGCCGACGACGTGGTCGTGCAGCGCCTGGTCGCCCCCGAGGGGAGCACGGTCGAGGCCGAGATAGGCCTGGACGGCCGGCTGCCGGGTGCTCCGGACGGCCTGCGTGCGGCGGTCCGCTCGGTGTACCGGCCGGCCGAGATCCCCGGCTCGGCGGAACTGCCGCGCGACACCGCCCTGTTGCGCCTGCGAGCCCGTTACCCCGACAGCGAGTACGGCTACCGGGGCGCGGCCCGGATCGTGGCGACCGGCGGTACGGTGCGCTGCGACGGACCCCGGGTGTACGTCTCCGGCGCTTCGGAGGTGCTGGTGCTGACCCGGACCGCCCGGGGGGAAGTCGGTTCCCCGACCTCCGAGTTGAGCCGACTCGACACCGGGATGTACCGGCTGCCCGCCGACCACGGGGAGCTGCTGATGCGACACGTCGCCCTGCACGGCGCCGCCTACGACCGGGTCGGGTTGGACCTCGGCGCGACGGAGGCCGACCGGCAGCAGCCCGCCGCCGAGCTGCTGGAGCGTCAGGCGGCCGACCCGTCGGTACTCCGACCCGCGCTGCTGGAGGCGCTGTTCGCGGCCGGCCGGTACCACCTGCTGTCCGCCTCCGGTGTGCTGCCGCCCCGGCTCTGCGGCCTCTGGGCCGGTGACTGGCACACCGCCTGGGGCGGCGCGTTCACCACCAACGCCAACCTCAACCTGCAGGTCGCCGCCGCAGCCACCGGCGACCTGCCCGAGGTGACCATGGCGCTGGCCGCGCTGATCCGGGGTCAGCTGGCCGACTGGCGCACCAACGCCCGGTTGCTCTACGGCGCCCGGGGGGTGGTCGCCCCTGCGCACACCGACGGTACCAACGGGCTGCAGTACCACTTCAACCACAGCTGGGCGCACCACCTCTGGACGGCCGGCGCGGACTGGCTGCTGCAACCGTTGGTCGAGCACGTCGAGACCTCGGGTGATCTGACCTTCCTGCGTGCGGAGTTGCTGCCGCTGCTGGGAGAAGTCGCGGACTTCTACACCGACTTCCTGTCGCGGACCGACGCCTCGGGCGCGCTCGTCCTGGTCCCCTCCTACTCCCCGGAGAACCATCCGACCGGCCCCGACGGCACCCGGCTCCCGGCCGCCGCCTCGGTGAACGCCACGATGGACCTGGCCGCCGCCCGGCACGCCCTGCTCACCGCCGCCGACCTGACCGAGCGGCACACCGCCGCCTCCGGCGCGCGCTGGCGGGCGGTCGCCGCCAGGCTCCCGGGCTACCGGGTGAACGCCGACGGCGCACTCGCCGAGTGGGCCTGGCCGTCGTCCGGCGACAGCTACGACCACCGGCACGTCAGCCACCTCTACCCCGTCTGGCCGCTGGACGAGATCAGCCCCGACACCACCCCGGCCCTGGCCGAGGCGGCCCGCACGGCGCTGCTGCTGCGCGGCGACGAGAACCACTCCGGGCACGGCCACCTGCACCGCGCGCTGGCCGCCGCCCGGCTGGACGACCCGGTGCTGGCGGGCCGCCAACTGGCCCAACTGCTGCTCCGGGGCTTTCACTTCCGCTCCCTGATGACCAGCCACTACCCCGACCGGGACGTGTACAACGCGGACGTCGCGCACGCCCTGCCGGCCGTGCTGACCGAAATGCTGCTCCGCTCGCACCCCGCCACGGCCACCGACCCGGCCCGGCTGGTGCTGCTCCCGGCGCTGCCCGAGGCACTGCCGTCCGGACGCCTGTACGGGCTGCGGACCCGATTCGGCGCGGTGGTGCGGTCGTTGAGTTGGTCCCCGGCGGCCGTCACCGTGGTGCTGTGCAGCCCGGTCGACCAGGAGGTGACGGTGCGGTCGGGCCCGGTGGGCAAGCACGCTCCGGTGCGGCACCTGCTGACGGCCGGGGTGGAACGGACGATTCGCTTCGACCGCTGACCGCCCTGACCTACCATCGGTTGATGCCGACCAGTGAGCTGCTGCGTGCCAACGCCTTCCGGACCGCCTTCGCCCGCCGCCAGGCCACCGAGGTCCGGGAGGTGGCGGGGGGCTTCCTGGCTCTGAACGCGGCCTTCCCGCTGTCGTACGAGCACAACCAGCTGCACATCGACGGCGCCGTCGGGCCGGCCGCCCTGCTGACCCTGGCGGACGCGGCGCTCGCGCAGGTCCGGCACCGCCAACTGACCGTCTACGACGCCGAGTCGGGTGCCGCGTGCGTACCGCTCTTCGAGGCGGCCGGGTACCAGCACATGACCGAGGTGGTGCTCGCCCACCGGGGCCCGACCCCGGCTCCGTCGGTGCTCGCCGCGCCGGTGGAGCTCCCCGAACTGGCGGTCCCGTACCGGGCCCGGCTGCGGGACTGGATGCCGGAGGTCTCCGAGGAGGCCATCGAGCAGCTGATCACCCGTCGGGAGGCCCGCCGGAACGGAGCGCCGGAGGTGCTCTTCCTCGGCGCGCGCAGCACCGACGGCCGGGTCGCCGCCTGGGCCGACCTCTACCGTGACCCCGCCGCGGGCATCGCCCAGATCGAGGACCTGGTCACCGCCCTGGACCACACCGGCCAGGGCCACGGCGACACCGTGCTCACCACCGCCCTGCACCTGGCCGCCGAACAGCCGCTGCGCTTCCTGGTCGCCGACGCCGAGGACTGGCCGATGCACTGGTACGCCCGGCGCGGCTTCGTGCCGATCGGTGAGTGCCACGCGTTCACCCGCTCCTGACCTGGCCGCCTCCTGCTCGTGCGTCGCGGGGCCCGATTCCGGTCATCACCCCACCGGGGCGTCGAAGTCGATCGGGTACTGGAACTGCCAGGCGTTCTTCTCGGGTTTCATCAGCTTGAACATCGTCGGCAGCACCGCGTCGCGGATCACCCGCGCGACGGGGCCCGCGGCCTTGCGGGCGTTGGTGCGGGCGGTCTCCTTGATGATCCGCTCCACCCGGGTCCGGCGTAGCTCCTCGTAGCGGACCAATGCCTGAGGCAGGGTCAGGTCGCGCAGGCAGCGGGCGAGTTCGACCGAGCTCTCCGCGGCGATCGAGGCGCCCTGGCCCGAGCTGGCGGAGGGTGCATGGGCTGCGTCCCCGGTGAGGACCATGCGGCCGCGGCTCCAGCGCACCGACCGCGGCATGCTCTCGGTACTGCCGGTGAAGAGCATCGTCTCCGGGTCGGTGGCCGCCAGCATCCGCTCCGCCGGGGTGGCGTCGCCCTCGCAGGCTTTCGCCAGGTGCTCGAGCCAGTACGCGCCGCCGCGCTCGCGCTGCTCGTTGAACGAGAGCGGCTGCGCCACCGGCAGGTTGATGAACCAGACGGCCGTGCCGTCGGCGAAGACGTGCCAGGCAAAGAAGCACCGCTTGCCGAAGGTCATCTGCATCATGCCGTCGGTGGGCGCGACGCCGGCGTCGGCAACCATCGCGCCGAACCCGGCCGTACCCGCGAACTGCGGCGCCGGGGCGGCCGGGTCGATCAGGCGGCGCACCGTGGAACGCAGCCCGTCCGCGCCGATCAGCACGTCGGCGGTCGCCGTGCTGCCGTCCTCGAAGCGCGCGGTGACACCGTCGGCGTCCTCGCTCGCGTCGACGATGCGCTTGCCGTAGACGGTGGTCAGACCCCGCTCCTCGGCTGCCTCACGCAAGGCGCGAAACAGCTCCGCGCGGAGCACGAAGCGCATCGGGTCGATACCGGGCAGCGTGCCGAACTCGGCCAGTTTCCTGCCGTTCCAGCTCCGCAGCACGATGCCGTTCATCTGGGTGCTGACCGCGCGGACCGCATCGCCCACACCGATCGCGTCGAACGCCTGGAATCCGTTCGCCGCCAGGCCCATGCCGCCGCCGACCTCGTCGGCCGGGGCGCCGTACGCCTCGAAGATCGTCGCCTCGATGCCCGCCTGCTGCAGCGCCATGGCGGTGACGGGACCGGCGATACCACCGCCGATGACCAGTGCGGAGCGGACCTTGCCGTTCGTCGTGCCAGTCGAGTTCGTCATGGCTAGATAGTTGCATTGTTACTAGTGTCTTAGCAACTAGTTCGACAGTGGATAGCATCGAGCCCATGAGTACTGCGCCCCGGAGTTCCCCCCTCGCTCTGACCGTCCTTGCCCTGCTGCACTACAAACCGCTGCATCCCTACGGCGTCCAGCGTCTGCTCAAGGAGTGGGGCAAGGACCAGGTCGTCAACGTCGGCCAGCGGGCCGGCCTGTACCGGACCATGGACCGCCTGCTCACTGCCGGACTGATCGCCGTCCGGGAGACGGGCCGGGACGCGCAGTACCCGGAGCGCACGGTCTACGAGGTCACCGATGCGGGCAGCGAGACGGCGCACCGCTGGCTCGACGAGATGCTCTCCACGCCGAAGCAGGAGTTCCCGGAGTTTCCCGCCGCGCTGTCGCTGCTCATGATGCTGACGCCGGAGATGCTGCGGGATGCGCTCAGCCGCCGCGTCGAGGTATTGGGGGCGGCGCTCGCTCGGCATGAGGCGGAGCTCGCCCGGGAAGCGGAGAGCGGGCTGCCGCGGATCGCGACGCTGGAACTGGAGTACGTGCGCACGATGACGGCGGCGGAGCTGGCATGGGTCCAAGGCGTCCTGGCCGAGCTCGCGGACGGACGGCTGGCCTGGTCACCCGAGGAACTGATCGCATACGCAGGCGGGGATGGGTGACTGTCGAGGCAGCTTCGACCGTCTCGGCAAGTACAGCTCAAAACAAGGAGGTTGAGTGCCTTGACGGGCTCGGGTCACGGCAGCACACTCCCACACAGGAGTTCGTGAGAGCGCTCTCACCGTGAATCGAAGCCCCGAATCAAGGAGAGAACCAGAATGCGGCGAACGAATGTGGCGCGGGCAGCTATGTCCGCCCTCCTGCTCTTCACCACCCTCGGGCTCGGCCTCTCCGGCGCCTCGGCCGCCCCTGCGGCCGGGCAGTTGACGCCCGGTCTGGTGAGCGCGCTCCAGCGTGACCTCGGCCTGACCGAGAGTCAGGCGACGGCACGGCTGGCCGCCGAGCAGACGGCGTCCCGACTTGCGCCGCAGGTAAGGGAGTTGGCCGGTGAGGCGTTCGGTGGATCCTGGTTCGACCCCGCGCGTGGCAGGCTCGTGGTCGGACTCACCGACCTCGCCCGCAGCGACCGGATCCGGGCGGTGGGAGCCGACACCACGACTGTCGCCCACACCGAGGCGGCCCTCGACCGGACGAAGGCCGCCATCGACGCCCACAGCCGTCGGTCCTCGGCTCCGGCCGGGGTGAGCAGTTGGCGGGTCGACCCCCGGCGCGGTGCGGTGGTGGTCGAGGTGGCCACCGGCGCCCGGCAGGACGCGCGGGTGGAGGCGTTCATCGCCGCGGCCGGCGCGGCCGGACCGGTGGTGGTCGAGGAGACCTCCGGCCGAACCCCGCAGACCTTCTCGGCGGGCACGGTCGGCGGTGATCCGTACTACATCAACGGCAACACCCGCTGCTCGATAGGTTTCTCGGTGCACGGCGGCTTCGTCAGCGCCGGGCACTGTGGCGGGGCCGGCAGCAGCGTGGTCGGCTGGGACGGTTCCTGGATGGGCACGTTCGCGGGATCCACCTTCCCCGGCAACGACTACTCCTACATCCAGATCGGCGGCGGCTGGTGGACGGCGCCGGTCGTGCTCGGCTGGGGGACCGTCAGCGACGCTCTGGTGCGCGGCTCGTGGGAGGCACCGGTCGGGTCGTCGGTCTGCCGGTCCGGCTCCACCACGCACTGGCACTGCGGCACCGTCCTCGGCCGGAACGAGACGATCAACTACAGCGCCGGCGCGGTCTACGGGATGACCAGGACCAGTGTCTGCGCCGAACCCGGCGACTCCGGCGGCTCGTTCATCACCGGTGACCAGGCCCAGGGCGTGACCTCGGGCGGCTGGGGCGACTGCCGCAGCGGCGGCCAGACCTGGTTCCAGCCGGTCAACCCGATCCTCTGGCGGTACGGGCTCACCCTGGTCACCGCCTGACGGGCTGCACCAACTCGCCGTCGCACCGGCTGTTCTTACGGTGCGACGGCGAGTGCGGACCAGGAATCGGCCCGCCGGTCAGCATTTGGTGACCTGCTGGAGCGGGCGAGCCGGCCGGCGGGCGCTACCGCACCACGGTGATTCGGGCGTACGGCAACGACGTCGACCTGCCGTCACCGGTCGGGTTCACAGTGCCGACCGAGATCCTCAAGAACTACGTGCGCTGACTCAGCCCTCCGCGAGCGTGGCCAGCTGGGCGGTCAGGGTGTCGGTGTGCTGGAAGGTCAGGCCGGCCAGGGCGATGTGACGCCAGGTCACCGTGCCGCCGGCGTCCAGGATGAAGACCGACCGGCGCAGCCCCAGACCGGGCACGCTGATCCCGTACGCCCGCGCGACGGCGCGGTCCGGGTCGGCGAGCAGGGGGAAGGCCAGCCGGTGCTTGCGGGCGAAGCGTTCGTGGCTGTCCAGGTCCTGCGGGCTGATGCCCCAGACGGTGGCGCCCAGGTCCTTGAAGCGGTCCAGGTCCGAGGTGTACTCGCAGAGCTGCTTCGTGCAGACCGGGGTGTCGTCCCCTGGGTAGAACACCAGCACCAGCGGACGGCCCTTGGCCTCCTCCAACCGGTACTCGCGTCGCTCCGCGAGGTCCTCGGCCAACAGGAGGCCGGGCAGTGTGAACGACGGAGCCGACGCTCCGACCTCGGGCGGCTTGGCCATGGAACTTCCCTCCCGTACTGAAGCAGTGCCTCTGGCACTGTACTTGCTCCCGGCGGCTGCGCCGAGGACGCCCGTCAGGTGTCAGCGGCGGGGGCCGTACATGATGACCGCGACGCCGGCCAGGCAGATCACCGCGCCGAGGACGTCGGAGCGGGTGGGGCGGAAGCCGTCGACGGCCATGCCCCAGAGCAGGGAGCCGGCCACGAAGACACCACCGTAGGCGGCGAGGACGCGGCCGAAATTGGAGTCGGGCTGGAGGGCGGCGACGAAGCCGTAGCCGCCGAGGAGGACGATGCCGAGGCCGGCCAGCCACCAGGGGCGGGCTTCGCGGACGCTCTGCCAGATCAGCCAGCAGCCGCCGATCTCGGCGACGGCGGCGACTGCGAACAGGGCGGCGGAGCGGAGCACGGGCATGAGGGGAGCCTAGTGGCGCTGCGTCGGGGGGCTGGTCTACTGAAACAGTCGTTGCAGTAGAGGGTGCGAGTGGGGACATGATGGCGGAGCGCGAGGTGGTCGTCCGGCTGCTCGACAGGCCCGGAGACCTGGGCTGGACGGTGTTGGCGCACGGTGAGTTCTACGACCGGGAGTTCGGCTGGGACGCGAGCTTCGAAACGCTCGTCGCCCGGATCGTCGCCGACTACGCCGACGGGACGGAGCCCGGGCCGCAGGCGGCGTGGATCGCGGAGGTCGACGGGGAGCGGGCCGGCTGCGTCTTCTGCGTTCGCGCGGACGACCGGACCGCGAAGCTGCGCCTGCTGCTCGTCGATCCGGCCGCGCGGGGTCTGGGTCTGGGAGCCCGGCTGGTCGAGGAGTGCCTGCACTTCGCGCGGACCGCCGGGTACGAGGCGATCACCCTGTGGACCAACGACGTGCTGAGCTCGGCCCGGCAGATCTACCGGAAGCACGGCTTCGAACTCGTCGCCGAGGAGCCCCACCACAGCTTCGGGCACGACCTCGTCGGCCAGACCTGGCAGCGCCGCCTGTAGTGAGCGGTAGCGGGTCGGGTCGCCCAAGGAGAGCCTGTCCGTTATGTTCTGATTTGAGAGTTCGTCAGATCATGAACCGAAGGACGGTGCGGAGTGCCCGGAAATCTCACAGTCGACACGGTCGGTCCGGTGGACGTTGCGGTGGTCGCGTTCGACGGCAGCCGGTTCAACGGCAGCATTGCTCCGGCCCTGCTCGACCTTCAGGAGAGCGGGACGATCCGGATCCTCGACCTCACCTTCATCCGCAAGGAGCGTGACGGCGGGGTCGAGGTGATCGAGGTCGCCGACTCCGAGGTGGCGGCCGCGTTCGAGCGCGCCACCCAGGCCGAGTTCGACCTGCTCAGCGAGGACGATCTGCAGGCCGTGGCGGCCGACCTGGAGCCCGGGTCGTCGGCCCTGGTGCTGGTCTGGGAGAACACCTGGGCGGCCCGGCTGGCGGCCGCGCTGCGCAACTCCGACGGGCGGGTGCTGTTCCTGGAGCGCATTCCGCGCGACGAGGTCGTGGCGGCCATCACCGCACTGGACAAGGAGCTCTGAGCGCGATGCGCCGACGGATGGGACGACCCGGCCTGCTCGGGACGGTGGCCAGGACCGCAGTGGTGGCCGGTACGGCCACGGCGGTGTCCGGGCGGATGCAGCGCGGCGCGGCCGATCGCAACGCCCAGCAGGAACAGACGGCCGCCGCGCAGCAGCAGGCGATGGTCGACCAGGCCGCCGCCCAGGCGGCCGCGCAGGTCGCGAGCCAGCAGCCGCCGCCCGCCGCAGCACCGGCTCCGGCCGAGGACCGGATCGGCAAGCTCACGGCGCTGGCCGAGCTGAAGGCCAACGGCCTGCTGACCGACGAGGAGTTCGCCGCCGAGAAGGCGCGCGTGCTGGGGTCCTGACGGGCCGTCGGTCTTAGCCCGCCTGGTCAGCCGTTGGAGCCGGAGCTGCCCTGGTTACGATGATCCGGGCCACGCTGAGCGGGCGTGGGAGATCGGAGCCGGAACCTGATGTCCGAGTCGCATCCGCTGGACAACCCGGTCGTGGCGTCGCTGACCGGGCCGCACGCGCCGTTCGCCGAGCGGCGGGGGCAGGCGGTGCGGTACCCCGGGGATGTGACGCCCTTTCACGGACTGCCGGACCGGCCGCAGGCGGCGGACTGGGCGGACCTGGCCGCACTGGCCGGGCCGGGCGCGGTGGTGCTGCTCGCGGTCGACGCGGCGGTCGCGCCGCCGGAGGACTGGGCGGTGGTCTTCCGCGTCGACGGCGTGCAGCTGACCGGCGAGGACGTGCTCGGCAAGGCGGACCCCGAGGTGGTCGGGCTGGGGCCCGCCGACGTGCCGGAGATGCTCGCACTGGTCGAGCGGACCCGGCCGGGGCCGTTCCGGACCAGGACCATCGAGATGGGCTGCTACCTGGGCGTCCGCCGGGACGGGGTGCTGATCGCGATGGCGGGCGAGCGGATGCACCCGCCCGGGCACACCGAGATCAGCGCGGTCTGCACCGACCCCGGGTACCGGGGCGAGGGGCTGGCGTCCCGGCTGATCCTGGCGGTGACGGCAGGGATCCGGGAGCGCGGCGAGGTACCGTTCCTGCACGCGGCGGGCGACAACACCAACGCGATCCGGCTGTACGAGGCGCTGGGCTTCCGGCTCCGGCGCGCGATCACCTTCACGGGCGTCCGGGTGCCCGGCTCGGCCGGGTGACGGTCGGTCAGAGTTCGCCCTGGAGCAGGGCGTGCAGGTGCATGTCGTGCCAGCCGTCGGCGTGCAGCTGGGAGCTGCGCAGGGTGCCTTCGAGCCGGTAGCCGGACTTCTCCGCCACCCGGCAGGAGGCCGGGTTGGCCACCGAGTGGCGCAGCCCGAGCCGGTGCAGGCCGAGCTCGTCCAGTGCCCACCGGCTGATCCGCTCGGTGGCGGCCACGGCCACGCCGCCGCCCCGAGCGGGCGGCAGGAGCCAGTAGAGGATCTCGGCGCTGCCGCCCCGGAGGTCGATCTCGTTCCAGCCGGTCAGGCCGACGGCCACGTCACCGGGGCGGGCGATCGCCCAGATCGCGCCCTGCTCGGCACGCCAGCGTTCGTGCATCCGGCCGATCCGCTCGCGCGCCTCCTCCGGTGTCCCGAGCGCGAAGAGGTTCCACTGCCGGATGTCCGGATCGCGGCTCGCGGTCAGCAGGCTCTCCGCGTCGTCCGGCTGCCAGGGCCGGAGCTCCAGGCCTCCCGGCAGGTCGAGCACGGGCTGCTCGCTCGCGGCCATCCGGCCGGCGGGAACGACGGGAGGCGGAGGCCAGACACTGGTCATCGCGGCATCGTGCCAGAAAGCCCCGCCGCCACGCCAGCGATCTTGGCCGGGCCTACTGCCGGTAGGTGGTGAGGAACCGGCCGATCCGGCTGATCGCGGTCTCCAGGTCGTCGGCCCGGGGGAGGGTGACGAAGCGGAAGTGGTCCGGGCGGGGCCAGTTGAAGCCGGTGCCCTGGACGATGTGGATCTTCTCGCGGAGCAGCAGGTCGAGCACGAAACGCTCGTCGTCGACGATCCGGTGCACGGCCGGGTCCAGCTTGGCGAAGGCGTACAGCGCGCCCTTGGGCTTGACGCAGCTGACGCCGGGGATCTCGTTGAGCGCCCGCCAGGTGACGTCGCGCTGTTCGGTGAGGCGGCCGTTCGGCAGCGTGAGGTCCTGGATCGACTGGTGGCCGCCGAGGGCGGCCTGCACCGCGTACTGGGCCGGGACGTTGGGGCACAGGCGCATGCCCGCGAGCATGGTGAGCCCCTCCAGGTAGTCCTTGGCGTGCTGCTTGGGGCCGGAGACCACCAGCCAGCCGCTGCGGAAGCCCGCCACCCGGTACGCCTTGGAGAGGCCGTTGAAGGTGAGGGTGATGACGTCGTCGGCGAGCGCGGCGAGGCAGTGGTGCTCGACGCCGTCGTACAGGATCTTGTCGTAGATCTCGTCGGCGAGCACCATCAGGCCGTGCCGGCGGGCGAGTTCGAGGATGCCGAGCAGCAGTTCCTTCGGGTAGACCGCGCCGGTCGGGTTGTTCGGGTTGATGACCACGATGGCCTTGGTGCGGTGGTTGATCTTCGAGGCGATGTCGTCGAGGTCGGGGTACCACTCCGCCTCCTCGTCGCACAGGTAGTGCACCGCCTTGCCGCCGGCCAGCCGGACCACGGCCGTCCAGAGCGGGAAGTCCGGTGCGGGGACCAGGACTTCGTCGCCGTCGTCGACCAGCGCCTGGACCGCCATCTGGATCAGCTCGGAGGCCCCGTTGCCCAGGTAGACGTCATTGACCGTCACTCCCTCGACCCCGCGCTGCTGGTAGTACTGCACCACCGCGCGGCGGGCGGGCAGGATGCCGCGCGAGTCGCTGTAGCCGTGCGCGTTGGGGAGGTTCCGGATGATGTCCTGGAGGATCTCCTCCGGCGCCTCGAAGCCGAACGGGGCCGGGTTTCCGGTGTTCAGCCGCAGCACGCTGTGCCCGGCCTCCTCGAGCGCGTTGGCCTGCTCGACCACCGGGCCGCGGATCTCGTAACACACGCCCGCCAGCTTGCTGGACTGCCGAAACTCCACTGCGGCCTCCTGGACCGTCGCACCGCGCCATCATTCGGTTGCTTTGTTCTACCAAGTAAGCACTTGGAAAGTCCAACCTTTTGGCTATGCTGATCCACATGTCACGCCGAAGCTACGACCAGTACTGCGCCGTCGCCCGCGCCCTGGACGCGGTGGGGGAGCGCTGGAGTCTCCTGATCGTCCGTGAACTCCTGGCCGGACCACGCCGCTACACCGACCTGCACGCCGACCTGCCCGGGGTGTCGACCGACATCCTGGCCACCCGGCTCAAGCAGCTCGAGGGCGAGGGCGTGGTGGGGCGCCGCAAGCTGGAACGCCCCGCCAACGCGGTGGTCTACCAGCTCACCGAGCGCGGCCTGACGCTGCGTCCGGTGGTGGACGCGCTGGGGGTCTGGGGGCTGGAGGCGCTGGGTGAACCCCGGCCGACCGACGCCGTCCGGGAGCACTGGGTGACCGGTGACCCGGCGGGGGCGACCAAGGGCTGAAATTGCCGGGGGCCGATCGGCCGTCCGGGCTATCGTCCGCCCCATGACGGCCCATCACCAGCTCGCGCAGATCAACATTTCCCGGCTGCTCTTCCCGATCGACGGCCCCGAACTCGCCGACTTCGTCACCGCCCTGGATCCGGTCAACGCGCTCGCCGAGAGCGCCGAGGGTTTCGTCTGGCGGCTCGCCGACTCCGCCACCGACGGGACGGTGCGGATCTTCGAGGACGACTGGCTGATCGTCAACATGTCGGTCTGGCGGGGTCCGGACGCGCTGGAGACCTTCGTCTACAGCCCCGAGCACATCGCGGTGCTGCGCCGCCGTCGGGAGTGGTTCGCCCGGGTGGGCGAGGCGATGACCGCGCTCTGGTGGGTGCCGGCCGGTCACCTGCCGACCGTCGCGGAGGCCGAGCGGAAGCTGGTCGAGCTGCGGGCGAAGGGGCCGTCGGCGGAGGTGTTCACGCTCCGTGAGACCTTCCCGGCGCCCGATCGGATCTGACGGATCATCAAGGCCGGTCGTACGGGCGGTGATTGGCTGCCATCCGATTGTGTCCTGCACGTGACAATCGTTCCCAGCTCTTGTGCGTCCGGCCGTCGGTGGGTCAATCTTTCGCTGACGGCCGGAAACGCAGCACGGGGCCCATGTCGTCCCCTGTTTGTCATGGGCATGAATGATTCTGCATGGGCCCGCTGTGTCGTCACGCCCGGACCGGACCCCATGTGCCGGATCCCACCGGGAAGTTGAGCACGTACCGCCCCCACCTAGGAGGAACCCTCTGATGGCAGTGATACGTCCCTCCCGACGCGGCCTGGTCGCCGCCACGGCGGCCATCGCGGCCGTGCTGGCCCTCGGGGTCGGCTCGGCGCTGCCCGCGGCGGCCGCGGCCGCGGCCCCGGCCGAAGGCGTGATCGCCAACGCCGGCGCCCCGGGCACCGTCAAGGACAGCTACATCGTGGTGCTCAACCAGGGTGTAGCGGCCGCGAGTTCGGACCACGGGCAGGCCCTGGCGCAGAAGTACGGCGCCCGGATCACCCGGGTCTACTCGGCGGCCCTGAACGGCTTCGCCGCCCAGCTCTCCGAGGCGCAGGCCAAGCGGCTGGCCGCCGACCCGGCGGTCGCCAAGGTCTCGCAGAACCGGACCTTCCACGTCGACGCTACCCAGCCGAGCCCGCCGTCCTGGGGCCTGGACCGGATCGACCAGAAGGCGCTGCCGCTGAACAGCAGTTACAGCTACCCCGACACCGCCGGTGAGGGCGTCACCGCCTACATCATCGACACCGGGGTCCGGATCAGCCACAGCGAGTTCGGCGGCCGGGCCAGCGACGGCTACGACGCGATCGACAACGACAACACCGCCCAGGACGGCTACGGCCACGGCACGCACGTCGCCGGTACGGTCGCGGGCAGCTCGTACGGGGTGGCCAAGAAGGCGAAGATCGTCGCGGTCCGGGTGCTCGACAACTCCGGCTCCGGCACCACCGAGCAGGTCGTCGCGGGCATCGACTGGGTGACCGCCCACGCGGTCAAGCCGGCCGTGGCCAACATGAGCCTCGGCGGTGGCGTGGACGACGTGCTCGACGCCGCCGTCCGCAGGTCGATCGCCTCCGGCATCACCTACGGGGTCGCGGCGGGCAACGACAACCAGAACGCCAGCACGCACTCGCCGGCCCGGGTCTCCGAGGCCATCACCGTGGGGTCGACCACCAGCACCGACGCGCGGTCCAGCTTCTCCAACTACGGCAGCCTGGTGGACCTGTTCGCGCCCGGCTCCAGCATCACGTCGTCCTGGAACAGCGGCGACACCGCCACCAACACCATCTCGGGCACCTCGATGGCCACCCCGCACGTGGTCGGCGCGGCCGCCCTCTGGCTGGCCGACCACCGCACCGACACCCCGGCCCAGGTGGCCACCGCCCTGGTGAACAACGCCACCAGCGGCGTGGTGACCAGCCCCGGCACCGGCTCGCCGAACAAGCTGCTGTACGTCGGCTCCGGCACCACCACCCCGCCCACCGGGCCGAAGTTCGAGAACGCCGGTGACTACGCGATCGCCGACAACACCACCGTCGAGTCGCCGGTCACCGTCAGCGGTGTCACCGGCAACGCCCCGGCCGCGCTGAGCGTCGAGGTGGACATCAAGCACACCTACAAGGGCGACCTGAAGGTGGACCTGGTCGCGCCCGACGGCTCGACCTACCTGATCAAGAACTACGGTGACGGCGGCAGCGCCGACAACGTGATCGGGACCTTCACCGTGAACGCCTCCGCCGAGGTCGCCAACGGCGTCTGGAAGCTGCGGGTGAGCGACAACGCCGCCGCCGACATCGGCAAGATCGACCGCTGGGCGCTGCAGTTCTGACGCCTGGTCAGCAGTTGAGTCGGGGTCGCACCCTTCAAGGTGCGGCCCCGGCTTGCTGCGCCAACGGGCCCGGCTACTCGGCCGGTTCGGCGATCAGCGCGGTGCCGACCGGGCGGAAGCCGACCCGGGCGTAGATCCGGGCCACGTCCTGGTCGCCCGCCGACAGGAAGACCGTCTCCACCCCGCGGGCCCGGGCGTCCGCGACCAGCACCGAGGTGACCGCGTACCCGAGGCCCTGGCGGCGGGCGGACGGCAGGGTGCCGATGCCGACCACCTCGCTGACCGGACCGACCGGCAGGTGCTGGCCGCCGCACAGCGCGGTGCCGTCCGGGCCGAACGCGGCGGCCACCACGGACAGGCCGTCCCGGACCCGCCCGGCGATCCGGGCGGCCGTGCCGTCGTCGGTCAACTTGGCGGTCATCGCGGCGAGTTCCTCCCGACCTGCGGTGCCTATCGCGGTGCCGGGCTCGCTGAAGGAGAGGAAGGCCACCGCGAGCGCCGCGGCCAGCGCCGGCTCGTCTGCGCCGACCACCCGGGCGGTGGCCGACGGGGCGGTGGCGGCAGCCGGGTCCAACACCATCAACGGGTGCTCGTGCACCGAGAGTCCGGAGCCTTCGACGGCGGCGCGCAGGCCGGGGGTGGTCTCGGCGACCCACTCGAAGCACTCCGGCTGGCCGAGCTCACGCTGCCGGGCCCTGACCCGGTCCACGTCCGCCACCGTCACCGGCGCACCGGTCCAGCCGAGTGCGGGCCTGGCGTAGTACGGCCAGCCTTCGCCCTCCCGGACGAAGAGCGAGAGCGGCCCGAAGCTCTCCGAACGGGCGGAACTGCGGGGTGCGGTGTCGTAGTACCGCTCAAGGCGGTCGAGGAGATCGGTCACGCGCGCATGCAACCAGCACCACGGGCGATCCGCCACCGGATATCGGGACCACGGCTTACCGGCCGGTAGTACGGGGCGTACGATTGTTGAGCTATGGACAACATCACCACCGCCACCACGTACCGCAGCTATGTCGCCGTCGGGGACTCCTTCACCGAGGGCATGTGCGACGACCTGCAGCCCGACGGGCAGTTCCTCGGCTGGGCCGACCGGGTCGCCCGGGCGCTGGCCGCCGAACAGGGGCCCGGCTTCCGCTACGCCAACCTGGCGGTGCGCGGCAAGCTGATCGGCCAGATCCACGACGAGCAGATCGACTCCGCCGCCGCGATGGGCGCCGAACTGGTCACCCTGGCGGGCGGGCTGAACGACGTGCTGCGGCCGGGCTGCGACGTGGACCAGGTGGAGGACCTGCTCGGCCGGTCGGCCGAGCGCCTGCTTGCGGGCGGCGGCACCGTGGTGATGTTCACCAGCACCGACCCGACCAGGCGGATGGGCGGCAGTGCCCGGCTGCTGCCGCCGATCCTGCGGATGAAGGCGTTCGTGGAGGGGCTGGCCAAGGCCCACCCCAACCTGGTGGTGGTCGACCTCTACTCCGCACCCTGCTTCGACGACCGCCGGCTCTGGGACGAGGACCGGCTGCACCTCTCGCCGGAGGGGCACCGCCGGGTGGCCACCGCCGTCCTGGAGGCGCTGGGACGCCCGGCCCCGTTCGACTGGCGGGCCCCGCTGCCGACCGCCGAGCCGCGCGGTCGGAGCGCGAAGCTGCGCTCCGACCTGCGCTGGCTGCGGATCCACCTGGGTCCCTGGATCGGCCGCCGCCTCACCGGAAGGTCCTCCGGCGACGGGCGGGTGCCGAAGCGGGCCGAGCTGCTGCCGTACGAGGGCTGACGGCCCGTCCGACGAAGGTCGGTCAGTTGGCCCACGGCGGGGCGATGACCGTGCCGTCGGCGAGGGTGGCCTCGAGGCCGACGCTGGTGGTGACCCAGGCGGTGGCGGGCAGGTCGCCGGGGTTGTCGAAGCAGAAGCTGGAGCCGGCGGGGACGATCACGGTGTCGCCGGGAGCCAGCGTGCTGCGCTCGCCGTCCAGCAGGACGTCGGGGGCGCCCGCGAGCAGGTGGACGATCTCCTCGCGGCTGACGGTGTGTGCGGTGCCTGACGTCCCGGCCGGGACGTCCAGCCGCCAGGCGCAGAGCTCGGCACTGCCGGTGGCGGGGTTGGCGTGGGTGGTGAACCGGGCGCCGTGGATCTCGTGCACGGTGGTCTGGGTGCTGCGGATGACGGGCAAGGGCCTCTGCTCTCCTCGATGGTCAAGCTGCTTGTCTATATGGTCAAGCCACTTGACCGTTTCGTCAAGGGGATGACATCAATGAGTGGCACAATCTCGCGCATGAGCGAGCCCGACCCCATCGCCCTGAGCATCCCTCCACTGCTGATGGCCCTGACCGCCGACGTGGTCCACGAGATCGACGCGGGCGTCCGCCGGCGCGGTTTCGAGGACCTGCGTCCGGCCCACGGCTTCGCCTTCGCCCGGCTCGCCCCGGGGGGTGCCACCGTCAACGAGCTGGCCGAACACCTCGGCGTCAGCAAACAGGCCGCCAGCCAGATGGTGGAAGAACTGGTCCGCAAGGGCTACGTCGTACGCCATCCGCACCCCACCGACGCCCGTGCCAAACTCATCGAACTGACCGGCCGCGGCTGGGAGTGCACCCGCGCCGCCGACGCGGCCGCCGCCGAGGCGGTGGTCCCGTGGGCTTCGGTCCTGGGGCCCGAACGGCTCCGACAGCTTCATGACGACCTGGCCCGGCTGGCCCCCTCGGGGCGGTTGCGGCCGGTGTGGTGACAGACCGTCGGTCCACGGATCGAAGCTGGTTGGTGTACCCGGCGCACGTCCGTCCGCCGGGTCGCACGCCGCCCCCGGATCTCAGGACCAAGGCCTGGGTGGCACTTCGGCGGTTCGCGCGGGCGGTCGGCGGCGCGACTTCTACGATCGGGTCATGTTCAGTGGCGCACACGTGATCCTGCACAGCTCGGACGCCGAGGCCGACCGGGCGTTCGTCCGTGACGTGCTCGGCTTCGCCCATGTCGACGCCGGCCGCGGTTGGCTGATCTTCAAGCTGCCGCCGGCCGAGCTGGCCTTCCATCCGACCGAAGCCCCGCCGCACAGTGAGTGCTACCTGATGTGCGACGACCTCGACGCGGTGCTCGCCCGCCTGGCCGAGCACGGCGTCCGGCCGGTCGCACCGCCGACCCGGCAGAGCTGGGGCACGGTCACCGCGATCCCGCTGCCGAGCGGCTTCGAGCTGCCGCTCTACCAGCCCACCCACCCGGTCGCGTACGGGCTCTGACCGGACCTGGGCCTGAGCTTCGCGGGCCGATGATGAAACATCGTCAGAAGTTGCTATCGTGCCGGTGATTCAACGGCACGCGAGTTCCGTCGCGGCCACCAGAGCACTCGGGGGAATCCATGGAGCAGCGGCCACCTTCCTTCGGCGACCCGGCCGGTCCGCCGACTGGCGTCTTTGGGCCGCCGGAGGCCCACCGGCGGTCGCCGGTGATGGTCTGGGGCGTGGTGGCGGCGGCCGTGAGTGCGGTCGCCGGAGTGGCCAGCGCCGTGGCGGCGTTCATGGGCGGCAGCTCGCAGCCGTCCGCCGCGCCGACGACTTCGGTGGTCGCGCCGGCCCCAACCCCGGCGGACGGTTCGGCAGCTCCGGCCACGAGTGCCACCGCGAAGCCGGCTCCGGTCCCCGCCGCCGGGGTGGCCGTGCGCTGGACGGGGAAGGTGGTGCTGGGCATGGAGGGCATCGACCTGACCCAGGTTCCGCCGGTCAAGGGCAGCTCCAACACGCTCTCGTTCCTCCAGCCGTCCGCAAGGCGCACCGGCAGCAACGGCATGGAGGTCAAGGGCAAGTCCGCACTCTGGACCGAGGCCGGCGAACCGACCGCCCAGGGCTGCCGCAACCTGCTGCTGACCCAGTCGCACGACCAGGTGGACGTGGTCGCGGGTGACCAGGTGTGCGTGGTCGACGAGAGCTCGCCGATCGGCCTGCTCAAGATCACCAAGACCCACTACTCACAGGGCAGTTACGGCGAACTCGACGCCGAACTCACAGTCTGGGACCTGCTCCTGAAGCGCTGAGCCCCGCCACCGGCGTCAGTGCCGCGCGCAGATCGGCCGCGCCGCGGAAGTGAACACCCGTCATGCCGAGCTGCTCGGCGGCTTCGACGTTCTCCTGCCGGTCGTCCACGAAGAGGCAGCGCCCGGGTGCGGTGCCGGCCCGGGCCGCGGCGATCTCGTAGATCCGGCGGTCCGGCTTCGCGACGCCGACCAGTGCGCTGTTGACCACGTCGTCCGCGAGGTCGGCGAGGCCGAGCCGGGCGAGGTCGTCATCCAGCCACGGGGTCGCGTTGGTGACCAGCAGGACGGGGCAGTGCGTACGGGCCCTGCGCAGCAGGTCGACCACCTCCTGGTCGGCCCGAACCGGGCTGCCGGTGAAGGCGGTTGCCAGTGCACGCGCATCGGCGGCCCCGGCCCGGGAGGCGAGTCCGGCGGCGATCGAGTCCGCCCACTGCTCCCTGGTGAGCTGTCCGAGGATCAGTGGCAGCGCAGTCTGCGGGCCGAAGGCCACCGCCGAGGTGCTGCCCGGGGGCAGACCTGCGGCGCGTTCCAGGCGGGTCACCTCGGTGTGGTCGAAGAAGCGGATCACGCCGTCGATATCGCACAGGACGGCGTCGAAGGCCGGCCTGCGGGGACCGGGTAGCGGTGTCATCCCGCCTGGATACCACCCGGCGTCGGCCGTCGGCCACTGGATTCAGTGCTCCGGTGATCCGTCAAGAGGGCTCGGTGCGACGCCCGTGCTTTCGGCCGCAGGCGATCTGACATGACCACTACCAAATTCGAGGTCGTGCGTCCAGGGACGATACCGGTGGCTGGGGTCTTGAAGCACCGTTCTGAGGGGTCCGCTAGGGGGTTAGTGGGGCGCCCGGAGTAGATATCTTCCCTTTCGCAAAGGTGCTCGACTGGTCCCAGGGGGCCGAACAATGGGAGCGGAAATGACCGAAATTGATACCTCCTCACCTCTCAGACAAGACCCGCCGCAGTTCCCGATGGAGCGGAAGTGCCCGTTCCAGCCGCCGGCCGAGTACGCCGTGATGCGCGCCGAGGAGCCGGTCTCCAAGGTCACGCTCTCGGTGTCCGGCAAGGAGATGTGGGCGGTCAGCCGACAGGAGCACGTGCGTCAGGTTCTCACCGACCCGACGATGAGCTCGAACTTCAAGCACCCCGGCTACCCGCTCCAGGTGCCGGTGCCGGACGACATCCTGCAGGCGATGGAGCTGCCGCTGGTCGCGATGGACCCGCCCGTGCACGGCCGGCACCGTCGGGAAATCATCCCCGAGTTCACCCTCAAGCGGATGCAGGCCCTCACCCCGCGCATCCAGGAGATCGTGGACCAGCACGTCGACGCGATCCTCGCCAAGGGCGGGCCGGTCGACCTGCTGACCGAACTCGCCATCCCGGTCCCGTCGTTGGTGCTGTGCGAGCTGCTCGGCGTGCCGGCCGGGGACATCCCGGAGTTCCGCGACTTCGCCGAGGTCACGGTGCGCAGCGACGTCACCCCGCAAGAGGTCGGGATGGCCATCCACCAGATGGACGTCTACCTCGACAAGCTGGTCACCTCGAAGGAGGAGTCCCCGACCGAGGACGACCTGCTCGGGCGGATCGTGCTCAAGAACAAGGAGGAGGGAAACCTCAACCACCGGGAGATCGTCGCGCTCGCCCGGATGCTGATCTCCGGTGGCTTCGACACCCTCACCAACATGATCGTGCTCGGCGTGGCCGCCCTGCTCGAACACCCGGACCAGCTCGCCCAGATGAAGGCGGACCCGGAGCTCACCCGGAACGCCATCGAGGAGCTGCTGCGCTTCCTCAGCATCGCCGACTCGGCCCCCTCCCGGGTCGCCACCCAGGACCTCGAGGTCGGTGGCGTCAAGATCAAGGCGGGCGAGGGCATCATCAACCTGACCGCCTCGGCCAACCGGGACGAGACCGTCTTCGAGAACGCTGACCAGCTGGACATCTTCCGCGAGATCGGCCTGCACTCCGCGTTCGGCCACGGTGTCCACCAGTGCCCCGGCGCCAGCCTGGTCCGGGTCGAGCTGAAGATCGTCTACGACACCCTCTTCGCCCGCATCCCCAACCTGCGGCTCGCGGTGCCGGCGTCGGAGCTCCCGTTCAAGCGCGCCACCCTCATCCAGGGCCTGGACGCACTACCGGTCACCTGGTGACCTCCGATGGCCCTCTCGGTCCATCGTGAACGCTGCATCGGCTCGGGAACCTGCGTCTTCACTGCGCCGGACGTCTTCGCCCAGGACGAGGAGGAGGGTCTCGTCACGCTCCTGACGGACGGCACCGACCACGTGCCGGCTGTCCGCTCGGCCGTCGAGCGCTGCCCCGTCGCAGCGATTTCTCTCGACGAGGACTGACCCCCACTCAGGGACCGGGGTGCTGCGGCCGCCCTCCGCAGCACCCCGGCTCTGCAGGACGGTCAGACCGCACGGCGCCGCCGACGGTACGAGAGCGTGACGGCCGCGAGCAGCGGGGCCCAGGCGACCTGCGGCAGGTAGACGAAGCCGAGCAGGGTGTGGCCGAGCGGGGTCATGTCGGCGTGCGGGAAGGTCCACCACAGTAGGAACGGCGTCCACAGGCAGGCCAGCACCACCACCCCGACCGTGGCGGGGACCACCGCAGCCCGCACCGGCACCGACCGACCGCCCAACACCGGTATCCAGCGCGGCAGTACCTCGCCCCAGGGCCGGACCAGGCCGAGCGTGAGCAGGGCGGCCAGCTCGCTCACCGCACTCAGCGCGATCAGGTACACCGCGCCCCAGCCGGGGCCCATCGACCCCTGTGCCGCCAGGTAGCCCTCCTCGGTGTACCCGGCGTGCTGCCCGGCCGCCAGCAGCAGACGCCAGATCCCGCACGGCAGGGAGACCAGCGCGGCGGCATGGGCGGCCCGGACCGCCCAACGGGGTGCGGGTGAGGCGGTGGCGGTGAGCTGAGTGGTCGTCATGGACACCATCCTTTCCGGCCGGTGGCCACCTTCACGTCCACCCGGAGGGGGGGCCGGTAGGCCCGCTCCGGACGGACGCCCGCCCGGCGGTCTCACCCGCGCGGGGGAGCGCCCTCATCCCCGCTCCGGTGACGGCGGGTCGCAAGGATCAGGGTCCCGCGCCACCCCCGGGATGCAGGTCGCACCCGTCCGGTCGGGGTTACCTGCCAGAATGCGGGGCGGAACTCAGGCTGAATCAGGAGAAGGTGACCGGCTTCGTGACCATGCCAGTCGAACGGAAGATCGCCGAAGAGCTGGGCGTACGGGAGGGGCAGGTGAGGTCTGCCGTCGAACTGCTCGACGGCGGCGCCACCGTGCCGTTCATCGCGCGCTACCGCAAGGAGGTCACCGGCGAGCTCGACGACACCCAGCTGCGCACGCTCGAGGAGCGGCTGCGCTACCTGCGGGAGTTGGAGGAGCGGCGGGCCGCCGTGCTGGAGTCGATCGAGAGCCAGGGCAAGCTGGACGACGTCCTGCGTGCGCAGATCCTGGCCGCCGACTCGAAGGCCCGGCTGGAGGACATCTACCTCCCGTACAAGCCGAAGCGGCGGACCAAGGCGCAGATCGCTCGCGAGGCCGGTCTCGAGCCGCTCGCCGACACGCTGCTCGCCGACCCGTCCAAGGACCCGGCGGCACTCGCGGCGGGCTACCTGAACGAGGTGGTGGCCGACGCCCCGGCGGCGCTGGACGGGGCCAGGTCGATCCTGGTCGAGCGGTTCGGTGAGGACGCCGACCTGGTCGGCACGCTGCGCGAGCGGATGTGGACCCGGGGCCGGCTGGTCGCCACCGTCCGGGACGGCAAGGAGCAGGACGGCGCCAAGTTCGCCGACTACTTCGACTTCGCCGAGCCGTACGGCAAGCTCCCCTCGCACCGCATCCTGGCGATGCTGCGCGGCGAGAAGGAGGAGGTGCTCGACCTCGACCTCTCGCCGTACGAGGGCGCCGACGGCGATCTGCCCGGCGAGAACGACTACGAGCAGCGGATCGCCGCCAAGTTCGGCATCGCCGACCGGGGCCGCCCGGCGGACAAGTGGCTCGGCGACACCGTCCGGTGGGCCTGGCGGACCAGGATCCTGGTCCGGCTCGGCATCGACCTGCGGACCCGGCTGCGGCAGGAGGCGGAGGACGAGGCGGTCCGGGTCTTCGCCGCCAACCTGCGCGACCTGCTGCTGGCCGCCCCGGCCGGCACCCGCGCCACCATGGGCCTGGACCCGGGCTTCCGGACCGGCGTGAAGGTCGCGGTGGTGGACGCCACCGGCAAGGTGCTCGGGTACGACACCATCTACCCGCACCAGCCCGCCAACAAGTGGGACGCCTCGATCAACACCCTGGCCGCGCTGGCGAAGCAGCACGACGTCGAGCTGATCGCGATCGGCAACGGCACGGCCTCCCGGGAGACCGACAAGCTGGCCGAGGACCTGATCAAGCGTCACCCCGAGCTGAAGCTCACCAAGGCGATGGTCTCCGAGGCGGGCGCCTCGGTGTACTCCGCCTCGGCCTTCGCCTCGCAGGAGCTGCCGGACCTGAACGTCTCGATCCGGGGCGCGGTCTCGATCGCGCGCCGGCTCCAGGACCCGCTGGCCGAGCTGGTCAAGATCGACCCCAAGTCGATCGGCGTCGGCCAGTACCAGCACGACCTGAGCGAGTTGAAGCTCTCCCGGTCGCTGGACGCGGTGGTCGAGGACTGCGTCAACGCGGTCGGCGTGGACGTCAACACCGCCTCCGCGCCGCTGCTCACCCGGGTCTCCGGGGTCACCGGCACGCTGGCCGACAACATCGTGGCGCACCGCGACGCGAACGGCCCGTTCCGGACCCGGCGGGCGCTCAAGGACGTGGCGCGGCTCGGCCCGAAGGCGTTCGAGCAGTGCGCGGGCTTCCTGCGGGTCCCCGGTGGTGACGACCCGTTGGACGCCTCCGGGGTGCACCCCGAGGCGTACCCGGTGGTGCGGAAGATCCTCGCCGCGACCGGCGGCGACCTGCCGTCGCTGATCGGCAACGGGGCGGCGCTGCGGGCGCTCCGGCCGTCCGACTTCGCCGACGAGACCTTCGGCGTGCCGACCGTCACCGACATCCTCGGCGAACTGGACAAGCCGGGGCGCGACCCGCGACCCGCGTTCCGTACCGCGACCTTCAAGGAGGGCGTCGACAAGCTCGGCGACCTCGAGGTGGGCATGGTGCTGGAGGGCGTGGTCACCAACGTCGCGGCCTTCGGTGCCTTCGTGGACGTGGGCGTCCACCAGGACGGTCTGGTGCACGTCTCGGCGCTGTCGAAGAACTTCGTCAAGGACCCGCGCGAGGTGGTCAAGCCCGGCGACATCGTCAAGGTCCGGGTGGTCACGGTGGACGTGCCGCGCAAGCGGATCGGGCTGACGCTGCGGCTGGACGACGAGGTCGGTGCTGCGGCGCCGCGCGAGCGGGATCGGGACCAGGACCGGAACCGCGACCGTGGCCGGGGAGCGGGCTCGAAGCCGCCCCGGCAGGACCGCAGGAGCGCCCCGGCTCCCGCGCCCGCCGCCAACAGCGCGATGGCCGACGCGCTCCGGCGGGCCGGTCTGACCGGCAAGTAGGCGGTCCCCGGCCCACCGCTGCCGACGTGGCGGTGGGCCGGATCCGCTTGGACGCTAGCGTCCCCGGCGGGACTCGACCGCGAGGGCGACCAGTTCGTGCCACCAGGTCTCGCGGTGGTGGGTGAGCAGGTGCTGGGCCTCGGCCGGGTCCATCGCGCGGACCTCGACCACCTGTTCGCCGTCCTCCGGGTTGCTCGGCTCGGAGTCCACGGTGACCTCGGCCCAGCCCCAGAGCCAGGCCTTCTCCGGGTGCGGCTGCCAGGGGCGGTACGGCACCGGATGGTCCGTCACGCAGCGGTGGGCGCCGATCCAGACCGGCTCGCCGAGCAGCCGGGCGCCGGCCTCCTCGCGGAGCTCGCGGGCCAGGCAGCTCTCGATGCTCTCGGCCGCCTCCCGGGTGCCGCCGGGCAGGAACCAGTGCCCGCGGGCGTCCCGGCAGAGCACCACCTGATCGCCGGAGAAGCCCACCAGGTGGATGTTGGTGATGAGTTCGTCGGGCGGCAGCACCGCCGAGAACTGTGCGTCGATGCCGCCCCAGGACCAGCGCTGGGGCGCGTGCAACTGCGGGAACCGGGCCGCCAGGTCCGCGAGTTCCGGTGCTCTCTCCGAGGTGTCCGTCATTCACAGATGGTAGTCCTTCCGGCGCCCGGTCGAGGAGATCTTCCAGCCGGACGACCCGGCAGGCCGGCCGTCCGGCCGTCCGACGTAGGGTGAGGCGCACCTGCCGAACGGAGCCCCGCCGATGTCCCGGATCCTCTATGTCACCGACCTGACCTACCCGGCCCGGGGCCGCCGCTACTGCGACGAGGACATCGCGCTGTCGGCCGCGCTGCGCAGCGGCTTCGAGTTCGAGCTGGCGCTCTGCCACCCGCTGGACGCGGCCGCCCTGATGGACGGCTTCGACCTGACGGTGGTCCGCAACAGCGGTCCGGTGCTGCACTACCAGGAGAGCTACGACGCGTTCCGGGCCGGGGCGCTGGCGAGCGGCACCCGGGTCTTCAACCCGCTGCACGGCCGGGGCGACATGGCGGGCAAGCAGTACCTGCTCGACCTGACCGCCGCAGGCCACCCGGTGATCCCGACGGTGGCGGACCGCGCCGACCTCGGCCTGCTGCCCGAGGTCGCCGAGTACGTCACCAAGCCGAAGCTCGGCGCCGACTCGATCGGCCTCGCGGTGCTCCCGGCCGCCGCCGTGGCCGAGCTGGAGCTCGACGGTTCCACCCTGCTCCAGCCCCGGATCGACTTCCGGTACGAGGTCTCCTTCTACTTCGTCGGCCGGGAGTTCCAGTACGCGCTGTACGCCCCGGACCCGGCCGCCCGCTGGCAGTTGGAGCCGTACCGGCCGACCGCCGCCGACCTGGCGTTCGCCCAGACCTTCGTGGACTGGAACTCGCTGGACCACGGCGTGCAGCGGGTGGACGCCTGCCGGACGGCCGAAGGCGGCCTGCTGCTGGTCGAGTTGGAGGACCTCAACCCCTACCTCTCGCTCGACCTGGTGGACGGGCCGACCCGGGCCGCCTTCGTCGCCGCGATGGCCGGCTCGATGCACGAACTGCTGCTCAGCTAGGTAGCGTTGATCGCCCGCAGGATGTTCAGGCGGGCTGCCCGGCGGGCCGGCCAGACCGCCGCCAGCACCCCGATCGCCAGGCTGAGCAGCAGGAACAGGCCGAGCCGCGCCCAGGGCAGCACGATCTCGTACTGCGGGAGCGAGGATTTGCTGAGGCTGCCGCACGCCCAGGCTAGGAAGATCCCCGTGCCGATGCCCAGGACTGCGCCGAACAGCGAGATCACCACCGATTCCAGGCGCACCATCTGCCGGACGCCCCTGCCGCTGAGGCCGATCGCGCGCAGCAGCCCGATCTCCCGGGTCCGCTCGAAGACCGACATGGCCAGGGTGTTGACGACGCCGAACACCGCGATGACGACGGTCATGCCGAGCAGGCCGTACATCATGTTGAGCATCGCGCCGATCTCGCCGGACTGAGCCTTCGTCAACTGATCCTGGTTCTGCACCTGGAGGAGCGGGCTGTTGCCGAGAGCGGCTCGGATGTCCTGGTCGAGGCCGCTCGTGTGCCGGTCGGGCGCGGCCTTGACCAGGATGCTGTCGAGCCTCCCGCCGTTCGCGTACGGCAGGACCTCGTCCATGGTGCCCAGGGCGCCGCCGACGGCGCGGGTCTGCTGGTAGACACCGACGACGGTCAGCTCTTTCTTACCGTGGCCGTAGCCCACCGTGCCCTGGAAGGTGTCGCCCTTCGTCAGGCCGGTCTCCTTGGCCAGCTTGTCGGAGAGCGCGACCTTGCCGGGGCCGAGGTCGGCGAGCGAGCCGCTGCTGAACCTCAGGTCGGAGACCCTGCCGAGCCGCTGCGGGTCCGCACCGGTGAGCGTGGCGTACTCGCCCCGCGCCCCCAGGGTCGAGGAGGCGAGGGACACCGACTCCGTGACGCCCGGGACTTCGGCGACCTTCGTGCCGAGTGCGGGGTCGAGGCCGCCGGAGCCGGTGTTGGACACCTGGTAGTCCGCGGTCAGACCGGCTACTGCCGCCGCCCTGAGCGCGGCGTTCATGGAGCTGCCGGTCACGCTCAGGCCCGTGATCAGGGTGAGCCCGATCATCAGGGCGGAGGCGGTGGCGGCCGTGCGGCGCGGGTTGCGCAGCGCGTTCTCCTCGGCGAGTTTGCCGCTGACGCCGAAGAACCGGGTGGTGAACGCCCCCGCGAGCCGGATCAGCGGCCGGGACAGCAGCGGTGCGATCACGATCATGCCGGTCAACGTGAGCACGGAGCCGAGTGCGGCGGCCTTCAGGTTGGAGTCGCCCCCGTTCGTCTGGGTGGAGACGTACAGCAGGACGAGGACACCAAGGCCGGTGAGCAGCACCCCGAGGCTGTGGCGGAGCATCAGGCTGCGCCTGGGCGGCGTCTGGTCGACGGAGGTCAGCGCCTCCACCGGTGCGACCTTCGCGGCCTTGCGGGAGGGCAGCCAGGCGGCGAGCACGGTGACGCCGACGCCGACCAGCAGGGACCGGACGAGCGCGTCCGGGGAGATCACCAGCGGGCCGTCCGGCAGGCCCGCGCCGCTCGCGTTGAGGAGCGGCCTGAGGGCGGTTGCGATACCGAGTCCGAGCGCGATGCCGGCTGCCGAGGCGCCGAGTCCGAGCAGTCCGGCCTCGGCGAGGACCGCGCGGACGACCTGGCGGCGGGAGGCTCCCACGGCGCGCAGCAACGCGGTCTCCCGGCTGCGCTGGGCGATCAGCATGGTGAAGGTGTTGGCGATGACGAAGGCCCCGACGAACAGCGCGATCCCGGCGAAGGCCAGCAGCATCCGGGTGAGCGCCTTGGTGCTCTCGGCGATCCGCTCCGCCTGCTCGTGCGCGAGCTGGGCTCCGCTGGTGACCGTGATGCCCTCGGTGGGCAGCAGCGCGCGGATCCGGCCGGTGAGCTCCTGGTTGTCGGTGCCGGGTGCGGAGCCGACGGCCAACTCGTCGAACCGGCCCGCCTGCAGGAAGAGTTGCTGCGCGGTGCGGGTGTCGAAGAGCGCGAGGCTGCCGCCCGCGGTCACGCGCGGGTCGTCGGTGTCGACGGTGCCGACCAGCTTCTTGGTGAGTACGGGGCCCGTGGTGGCGAAGCGGACGGAGTCACCGATGGCGTAGCCGGCCTTCTCGGCGGTACGCCGGTCCAGGGCCAGCTCTCCGCCGCCGGTGGGGCTGCGTCCGGCGCTGACCGGGAAGCGGCTGTCCCGGTCCGAACCCGGTGTGTCCGGTGAGTAGTTGGCCGCCAGGTTCTGCCAGCTGTTGTCGGCGTTCAGCGGTCGGCCGTCCTTGGCCGCCAGGGTGGCGGTGCCGTTGACGGTGGGGTGCACGGACGTGACGCCGGGCACGGCACGGACCTGGTCGGCGAGCTCAGCGGTGAGCGCGGTGGACCGGCTGTCGTCCGCCGCGCTGTCGGAGTTCCGCTCGGCAGCGGCCTGTACGGAGACCGCGACGTCCTTGAGGTTCTTGGCGGAGGCGCCGCGAAGGGCCTGGGTGACGGTGTCGCCGAAGACCAGCGTGCCGGAGACGAAGGCGACGCCGAGCGTGATCGCGAGGGCGGTCATGATCAGGCGGGCTCGGTGCGCGAAGACGTTGCGCAGGGCTGTACGCAGCATGGCGGTGGTCCAGTTCCGGGGTTACGGGGGGAGAGGTTCGGTGACTTCCTCATCCTCGATGCGCCGTGCTGACGAACCGTCGGCCGCAGGGCCTGACCGCGACGTCTGCCGAAGGTCGGGCCCGGGGGCGTCCGTACTCCTCGGGGCGGACGGCCGGCTCTGTCCCTCGGCAGACCCGGGCTCTCAGGACAGCAGCCCCGTCCGGTGGGCGAGCACCGCCGCCTGGACCCGGCTGTCGGTGCCCGTCTTCACCAGGACGGCGCTGACGTGGCTCTTCACCGTGCCCACGCCGATGCCCAGTTGACGGCCGATCTCGGCATTGGCGAGGCCCTGGCCCAGCAGGACGAGGACGTCGCGTTCCCGGCCGGTGAGCGCTGCCAGCCGCTGCACTGCCGGTGCCTCCTCGGGGCCCGGCCGGCCGGTCCCGCCGTCGAGCATGCGGTCGATCACGCTGCGGGTGACCTTCGGTGAGAGCACCGCGTCGCCCACGGCGGCGGCCCGGACGGCGCTGACCAGCTCCTGCGGGCCGTCGTCCTTGAGCAGGAAGCCGGTGGCGCCGGACCGCAGCGCGCGCGTCACGTTCTGCTCGTCGCCGAAGGTGGTGAGCATGACGACCTGCGGCCGGGGCCGGAGCTCGAGCAGCCGCTCGATCGTGGCGAGCCCGTCGAGCACCGGCATCCGGATGTCGATCAGGGCCACGTCGGGACGGGTCTCACCGGCGACCCGCACGGCCTCCTCGCCGTTCGTCGCCTCGCCGACCACCTCGATGCCTTCGGCATGACGCAGGATCAGCCGGACGCCGTGCCGGATCAGCTCCTCGTCGTCGGCGAGCAGGACCCGGATCGGGCGGTGGTCGGAGACGGGCAGGTCGGTCACGGGCTCTCCCACGGTGCTGTGCGCGACACCAGGGGAACGGCGAAGCGGTCGATCGTGGCCAACGTATCGCCACGGAAGCAGAATCGGGTGATCCTGAGGTGGTCGGGGGGCTCGGCAGCAGAGCCATCGAGCGGAAACGTCGAGTACATGCAGCTCGTCACCGACTCCGGGTGGGCCGGCTCCCGGCCCGTCGCCGCCGCGCGGGCCGCCGTGCTGTCCCCGTACACGGCCTCCTCCACCATCGTGCGGGACATCCCGATCCGGGGCGGCTCGTGGTTGCGGGGGTCGGGCTCCGGGAACGCCTGGCTGACCAGCACCAGGCCGCACATCATCAGCACGCCCACGCCCATCAGGCCGAGGAACCCGCCGAGGGCCTTCACGGCACGGCGCCGGACACCGGCGGGTGGGTGGTCGGCGGGCGGTGCCGACGGTGCCTCACGCTGCGGGGCGCCCACGGCGGCCAGGCTCGCTCCCGGGTCCGGCAGCGCCGGGATCCGTGCGGTCACCGCGAAGCCGCCGGCCGACGTCGGGCCGGCCTCCAGGGTGCCGCCGAGCAGTGCTGCCCGTTCCCGCAGCCCGGCGTGGCCGCGCCCCGAGCCCAGGCCGGTCTCCGCCTCCGGGGGCACGGGCGGACGCCCGTTGCGTACGAGCACCTCCACCCGGTCGTCGGTGTGGGTGACCGCCACGGTGACCCGGGCTCCGGCGGCGTACCGGTGCACGTTGGTCAGCGACTCGCGCACCACCCGGTGCACCGCACGCCGTACCTGGGCCGGACGGTCGTTCAGGTCGGGGCCGTCCCAAGTGAGATCGACGGGTATGCCGCCGCTGCGCGACTCCTCGGCCAGCGCCTCGACGTCGGACCGGGTACCCGTGCTGTCGGTCAGCGCGTCGGTTCCGGTGTCCCGCCCCAACGGCCCCAGCACACCGAGCACTTCGCGCAGTTCCCGCATCGCGTCCGCGACGGAGCGGCGCACCAGGGCCGCCACGTCGCGGAGTTCGGGCGACTCCTGCTGCAGGGCCATCTCCAGGCCGCCGGTGTGCAGCGAGATGACGCTGAGCCGATGGCCGATCAGGTCGTGCATCTCGGCGGCGATCCGGGACCGTTCGTGGATCCGGGACTCGCTGTCCGCGAGCCGACGGGCCGCCTCCGCGGCGGCGGCCCGGTCCCGGAGCGCCCGCAGCAGCCGGTCCTCCTGGCCGCCCGAGATGCCGAGAAGTCCCGGCAGCAGCAGCGTGGTGGCGGCGAGTACGGCGCCGAGCGCGAGCCCGAACGCGTGGCCGCCGAGCCCGAGGACCGGGGCGAAGACGGCGCCGACCAGCGTCGCCAGCACGGTCGAGGCGAGCAGCACCGCACTCCGGCGCCGAGGGACCGTCAGGTGCTTGGCCGTGGTGTACGCGGTCATCGCGGCCGGCAGCCCGGCGGCGGGCAGCAGGCCCACGACGGCGGAGATGCCCAGCAGGCTCATGGTGGGGAAGCGACGGCGGACGGCGAGCAGGGCGAGGGCGACGGCACCGAGGAGCAGCTGAAGCTCGCCGGACGGGCCCTGGCCCCCCAGGATCAGCTGGGTGAGGAGCATCAGCAGCGCGCCGCCGGTCACTTCCGCGAGCGCGCGCCACAGCCCCCGGCGCTGTTCGCCGGGGGCTGTGAACGGATTTCGGGAGGCCATCGGCCAATTGTCCGGGGCGGTCGTGCGGGTCCGTATGCGACCTGGGGATGAGGTGCGCTCTGCCGAAAGCCAGAGACCGGCCCTACTCCTCGGGGTGCGCGAGCCGGCCGAGCAGCGCGACCACAGTGTCGCGTGGCACCGGGCTGAAGAACTCCGTGTCGACCTGCTCGACGGCGGCGATCGCCCGGGGTGCCAGTTCGGCCCCGGTGGCGGTCACCCGCAGCCGGCGGGCCCGGCTGTCGGCCGGGTCCACCTCGCGCTCGACCAGGCCCTTGGCCTCCAGAGTGCGTACCACCTGCGAGGTCATCTTCACGTCGGTGCCCGCCTGCCGGGCCAGTGCCTGCTGGCTGGGGTGCTCACCCTGGCCGTTCAGCCACCAGGTGCAGGCGAGCAGCACGAACTGAACGTGCGTCAGATCGAGCGGCGCGAGCGCCGTGGCGATGCCGCGCTGCCAGCGCAGGGTGGCATGCCAGAGCAGGAAGCCGGGACTCTCGGCCGGCTGCACCGGCGGTCAGCCCCGGGCCGCGTGCGCGACCAGCGCGGCCATCGTGTCCGGCCAGTCGGCGGTGATACCGGGGCCGATCTCCGGGCCGACCTGGTCGGCGCCCTCGCCGGTGATCTCCATCCGGTAGACCACCTCGGTGCGCCCGGAGCCGAGCGGGGCGAGCCGGTGGGTGGTGCGCAGCACCAGCCCGCCGAAGCGCGCCTCGTCGGTGAAGTGCTCACCCTCGCCGAGCTCGACCACGGTCAGCTCGATCGGGTCCTCGCCGGGCGGGGTCATGGCGATCGTGGCGCCCACCGCGAACGGGCCCCGGAAGTCGATCTTCTCGATCTCGCCGTTCCACTCGCCCCAGCCGTCCACATCGGCCCAGAGCTGCCAGATCGCCTCGGGGGCGGCGTCGGTCTCGATGCTGTGCTGGTACGTCCACATGGGTGCCTCCACGGCGCTGATTGTCTATGCGAAGACTATCTGCGCGAAGAGTATTCGTCCAGGCCCGGTTCCAGGCACGGCTTCAGGCCCGGTTCCGGGCGGTCAGTGCGCCAGCAGGCGGGGCAGCGAGCTGTCGTTGCTGAGCAGCCAGGCCAGGTAGGACGGGTTGGTGCCGGCCAGGTCCAGGTAGGCCGCCCGAAGGTCGGCGTACAGGCCGTCGAAGGCGGGTGCGCTGAGCGCGCGGGGCCGCCAGACCAGTAACAGGCGGACGCTGAACGGGTTGCCGTGCACGGGGCGGATCACCGTGCCGGGGCCGGGCAGTGAGGTGGGCTGGCAGGGGCGGACGGCCTCGCCGGAGGCGACCAGTTCGGCGGCGGTGGCGTTGTCGCGGACCTGGACCACCCGGGGGTTGAGCCCGGCCTCGGAGAGCACCCGGCGCAGTGCCGCGTACTCGTGGTCGGCGGTCGGGTCGACCATCCAGGCGTCGGCGGCCAGGTCCTGCAGCCGTACCACCGGTGAGCCGGCCGCCGGGTGGCTCAGGGCGAGGGCGACGAACTGCGGCTCGCGGGCGATCAGTACCCGGTGCTCGGCGTCGGCGGGCAGCCGGAGCGGGAAGCCCTCGCTCTCGTGCACCAGGGCGATGTCCAGCTGGTCGGCGGCGACCAGGTGCAGCAGGGCGTTGGCGGAGATGTCGATCCGGATGGTGGTGCGGGTGTCCGGCAGCCGGGTGTGCACCCGGCGCAGCCAGTTGGCCACCGCGCGGCTGCCCACGCTGCCGATCCGCAGCGTCAGATGCTCGGAGTCGTCGGCCTCCTGGCGTGCGGCGGTGACCAGTTCGGCCATGTCGGTGATGATCGTCCGGGCCCGGGCGAGCACGGTGTGGCCGAGCGGGGTGAGCTGGCTGCCGGTCCGTTCGCGGGTGAACAGCCGCCCGCCGAGGGCTCGTTCGATCCGGTGCAGCTGGGTGCTGACGGAGGGCTGGCTCGTGCCGAGCTGCCGGGCGGCCTTTCGGACGCTGCCGGTGTCGGCGATCGCGCACAGCACACGAAGGTGTCTCACCTCGAGCTCCACAGGGGGAGCTTACGGCCGACCGGCCGTTCACGCCAGGGACATGTCAGATGCGCCGGGAGGGGGTATAGGACGGCGTTATCTCCGGCTGGCATCATCCGCAGGCCGGTCGCAGTGGCCGAAGCTCGGTGGCACGACAGTCCGTCCCCCACTCCCAAAGCACTTGCCCCACAAGGGCTTTGGAAGCCATGAACTGGAGTCCCCAGATGAAGCGCTCGATGCTCTCCGCCGCGGTGGCCGTCACCCTGGGCCTGTCCGCGGGGCTGCTGGCCGCGCCCGTCGCGAGTGCGGCCCCCCAGCCGCAGGCGGTCGCCCAGTACGCCGGATCGGCCGCCGAGCAGGCCGACGTCAAGGCCTTCCACGAGGCCGTGATGAAGTCCGCGCTGGCCAAGCAGGCGGCGAACCCGTACCTGCTCGCGGTGGTCGTCACCTACGACGCCAGCAGCGCGCCGACCTTCCGCACCCAGATCTCCAACAGCGCCCAGATCTGGAACGGTTCGGTGCGCAACGTCCAGCTCCGGTCCGGCACCAACGCGGACTTCCGCTACTACGAGGGCAACGACTCGCGCGGCTCCTACGCCAGCACCGACGGCCACGGCAGCGGGTACATCTTCCTCGACTACCGGCAGAACCAGCAGTACAACTCCACCCGGGTGACCGCCCACGAGACCGGCCACGTGCTCGGCCTGCCGGACCACTACTCGGGTCCGTGCAGCGAGCCCGGTCCCCCGGGGGCGGGGCCGCTGGCGTGCGCGGGGTCAGTCCGCCGTCCGGCAGGCCAGCAACAGGGCGACGTCGTCGGCGCGGTGGGACGAGCGCTGGGCGTCCCGCAGCAAGTGGTCGGCCAGGGCGCCGAGTTCGGCGGCGGGGGAGTGCGCGAGGTCGGTGCGCAGGAGGTCCAGGCCCTCGTCGAGCGGGATGCCGGGTCGTTCGATCAGGCCGTCGGTGAACAGGGCCAGGATCGCGCCGACCGGCAACTGCAGCGTGCTGGCCGGGTACTTGGCGCCCGGGTCGATGCCGAGCAGCGGACCGCCGGCCAGGTCGAGCGGCTCGGTGTGGCCGTCGGGGAGACGCAGCAGCGGCGGCACGTGCCCGGCCCGGACCGCGAGCGCTTGGCCGGTGGCCGGGTCGAGCCGGATCAGGCAGCAGCTGGCCAGCAGCCCGGGGTCGAGGTCGAGCAGCAGCTGATTGGTCCGGGTCAGCACCTCGTCCGGCTGGCTGCCGCTGGTGACGAACGCCCGGACTGCGCTCCGAAGTTGGCCCATGGTGGCGGCGGCGCCGACATTGTGTCCCTCGACGTCCCCGATCACCAGGCAGACCCCGGCGGGGGTGCTGATCGCGTCGTACCAGTCGCCGCCGATCTCCATGCCCCGGGTGCCCGGCAGATAGCGGGCGGTCACCGCGAGACCGGGCACCTCCGGCAACCGGTGCGGCAGCAGCGCCTGTTGGAGACCCCGGGCGAGCGCGAACTCGGCGTCGTACAGCCGGGCCCGCTCCAGCGCCTGGGCGATCAGGCCGCCGAGCGCGGTGAGGACGGAGCGGTCCTCGCTGGTGAACCGCCGGGGCCGGTCGAAGCCGAGGATGCAGCTGCCGACCGGCAGCCCGGAGGCGATCAGCGGCAGGAAGGCCCAGGCCCGCATCTCGTCCTGGACGATGCCGGGGTAGGCGGCGAGCAGCTCGGCCGGCGACTCGAAGAAGGCGGGGGCGCCGCTGCTGAACACCTCGGTGCCGGGCAGCCTGGCCCGGACCGGGGTGCCCTCGAACGGGGTGAGGAAGCCCTCCGGGTAGCCGGTCTGCGCGACCAGGTGCATCCGGCCGGAACGGGCCAGGTAGAGCGCCATCTCCTGGCCGTCGAAGCCGGGCAGGATCTGGTCGATCACGCAGTCGCAGACCTCCTTGACGGTCACCGCCTCGGTCAGCGCGCTGGCCAGCTGGAGCAGGTGGTAAGTGGCCCCGAGGGTGGCGGGGGTGGCGGGTGGTGCCTCCGGCAGGGCGGCCCGGTGGGCGCCCGGCGGGCCGGCCGGGACGATCCGTACGGTCAGGCCGTGCGCGTCGGGGTAGAGCGAGAAGGCCAGCCAGTGGCCGGGCGGGCGGGCCGCCAGGAAGGCGGTGGGCTGCTGGGCGAGCATCGCGGACCGGTACCGGTCCTCGTACGCCGGCTCGGCCAACCAGGGGAGTACGGACCAGGGGTGATGGCCCGTCAGTTCCTCCCGCCCGAGTTCGAGCAGTAGTTCGGCGGCGTGGTTGAGGTAGCTGATCCGACCGTCCGGGTCGAGTGCCACCACGCCGTCGCGGAGCCGCTCGACCGCGGCCACCGCGGCGGTCGCGGCGTCGGTGTCGAGGGCGACCACAGCGACCGTGCCCGGGCGGCCGGGCCGGCCGTGCAGGTCGAGCCGGCGTCGGCCGTCCCGCAGCCGGACCCGGAGGGTGAACGGCGCGTCCGCGCGCAGTGCGGCCAGCAGCGGCTCGATGTCGGCCGGCTCCAGGCGTTCGGTCAGCTCCTGGGCCCGGCCGCCGAAGTCCTCGGGGGCCAGGCCCAGCACGGCGAGCAGCGCCGGGTCCGCGGTGATCCGGCCGTCGGCGAGCCGCCAGTCCAGGCCGCCGGCCCGGGGCGCGGGTCCGCCGGTGGTGGGGAGCGGCACCACTACCGGGGCGGCTGGCGCCGTCGGCACCTCGTCGTCCAGCGCGGCGGCGAGCCGGTTCGCGGTGGTCCGCAGCTGCCGCTTGGCGCCCGGCGGCGGTACGGCGGAGCTGGGCCAGAGGACGGCCAGGACGCCGATCGGCCCGCTGGCGGTGTTGATCGGCGTGCAGGCGAAGGCGTGCACGTACGGCAGCCCGACGGCGAGCCGGGGGAAGCGCCGCATGGTGTCGTCGGCGTCGGCCACCTGCACAGTGCGGCCGGTTCGGAACGCCTCGGCGGCCGGGAGCGGGGCGCCCACCGGGATGTGCCGGAAGGCGCTCAGCAGGTGCGGCGGGACGCCGGTGACGGTGCTCAGCACCAGCGAGCGGCCGTCGGCCGAGCGCAGGTAGAGCACGCCTCCGTAAGCCGAGGTGGTGCGGACCGCACGCAGCAGCGCCTCGGCGAGCAGAACCTCGGTGGGTTCTCCCTGGCGCATGTTCTACTCTGTGCGCCGCGCCACCGGGGGTGTCAACCGGAGGGCTGCCGGTGGCCGGTTATTCGGCCAGCTCGGCGAAGGCCCTGGCGGCGGCCAGCTCGTCCCGGGCGGCCTGTTCGACCTGCTCCAGGTAGGCGTAGGCGTCCGGCCCTGCCGGGACCCGCAGCGGGGTGTCCTGCTCGGCGGCCACCAGCCGCAGCACCAGCTCGGCGAAGGACTCGGGCCGGTTCAGCCCGGGGGCGGTCTCCAGCTGCCGCATCGCCTCCCGCATCGGTTCGAGCTGCTCGGCGTAGGCCGGGACGCGCCGGGCGGTCTCGGCGATGACGGTGCCGTAGCGGGTGGCGAAACCGCCGGGCTCGACCACCGAGACCCGGATGCCGAACGGCCGCACCTCGGCGGCCAGCGCCTGGCTCATGCCCTCCAGGGCGTACTTGCCGGTGACGTACGCGCCCAGGCCCGGAAACGCCGTCCGGCCGGCCAGCGAGGAGACGTTGACGATGTGCCCGGCCCCCTGGGCCCGCAGCAGCGGCAGCACGGCGCGGACCAGCCGCCAGGGGCCGACCACCAGGGTCTCCAGCTGGTCGCGCAGCTCCTGGTCGGAGACCTCCTCGACGGCGCCGAGCAGGCCGCTGCCGGCGTTGTTGACCAGCACGTCCAGCCCCCCGAAGCGGTCGGCGGCCAGCGCCACCGCCTCGTCCACCTGCGCCTGGTCGCGGATGTCGAGCGCGGCGGTGAGCACCCGGTCGGGGTGGCGGCGGCTCAGCTCCGCCAGGGTGGCGGGCTTGCGGGCGGTGGCCAGGACGGTGTCGCCTGCTGCGGCGACGGCCTCCGCCAGCGCCAGGCCGAGGCCCGAGGAGCATCCGGTGATCAGCCAACGACGTGCCATGTGTCCCCCTGAGGTCCGATCCGATCGGCCCCACGGTCCCAGAAACGGGGGCCGGTTGCCGCACCGTACGCGGGGGCGGTCGGAGGTGTCCGGGGGCGCGAAGGCGGTGGCCGCGATGCGCCCCCGGTACGTACCTGTCCGGTGGCCTACTCCGGCGCCGTCACCACCTCCAGCGCCGCGTCCCGGACGTCCGGCAGCGGGTGGCGGCGCAGTGTCCGCAGCACGGCCCGCCACTCGGCGGGCCAGCCGAGCCGGGGGCCGAAGCTGACGAGCAGTCCGAGCGCCAGCAGTCCGGTCGCCGACTCGCCGTCAGCGGCCAGCTGTTCGGCCACCGGCCGGATCTGCTCGGGCGTATCCGGCAGCCGGTCCCGGCCGAGCCGGGTGCTCAGCCGGTGGGCGGCGGAGGCGGCCAGGGCGGGGCGGCCGGCGCAGACCTCGGCCAGTTCGCGCAGCTGCGCGGAGAGCGCCTCGGCCGCCGGATCGACCAGCCCGAGCAGCACGTCGACCCGGTGGGCGGGCTGCTCGGCCAGCAGGGCGGCCAGCCCGGCCAGGTTCGCCCTGATCCACGGCTGGTCGGGTCGGGGCAGGCCGCCGACCAGGGTGGTCAGTCGCTGCCGGGCGGGCAGGTCGCGGTCGGCCAGGGCGTCGAACTCCCCGGCCCGGAGGCTCGCGAGCAGCCCGGTGACCGTGCGGTGCAGCACGCTGCCGGGGGCGGTGCCGCCGAGCGGGTGCGGCAGGTCGTTGCCCGCCAGTGCGGTCAGGGCGCGGGCGGCCGCCTGCCAGGTGTGCCGGTTCGTCAGGTCGGTGACCAGGGCGGGCAGCACGTCGGCCGCCTCGGGTGCGAACCGTGCCCAGGTGGGCAGTTGGCCGAGCGCAGGGATGGCCGCCTCGGGCCGGTCGGTGCGGCAGACCTCGCCGACCAGCCGGGCGAACCGGGCCCGGTGGGCCTCGGCCAGCTGCCACGGCCAGGTGCGCAGCAGGGCCGTCGCGGTCTGCGGCGAATCGGTGGCGGCCGCGCCGAACAGGGCCCAGACCTCCTCGCGTTGGAGCAGTCCGGCCCCGGCCGCGATCACGGCAGCCTGGACGTCCGGGTGCTGACCGGGCGTCAGATAGGCGGTCCGGAGCAGTTCGGCGGCCCGCTCCGGCGGCAGGTATTCGGCCGCCAGCCGGACCGCCTCCTTGCGGGTGGTCACCTTGCCGCCCGTCAGCAA
>NZ_JBFUMY010000032.1:0-159208 GCF_054049135.1 Kitasatospora sp. P5_F3 | reverse complement strand
GCCGCGACGCAGGCCGACTGGACCGCTGCCGCCGGTGCCGCGGCCCAGCCCGTGCCGGTGACCGACGCCGCCGGGCTGACCGCTGTCGCCCAGGCCGTCGAGGAGCTCGGCCAGGCAGTCCGGACGCTCTCCGCCCTGCTTCCCGGCCAGTCCCTGGACACCCTGCCGCTGACCGAACTCGCCGACCTGGTCGACCGCCTGGCCGCCGACGAGGGCACCCTCTACCGCCTCCCCACGCTCCGGGCGCTGCACACCGCTCTGACGGACGGTGGGCTCGGCGAGCTGCTGGCCGAGCTGGCGGAGCGTCAGGCCGACCGGGACGCCGCACTCGCGGCGTACGACCGGCTGAACGGCACCGCCACCGAGGAGGCGGCCATCCAGGCGCTGGCGGCAGGTCCGCGCGAGCCGGAGGCGGCGACTGTTGTCGAGCCCGAGCCCGTAGTTGAGCCCGAGCCTTTCGTTGAGCCTGAGCCCGTCGTCGAGCCCGAGGCCGTCGTTGAGCCTGAGCCCGTCGTCGAGCCCGAGCCTGTCGTTGAGCCTGAGGCCGAGGTCGAGCCTGAGGTTGAGCCCGAGGCTGTCGTCGAGCCTGAGCCTGAGGCCGTTGAGGTCGAGGCCGTTGTCGAGGCGGAGCCCGAGCCCGAGGTTCTGGAGACCGAGCCTGTCGTTGAGGCGGAGCCTGAGGCTGTTGTCGAGCCTGAGGTTGAGGTTGTGGCCGAGGTGACCCCCGAGCCCGAGGTCGAGCCGGTTGTCGAGCCCGAGGTCGCGGTGGTGGCCGAAATCGCCGTCGCCGAGCCCGAGTTGGTCGAGGTGGAGCCCGAGCCCGAGGTCCAGGAGCCGGTCGCCGAGGAGCCCAAGCAGGCCCGCCGCCCGAAGAAGCCGGCCATCACCGCCGGCCGTGCCGTGACCGCGTACGAGCCCGCCGAGCTGACCGCCCTGGTCCGCTGGATCGACAGCGACGGCACCGACCGCCCCGGACCGATCGGTCCGGGGCGCCTCGGCGTTCGGTGAGGTCAGCGGCCCGCGCGCCCGGCCCAGACCGGGCTCTCGAAGTAGTGGTTGTCGAAGTGCTGCCCGGACTCCCGGATCTCCTGCACGCTCGCCTCGCCCTTGTTCACCCGGTCGAGCAGGCGGTAGTAGTCGAAGCGGTCCATCCCGGGGGTGAAGACCACCAGCACGTCGGCGGTCGAGTCGGCGGCCGGGGCGAAGGCGTGCGGGGTGCCGGGTGGCACCGCGAGGAAGTCGCCGCGGCCGAGGGTCTCGATCCGGTCGCCGATCAGGACGTCCAACTGCCCCTCCAGGCCGAAGAAGAACTCGGTGGCCCGGGTGTGGAAGTGCGGGGGAGCGCCGATCGCGCCCTTCTCGAACGTCGCCCGGTTGCTGGTGACCTTGCCGCCGGTCTGCGCGGAGTCCGCCAGCAGGGTGATCAGGCTGCCCGGTGCGTCCGCCAGAACCTCGGCATCGGCGGCGCGGACCAGGACGACATCGTGAGCGTTGGACATGGTGCGTTCCCCTCGAACTGCTGCGCTTGTCTTGACATCTCCTAACCTACCGAGCCGACGGCCCATCAGTTCGGTGCATTTGAGCATCACTTCCTTGGGCCAATTGAGCACCGGCCGGAGCCCGTACACTTCCGCCATGGACGCCTCCCCCGAGCAGCTCGAACGTATCCGCAGCCTGGCCGCCGGGAGCTACCTGCTGGTGACCACGTACAAGAAGGACGGCACCCCCGTCCCCACCCCGGTCTGGGTGGTGCGCGACGGCAACGCCCTCGGCGTCTGGACGGTCACCGACTCCTGGAAGGTCAAGCGCATCCGCAACCGCGCTGACGTCCTGGTCGGCCCCTGCGACGCGCGCGGCAAGTCCACCGGCGACTCCGTCCCCGCCACCGCCGAACTCCTCACCCCCGAACAGACCGCCGCCTACCGGACGTTGCTGCGCCGCAAGTACGGCCTGCTCGGCGTGGTCACCGTGCTCGGCAGCAAGCTCCGCCGCGGCGACCACGGCACCATCGGCATCCGCATCACCTTGAAGGACTGAGACCGACCGGCCGTCGAAGTGTTCGACCAGGGGTCTCCCCGGCATGGGGTCGCGTTCACGTGCTGCCCCTAGCTTGGCGACGCCCGGGTGAACCGGGTCCGCGCATGGCGTGAAGGCCGCGCGCGTCAAGACGCTTCGAGGAGACATCGCTCCATGCGACGCAGCCTTTGGCAGACCTCCGCAGTACTGGTCGCGGTCGGCGCCCTGGTGGGCGGCACCGCCGCCACCGCCAGCTCCGAGACGTACGAGAGCCGGGATCAGGACCGGGACCAGGCCAAGATCCACAACGTGATCTACCTGCTCGGTGACGGCATGGGGCGTACCCACGTCACCGCCGGCCGGGAGCGCTACTACGGTGCGGCCGGGAAGCTGGCCATGGAGCGGATGCCGTACACCGGTGCCGTGTCCACCTACGCCGTGGAGAAGGGCGGTCAGCAGCCCGCGCTGGTCACCGACTCGGCCAGCTCGGCGACCGCCTGGTCCTCCGGTGTGAAGACGTACAACGCCGCGCTCGGGGTCGACAGCACCGAGAAGCGCGTCGTGACCCTGATGGAGCAGGCCCACGCGGCCGGCTTCGCCACGGGCAACGTCTCGACCGCCGAGATCACCGACGCCACCCCGGCCGGGCAGTTCAGCCACGCGCTGCTGCGCGGCTGCCAGGGCCCGGTCTACTCGGACGCCGCCTGCCTGCCGAAGAACGCCGACGGCAGCTACGAGGCCAAGCCCTCCGACGGCACGCTGATCACGCCGATCGCCGAGCAGATCGCGCGCAACGGCACGGCGGACGTGATCCTCGGTGGCGGCCTGGCCCGCTTCGAGCCGGACGACCAGAAGGCGCTGCAGGCGCAGGGCTACCAGGTGCTGGGCAGTTTCGGCGACCCGGCGCTGCCCGCGCAGACCGCCGCCAGCCAGCAGGTCGCCACCAAGGCCGACCTGGACGCTGCCAAGGGCAAGAAGGTCATCGGCCTGTTCAACCGGGGCAACCTGACGGTCGAGCGGGCGAAGACCGCGCTGCCCGCCGGTGCGCCGCAGAAGCTGGAGCCGACCCTCGCGGAGCTCACCAGCAAGTCGATCTCGCTGCTGAACGGCCGTCGGGACTCGAAGGGCTTCGTGCTCCAGGTCGAGGGCGCGCAGATCGACAAGCGCTCGCACGCCAACGACGCCGACCAGACGCTCGGTGAGATCAAGGCCTTCGACGACGCGGTGGCCGCTGCGGTCGACTTCGCCAAGAAGGACGGCCACACCCTGGTCATCGTCACCGCCGACCACGAGTGCGCCGGCTTCAACATCATCGAGAAGGGCAGCTTCACCAACGCCGAGGCTGCCGCCCCGCCGGCCAACAGCGACGCGGGCAACACCGCGAACAACAGCTCCCCGGCCCGCTCGGCCGGCGCCAACGTCAAGGACCCGGCCCGCTCCGGCGGCATCGTCAACGGGGCCGGTTCGCAGGACCCGAAGAACTTCGCCCCGGCCACCTTCCGCACCCCGGACGACGCGGCCGGCGTGGTCGACGGCAGCGCCCAGGCCAGCCTGTGGCTGACCTACCTGTCCGGCAACCACACCGGTGCCGACGTGCCGATCTTCGCGTACGGCCCCGGCGGCCAGGCGTTCGCGGCCAGCCAGGACAACACCGAGCTCTACACCAAGATGTACCGCGCGCTGTTCCGCAAGGCGCCCCACCAGCACTGACCCGCTGGGTAGTTGTCGTACGTACCGGGGCCGGGAGGATCTCCTCCCGGCCCCGCACCCGCCTCAGGAGTTGGCCATGATCCCCGTCACCCGCGGCGCTGCTGCCGCTGCGCTCGCCGCCCTGGCCCTGACCCTCGCGGTCGGCTGCTCGGGACCGTCGGAGGACGCTCCGGTGCAGACACCCTCGGTCTCCGCTGTCGCCCTGCCCGCCCCGCGCGAGGCGCCCGCCCCGGCCGCCGTTCTCGGCAGCCCGGCCGCCGCCGGTGAAGTCCGGCTGGAGGACGGCCCGTTCACCGACCGGATCAAGTTCACCGGCCTGCGCCTGGACCCGAAGAGCACCGCCGTGACCGGCCACCTCGCCATCACCTCGGACGTCAGCGACCTGCTCGTGCTGGAGGTCCGGGCTGCCTTCTACGACGCGAACGGCCGGCTGCTGGGCTCCGGCAGCTTCCAGTACCAGGAGGAGGAGACCGCAGGAGTCAGCCACGGCGACCGCCGGGCCGAGGGTGAGGGCATCGACTTCACCGTACCCGCCACCGGCCTCACCGGGACCCCGGCCGGTGCGGTGCTCACGGTGCCGGTCCTGGTCAACGAGTAGCCGACCCCGGATCGTAGGCTTCCCCGCATGCGAGATTTTGTGGCGGGGATCGGCTACCTGTTCAAGGGTCAGAAGTGGGTGGCGCGGCACGGGCGCTGGTGGGGCTTCGGGATGATCCCGGCGCTGATCGCCCTGGCCGGGTACGTGGCGGCGCTGGCCGCCCTGGTGGTCTGGTCGGGGGACGTGGTCGACTGGGCCACCCCGTTCGCCGACGACTGGGCTTCACCCTGGCAGGGCCTGGTCCGGGGCGCGGTGCTGGTGGCCCTGGTCGGAGCGGCGGTGGGGCTCTCGGCGGTGACCTTCACGGCGGTGACGTTGCTGATCGGGCAGCCGTTCTACGAGTCGCTCTGCGAGCAGGTGGACGAGACCGAGGGCGGCGCCCCGGCGAAGCCGGAACTGACGCTCTGGCAGGAGCTGGTGATCTCGGCCCGGGACAGCCTGTACGTGCTGGTCCGGGTGCTGGCGTTCGGGATCGTGCTCTTCCTCTGCGGGTTCATTCCGGTGGTCGGCCAGACCGTGGTGCCGGTGGTCGCGCTCGCCGTCTCCGGCTACTTCATGGCGGCCGAGCTGACCGCCGTCGGCCTCCAGCGGCGCGGTGTCCCGCAGCGGGAGCGGCTGCGGCTGCTGCGCGGGCGGCTCGGGCTGGCGCTCGGTTTCGGGATGCCGCTGATGCTGCTGATGCTGGTGCCGTTCGTCACCGTGCTGGCGATGCCCGGTGCGGTCGCGGGCGCCACCCTGCTGGCACGCGACCTGGCGCCGGTGGAGGAGCAGCCGGAGGACGACGAAGAAGAATCGGAATTGCCGTACCAGTAAGTAAATATGAGATACCGGTGGGAATTTGACATTCCGTCCGAACCTGCACGATAACTGCCGACATGAGTGCAACGGCGGATATCGGTTCGCGGCGGACGGACCTGGGAATTCCCACCGGCATCGACCTGGCGGACCCGGAGTTCTGGCGGCTCCCGCTGCCGGAGAGAGCCGCCGCCTTCGCCCGACTGCGTACCCTCGGCGGCCCGGTGTACTTCACCGACCTGCGCACCGGCAAGGGCTTCCACGCGCTGGTCCGGCACGCCGACGTGGTCGCCGCCAGCCGGACGCCCGAGGTGTTCATCAGCGGCCCCGGCGTCACCACGCCCGAACCGGCGCGCTGGGTACGGACGTTGTTCGGCGACTCGATGGTCAACCTGGACGACCCCCGGCACGCCGACCTGCGTCGGATCGTCTCCCGGGCCTTCACCCCGCGTCTGATCGCCAAGGTCGAGGACGACATCCGGGCGGTGGCCCGGGAGTTGGTGGACGAGGTGATCGCCCGCCGCCCCACCGACTTCGTCGGCGCGGTCGCCGCCGAACTGCCCTACCGGGTGATCTGCAACATGATGGGCATCCCCGAGCCGCAGCGGAACCGGATCCTGGCCCAGATCAACCACGCCTCGGAGAACACCGGCGTCGCCCGCAGCCGGATCCGCATCCCCGGCAAGGGCCTGCGGGCGCTGGCCCGGATGCAGGGCTCGATCGCCGCCCTCGGCCGGGAGCGCCGGCGCCGCCCGACCGACGACCTGATCTCCGCGCTGGTCACCGCCGACGTGGACGGCCGCCGGCTCAACTCCCGTGAGCTGGGCGCGTTCTTCTCCCTGCTGCTGGTGGCCGGGGTGGAGACCACCCGCAACGCGCTCGCCCACGGCCTGCACCTGCTCACCGAACACCCGGACCAGCGCGAGCTGTTGCTCACCGACCTGGACACCCACCTCGGCGGCGCGGTCGAGGAGATGGTCCGGCACTCGACCCCGATCATCCAGTTCCGCCGCACCGTCGCCGCCGACCACGAGCTGAACGGCACCCACCTCGCGAAGGGCGAGAAGGTGGTGCTGTTCTTCGGCTCCGCCAACCGGGACGAGGCGGTCTTCACCGACCCGGACGCCTTCGACATCACCCGCACGCCCAATCCGCACCTCGGCTTCGGCGGCGGCGGCCCGCACTTCTGCCTCGGCGCCTACCTGGCCCGCCAGGAGATGAAGGTGCTGTTCCGTGAACTCCTCACCCGCCTCCCCGACATCCACTCGATCGGCGAGCCCGAGCTGATCCACTCCAACTTCGACAACCGGGTCAGGGCCCTGCGCTTCGGATATCAGGTTCCGTCCAGCTGATCAGTTCGATTACGGTGCCCGGCATGACGACTTCACCCCGCCTCGTACCGGTCACCGCCGACAACCTGGACGCCGTACTCGGTGTGCAGGTGCACCTCGACCAGGAGTTCGCGGTCAGCCCGGTGGTCAAGTCGCTCGCCGAGGCGTACGTGCACCCGGGGGTGGCCTGGCCGCGCGCGATCGTCGACGGCGAGCGGGTGGTCGGCTTCGTGATGGCCTTCCTCGACATCGACTGGCTCGGGGACGGCCGGGGCACCGACATCCGCTCCGGCCTGTGGCGGCTCAACATCGCCGCCGGCGAACAGGGCCACGGCTACGGGAAGTTCGCGGTGCACGCGGTGGCCGAGGAGATCCGCCGCCGGGGCGGCACCCGGCTGACCGTCACCTGGCACCCGGGCGAGCACGGCCCCGAGGGCTTCTACCTCGGGCTCGGCTTCCGCCCCACCGGCGAGCAGAGCGGCGGCGAGACGGTGGCCGCGCTGGAGCTGTAGCCGAGCGGCAAGCGGCGGCGCGTACGGTTTCGCGGTGCCGCTTGTCCGTTCCGGCGGGGACCGGCCGCCGGGGAGTGGCCCTAGCGTTCCGGGGCATGAACGAGTGGCTGATTCACGACTACCGCGAGGACGACCTGGCCGCGGTGGTGCACCTGATCGACACCACGGCCGAGCTCGGCCAGGAGTCGGTGTACTCGCTGGCCGAGTGCATCACGGCGCTGACCTCCCGTCAGCCCGCCGTGGTGGCGGTCAGCCGGGGCGTGCCGATCGGGGCGGCGCTGGCGCACCTGGCGGGGGACCGGGCCTGGGTGATGCGGATCGCGATCGCCCCGGCCTGGCGCGGCCGTGGTCTGGCCAGCGGGCTGCTGCGGGAGCTGGAGCGGCGGCTGCTGGAGCGGCGGGTGCGCCGGATCGCGTACGTGCTGCCGGAGGAGGAGCAGCTCGGCGAAGGCCTGCGCAACGCCGGGTACACCCGGCGGCCGGCCGTCGCGTACTTCGAGAAGGCCGAGCCGACCGGGCCCGGCGGCAATGCGCTGGAGGAGCTGGGCGGCCGGCTGCTGCCCGGTGACCTGTGGGGCAAGGTGGCCGGGATGGCGGCCGAGAAGGACCTGATCGAGCGTCGGGTGGTGCAGCCGCTGGCCGAGCCGGAGCGGGCGGCCCGGCACGGGGTGCGGCCGCCCCGGGCGATCGCGCTGTTCGGTCCGCCCGGCACCGGCAAGACCACCTTCGCCCGGGCGGTGGCCTCCCGGCTGGGCTGGCCGTTCGTCGAACTGCTGCCGTCCCGGCTGGCCGACGAGGGCAATCTCGCGGCGGCGCTGCGGACGGCCTTCGGGCGGATCGCCGAGCTGGAGCGGGTGCTGGTCTTCATCGACGAGGTGGAGGAGATCGCGCCGGTCCGGGGCGAGGGGGTGCAGTCGGGGCTGCACGGGGTGACCAACGAACTGCTCAAGCTGATCCCCGGCTTCCGGGAGGGCGAGGAGCGGCTGCTGGTCTGCGCGACCAACTCGATCCGCTCGCTCGACCCGGCCTTCCTGCGGCACGGCCGGTTCGACTACCTGATCCCGATCGGCACGCCCGACCCGGTGGCCCGCGAGGCGATCTGGGCCCGGTACGCCGAGGGCCGGGCCGGGGTCGAGCTGGATCTGCTGGTGGAGCAGAGCGAGCTGTTCACCCCGGCCGACATCGAGCACGCCGCCCGGAGCGCGGCCCAGGCCGCCTTCGAACGCGACCTGGCGGGCGACGGTCCGGCGGGCGCCACCACCGGGGACTACCTGACGGCGATCGACCAGTGCCGCCCGACCGTCACACCCGCGATGATCGAGGACTTCACCGCCGACATCACTTCGCACGCCCGGACGTGACGCCCGGGTGGGTGCCGACCGCGTCCCGGATCTGCTCGCCCAGGCCGCCGTCGCGGCGGGCGCAGTTGGCGCAGCAGAAGAACTTGCCGGAGACCTCGACGCCGTGGCCGACGATCCGGACCTCGCAGTACTCGCAGCGCGGCGCCAGCTTCTCCATCGCGCACTCGAAGCTGTCGAAGGTGTAGGTGTCGCCGGTGACCGTCTTGATCTCGAAGGACAGCCAGTAGTCGTTGCCGCAGGCCGCGCAGACCGCCATGGGGAAGCTCCGTCTCTCAGCGGGGGGTGCCCGGCCGGGCTCGGCCGTGCTGTCTCCAATCTCCGGGTGGCGGCCGGGCCCGGCAATCGGCGTGCGGCCGAACGGATACCGCCGAACGGATACTGGAGGGAGTGGGCTCGGAGGTGGTCGAAATGATCGTCCGGATCTGGGAGGCGCAGGTGGCGCCCCGACGGGTGGACGAGTTCTGCGCAAAGCTGTGCGACGAGGTGCTGCCCGCGCTGCAGGAGACCGACGGATTCGAGGGCGCCGAACTGCTCAGGTCGGCGACCGAGCTGGACCACCGGGTGCTGCTGCTGACCCGCTGGCGGGACGAGACGGCGGTGCGGGCGTACGCCGGGCCGATGTGGCGGATCAGGCCGGTCTGGGCGGAGGGCGAGCTCGGCTACCTGGAGCACCCGCCGACCGTCTCGCACTTCGTGCCGACCCTGCTTTAGACCGACCGGTCTCAGCGGGACCGGACGATGCCCGTCGGCAGCCCCTGATCGGCCTTCACCTGCTTCATCGTCAGGTGCGAGTTCACCTGGGCGATCCCGGGCAGCCCGGAGAGCACGTCGGTGATGAACCGCTCGTACGCCGCGATGTCCGCCACCGCGATCCGCAGCAGATAGTCCGGGTCGCCGAACAGGCGGTGCGCCTCGACCACCTCGGGCAGCTCGGCGACCTGGCGCTCGAAGGCGGCCACCGTCGCCTTGTCCTCGTGCCGCATCACGATGGTCACGAAGGGCTGGAAGCCCCGGTCCAGCGCCGCCCCGTCGAGCAGGGCGCGGTAGCCGCGGATCACCCCGTCCTGCTCCAGCTGCCGGACCCGGCGCAGGCACGGGGACGGGGTCAGGTCCACCCGGGCGGCGAGCTCGGCGTTGGTCAGGCGGCCGTCCTGCTGGAGCTCGTGCAGGATTCTGCGGTCGATTCGGTCCATGGCGCAACATTGTGCCATTCCACCGCCATGGCGAGCACGAAGTTGCCATCGGCTGCCGGGGCGTTCCGCCTACCTTCGGAGATCGACAGCCCGATCCCACCGAGGAGCCCCACCGCACCATGGCACCGCACACCCTGCTGCTCTTCCTCGGCGTGGATCTGCTGCTCGTCCTCACCCCCGGGCCCGACTGGCTCTACATCGCCGCACGCGGCCTCGGCCAGGGCCGCCGGGCCGGCCTGCTCGCGGTGGCCGGGGTCTGCGCCGGGTACGCGGTGCACACCGCGCTCTCCTCCGCCGGTCTCGCCGCCGCGCTCCGGGCGGTGCCCGCCGTACTGCCCGCGCTGCGCTGGGCCGGCGCGGCGTACCTCGCGGTGCTGGCCGTCACCATGCTGATCGGCCTGCGCCGGACGGGGGGTCAGCTGTCGCCCGCACCCGCGCAGTCCACCGGCACCGTGCTGCGGCAGAGCATGCTGACCGCGCTGCTCAACCCGAAGGGGCTGCTGCTCTACCTGTCGCTGGTGCCGCAGTTCGTCGAGCCGGACAGCGGGATGCCGATCGGCGGGCAGGTGCTCGCGCTCGGCAGCCTGAACGTGCTCTGCTGTGCGGCCGTGTACGGCGCGGTCGCCGTGACGGCGGCCCGGTTCGGCGGTTCGCTGGCGGGTACGCCGACCGCCGCCCGGCGGCTGACGGCGGTCTCGGCGGTGCTGCTCCTGCTGGTGGCCGGGGCGACCGCGACGGCCTGACGGTAAGAGCCCCGCGCCCGGGTTCAGACCCCGATCGGGAGTTCCTTGGCCCGGTGGCGGACCTGCAGGGCGGTGGCGATCTCGATGAGGCCCATCACCAGCAGGCCGCAGCCGGCCAGGATGGTCAGCGCGGTGACCGAGTGGGCCGGCCAGACCATCAGCAGGACCCCGGCCAGGGTGCTGACCGCACCGCCGAAGAACTGCCAGCCCCGGGCGGGCATCGCCGGGTCGGAGGCGGCCGCCGCGATCTGGAGGATGCCCCGGAACAGCCAGCCGATGCCGATCCAGATCGCCAGCAGCAGCACCGACTGCGCGGCGCTGCGGAAGCAGAGCAGCCCCAGCAACACGCAGATCGCGCCGCTGATGAAGGCCAGCACCCGCATCGCGGTCGAGGCGTGGGTGCCGAACGAGGCGACCAGCTGGACGATGCCGATGATCAGCAGATAGAGACCGAACAGCACGCCGACCACCCACAGGGTCTGCTCCGGCCAGACGAGGACGATCACGCCGAGGATCAGCGAGGCGATGCCCGCCCCGAGCAGCACCTGCCAGGCGGCGTGCGCGAGCCGCTGGATCGGACCCTCCATCACCTGGCCCTCCAGCGGCGGCGGGACGTTGGGGTCGTGTGGGTTGGTCATGGTGGGTCTCCTGACGGGCCGTGGTGTTGATCATTCCCACTCTCCCGGTCCGGCGGCGGCCCCGCCGGGTGGGAGCGGCCGTTCGGGGGATACGAACTGATGGCCCCTCAGTCGCCCCACCGACACCCGTTGGACACCCCGCTCGATATGATCGAGGTCGGAGGACTGCGGAGCAGCATGGTCGGGGGGCCGGTGAGTCACTACGTCGTGTGCGGCGGCAACGCGCTCGCCCATCGGTTGATCCGGGAGCTGATCGAGCAGTACGAGGTCCCGGTGGTCGCCCTGGTGCCGGATCTGACCCAGGGTCACGGGCCGCAGATCAGCCAGATACCCGGCCTGTCCGCCGTGCACGAGTACCCCACCGTCTCGGCCGAGGCGCTCCGGGCCTGCGGGGTGGAGACGGCGGGCGGCATCGCGCTGGTGGACGGCACCGACGAGGGGAACATCCACGCCGCGCTGGCCGCCGCGAACCGCAACCCCGGGATCCGGATCGTGCTGCGGATGTTCAACCACCGCCTCGGCGAGCACCTGGAGCGGCTGCTGCCGAACTGCGCGGCGCTCTCCGGCTCGGCCACCGCCGCACCCGCCTTCGCCAACGGCGCGCTGGACCGGCCCAACTCGGTCCGGGTCGGCAGCCGGTACCTCTACGTCGCGTACGACGGTGAGATCCAGGACAACCAGCTCTGCGTGGTCGCCGACCGGATCGACCCACAGGACCTGGGCCGGATGCGGCTGCTGCCGCAGACCGCGGGGCGGGCGGCCGAGTTCATCGCGCTGGCCCGCCGGTTCGGGGACGAGGGGGAGATCGGGCCGAGGTCGCTGGAGGAGCACGAGCAGCGCGGCGGGATAGCCGCCCTGCAGGCGCTCACCGAGGAGCCGCCACTGCGGATCCCCTGGTGGAGCAGGATGCGCTGGTGGCTGCTGGACACCCTGCGGTTCTTCACCAGCGCCCGGTTACGGCTGCTGCTCACCATCGCGATGGTGGCGGTGCTGCTCAGCGGCGCGGTGATCTGGTACTCCACCGGGCACCTGGGCTGGGCGCTCTACTACACCCTGCTGGACATGGCGGGCGCGGCCAGCCCGGACCAGCCAGGGCAGACCATGCCCGGCGGCGGCTGGCAGCGGATCGCCCAGGTGGTGATCACCTTCTGCGGCATCACCTTCGTGCCGGTGGCCACCGCGATCGCGGTGGAGGCGCTGGCCAGCGGGCGGCGCGGCCTGCCCCGGGCACCCGGCGCGGGCACCCGGGACCACGTGGTGGTGGTCGGGCTGAACCACCTCGGCACCCGGGTGGCGGGCATGGTGCGGGAGTCCGGGGTGCCGGTGGTCTGCATCGAGCGCGACCCGCAGGCCAGGGGCGTGGCGGCGATGCGGGCGCTGGGCGTACCGGTGCTGGTCGGTGACGGCCCGTTGGCCGGGCAGCTGCTCCGGGCCAGGGCCCAGTACGCCCGCGCGGTGGTCTCGGTGACCCGGGACGACGCGGCCAACCTGGAGGTGGCGCTGGAGGCCAGGGTGCTGCAGCCCGAGGTCCGGATGATCCTGCGGCTGTTCGACGACGACTTCGCGCACCAGGTGTACGCGACGCTCGGCAACGTCGTCTCGCGCTCGATGTCGTACCTCTCCGCACCGGGCTTCGCCTCCGCCCTGATGGGCCGTGAGGTGCTCGGGACGCTCTCGGTGTACCGCCGGGTGCTGCTGGTCGCCGAGCTGACGGCGGAGCCGGGCTCCGGCCTGGTCGGGCGCAGCGTGCACGACCTGGAGGAGCCCGGCGGCGTCCGGGTGGTGGCCGTCCGGCTGGCCAGGCTCCCCGACGAGTACCAGTGGAACTACCCCGACCGGGCCCGGCCGCTGAGCGAGGGCGACCACATCCTGGTGGCCGCCACCCGCAGCGGCCTGGCCCGGCTGAACACCGACCAGGCGGCGGGCTGACGCAGGCGGGCCCGCAGGCCCTATGCTGCTGAGCTCGCGAGGCTACTGGCCGGTAGGACAGGGGAGTTCGGATGACGGGCGAGCGGGTGCACGCGTTCGGGGACGACGCGTTGGGCGAGCACGACGCGGTGGCGCTGGCGGCGGCGGTGCGGGCGGGTGAGGTCAGTGCCCGGGAGCTGGCGAGCGCCGCCGTCGAGCGGGCCCGCCTGGTGGACGGGCGGCTGGCGCCGGTGGCGTTCGAGGCGTACGGCAGCCCCCGGGCGGGGCGGGACGGCGCAGCTGCCGCGCTGGCCGGGGTGCCCACCTTCCTGAAGGACAACGTCGACCTGCGCGGCATGCCGACCGGGCAGGGCAGCGCGGCCTTCCGGGCCCGCCCCGCCCGCCGGACGGCGGGTTTCGCGGACCAGCTGCTCGGCACCGGGCTGACCGTGCTGGGCAAGACCCGGCTGCCCGAGTTCGGCCTGAACGCCTCCACCGAGTACGCCGCCGCCGAGCCGGTGCGCAACCCCTGGCGGACCTCGCACTCGCCGGGCGCCTCTTCCGGCGGCGCCGCCGCGCTGGTGGCCGCCGGGGTGGTGCCGATCGCGCACGCCAACGACGGCGGCGGCTCGATCCGGATCCCGGCGGCCTGCTGCGGACTGGTCGGCCTGAAGCCGACCCGGGGCCGGCTGGTGGCCAACGAGCAGAGCCGCCGGCTGCCGATCGACCTGATCACCGACGGCGTGCTGACCCGGACGGTCCGGGACACCGCCGCCTTCTTCGCGGCGGCCGAACAGCAGTACCGCAACCCGGCGTTGCCGCCGCTGGGCCTGGTGGCAGGCCCCGGCGGCCGGCCGCTGCGGATCGGACTGGTACTGGACTCGCCGCTCGCGGTCACCGACCAGCAGACCCGGCGCGCGGTGGAGCAGACGGCGGCCCGGCTGGAGGGTCTCGGGCACCGGGTCGAGCCGACCGTGCTGCCGTTCGGCGAGCAGTTCGCCCATGACTTCACCCTGTACTGGGGCTACCTCGCGTTCCTGATCGCCGCCACCGGCAAGCTGGTGCTCGACCGGGGCTTCCAGGCCCGCAGGCTGGACGGCCTCACGCTGGGCCTGCGGCGCAACTACCGGCGCGAGTTCCTGCGGACCCCGGGCGTGCTGCGCCGGCTGCGGCAGGCGGAGCGGACGTACGCCGGAATGTTCGAGGCGTACGACGCGATCCTCTGCCCGGTGCTCGGCCATGTCGCGCCGCCGATCGGCCACTTGAGCCCGAACGTGCCGTTCGAGGAGCTGATCGAACGGCTGCGCCGATACGTCGCCTTCACGCCGGTGAACAACGTGACCGGTGCGCCCGCCATCTCGCGGCTGACGTGACGTCAGCCGGGCCGGACAGGCTAGCGGTTTTCGAAGGACGGCTTGCGCTTCTCGGCGAAGGCGGCCATGCCCTCCTTCTGGTCGGCGGTGGCGAAGACGGCGTGGAACAGGCGGCGTTCGAACCGGACGCCCTCGGCGAGGGTGGTCTCGAAGGCCCGGTTGACGCTCTCCTTCATCATCACGGCCGCCGGGGCGGACATCGCCGCCACCGTCTCGGCGGTGGCCATCGCCTCGGTGAGGAGGTCGGCGGCGGGGACGATCCGGGAGACCAGGCCGGCCCGCTCGGCCTCCTCGGCGCCCATCATCCGCCCGGTCAGGCAGAGGTCCATCGCCTTGGCCTTGCCGACCGCCCGGGTCAGCCGCTGCGAGCCGCCGATGCCGGGGATCACCCCGAGCTTGATCTCCGGCTGGCCGAACTTCGCGGTGTCGGCGGCGATCAGGATGTCGCAGAGCATCGCCAACTCGCAGCCGCCGCCCAGCGCGAAGCCCGCGACCGCGGCGACCACCGGCTTGCGCAGCCGGCCCAGCTCGTCCCAGGGGCCGAGCCAGTCGTCCAGGTAGACCTGGGGGAAGGCGTTGCCCTGCATCTCCTTGATGTCGGCCCCGGCCGCGAACGCCTTCTCCGAGCCGGTGATCACCAGCGCACCGATCGAAGGATCGCGGTCGAAGGCGGTCGCCGCCGCCACCACCTCGCGCATCAGCTGGTTGTTCAGCGCGTTCAGCGCCTCCGGCCGGTTGAGCGTGATCAGCCCGACCCGGCCCTTCTGCTCCACCAGGATCGTCTGGTACTCGGTCATCGCCGTTGACTCCCTCGGTACTTGAGTTCCGTGACGAGGGACACCATCTCCGACCGACCCACCCGGGCGCCAGTCTCGCGATCCGAGACGATGATCACGTGTCGGCGCGCAGCAGAGTGGCCAGCGGGCGGGCCTGGACCTGGGGGGCGGGCCGGGAGACGTACAGCTCGGCGTGGAACCAGCCCTCGCTCTCCAGGCCGGCCGGGTCGAGGCCCGCGTCGAGCACCGCGCTCAGGGCGCCGGCCCGCTCCTCGAGGCCGGTGAAGCGGCGCTGCCGGAAGGTCCGGGCGAGCCGCTCGGTGACCAGTCCGTACTCGGCCAGCACCTCGGCGATCGGCCCGTACGGGACGGCGCGCAGCACGAAGGCGGCCACCCAGGGCGGGGTGTCGACGCAGGCCAGCAGGCGGTCGAAGCTCTGGGCCGAGACGTAGCCGACGCCGCCGGTGACGGTGACCAGTCCGGCGTCGGCGACGGTGGCCCGCAGAGCGGGGGAGGGGGCGGCGCGCTCCAGGTTCTCGGCGAACGCGGCGGCCAGCAGCCCGGCCCGGCGGGCGTACTCGACCGGTCCGCTCGCCACGTCCACGCCGACCACCGGGACCGCCTCCGGGCGGCGCCGGGCGGCGTAGAACTGCCGGTCGCGGAGCGAGAGTTCAGGGGTGGAGAGACCGTCCAGGGCCCGGTCGGTGTACCGGTGGTACAGCTCCGCCAGGGTCAACTGGTGGTTGAGCAGCGCCGCGTTGATCCCGTACGAGCAGCACAGGTCCACCACCGTGCGCGGCTCCCGGGCGGCGGTGAGCAGCCGGAACACCCGCTGGGCGTGGTGCGGCGTGACGTACTCGTACGGGCCCAGGGCGCGGAAGTACCCGCGCGGGTCGGGCTGCTCGTAGGCCTCGGCGAAGCTGGCCTTGCCCGGGACGGAGTGGCCGCTGGTCATGGTGCGCACTCCTCCGTGCGAAGTCGGTGCCGACACCTCCCAGTCAAACCCTCCGGGGCGCGCCGGGCAACGGCTGGTCGGGCGGGTCGGTCAGGCGGCCGGCCAGTTGCGCAGCAGGGCGTCGAGGGCGTCCAGGATCCTGGTCCAGCTGGTCTGCGAGTCGCGGGCGGTGTGGCCGAAGGCACCGGCCTGCTCCAGGGTGACGTAGCCGTGGAAGGTGCTGCCCAGCAGGCGGATCGCGTCGGTCTGGTCCGGCTCGGCCAGGTCGTAGCCGCGCAGGATGGCCCGGGTCATCGCCGAGTGCTTGCCGGCCGCGCTGGCCAGCGCGGTCTCGGCGTCGAGTTCGAGCTGGGCGGCGGCGTACCGGCCGGGGTGCTCCCGGGCGTAGTCGCGGTAGGCGTCGGCGAACGCGGCGAGCGCGTCCTTGCCGGACCGGCCGGCCAGTGCGGCGGCGACCCGGTCGGCGAGTTCGGCGAGGGCGAGCAGGGCGATCCGGGTCTTCAGGTCCTGGGAGTTCCTGACGTGCGAGTACAGGCTGGCGTCCTTGACCCCGAACCGGCGGGCGAGCGCCGAGACGGTCACCTTGTCGAAGCCGACCTCGTCCGCGAGCTCGGCTCCGGCCCGGGTCAGACGTTCCTTGGTCAGCCCGACTCTTGCCATGGTCACCGATCCATTTAGCTTGGTTGGTTAATTATTTGCCTAATACTCCTAGGTATCTTAGCGTCTCTCCCATGAAGCCGTTGACTGAGCAAGAGATCAGGGCCTCCTTCGTGAACTGCACCAAGGGCGAGGCCAAGCGCCTGAACGTGCCGCGCGGGCTGCCCGAGCTGCCCTGGGAGGACCTCGACTTCCTGGGCTGGCGTGACCCGCAGGCACCCGAACGGGCCTATGCGGTAGCCGAGTTGGACGGCCGGCTGACCGGAGTCGCGCTGCGCCTGTCGACCGGCGGAGTCGGGCAGGCCCGCCGGAGCATGTGCTCGCTGTGCCTGACCACGCACAGCGGGGGCGTCTCGCTGATGGTGGCCCCGCTGGCCGGCAAGGCCGGGCAGCAGGGCAACTCGGTGGGTGCCTACATGTGCACCGACCTGGCCTGCTCGCTGTACGTCCGCGGCAAGCGGGAGACCGGCCCAGGCGCGCGACTGCACGAGTCGCTCACGCTGGAGGAGAAGTCCGAACGGACCCTGGCGAACCTCGCGGCGTTCGTCGCGAAGGTGACGGCCTGACCACCGGTCAGCGGGACAGGCCGAGCTCCCGTTCGCCCAGGTCGGTGAAGAACGTTGCCACCTGGCGGTCCGTCACCTCGGCCAGGGTGGCGGGGGACCAGTGCGGGTTGCGGTCCTTGTCGACCACCTGCGCGCGGATGCCCTCGACCAGGTCGGGGGCGTCCAGCGCGGCGCAGGAGATCCGGAACTCCTGGTCCAGGGTGTCGGCCAGCGTGCGGTGCGTCCGGGCCCGGCGCAGCGCGGCCAGGGTGACCTTGAGCGAGGTCGGTGACTTGGCCCTGATCTGCTCGGCGGCCTCCTTGGCCGTAGTGAGCCCGGCCGCGTCCAGCCGGGCCAGGATCTCCTCCACCGTGTCGGCCGCGTAGCAGGTGTCGATCCACTCCCGCTGCTCCTCGAGCGCGGCCTCCGGCGCCTCGGCGGCGTACCGCGCCAGCGCCTCGGCCGGGGCCGACCCGGTCAGCGCGGCGGTGAAGTCGGCCAGCGCGGCCGTCGGGACGAAGTGGTCGGCGAAACCGCAGAGCAGCGCGTCGCCCGGGCCCATCGCCGCGGCGGTCAGACCCAGATGGGTCCCGAGCTCGCCCGGGGCGTGCGCCAGCAGCCGGCTGCCGCCGACGTCCGGCATCAGGCCGATCCGGGTCTCCGGCATCGCCACCGTGGAGCGTTCGGTGACCACCCGGACGCCGCCGTGCGCCGAGAGGCCGACCCCGCCGCCCATGGTGATCCCGTCCATCACCGCGACGTACGGCTTCGGGTAACGGGAGATCAGGTGGTTCAGCCGGTACTCGTCCCGGAAGAACTGCCGGGCGCCCGCACCGCCCAGCTTGGCGTCGTCGTGCAGCGCCCGGATGTCCGCCCCGGCGCAGAGCCCACGCTCCCCGGCGCCGGTCAGCAGCACGGCCGCCACGCTGTCGTCGGTCGTCCAGACGGTCAGCTGCGCCTCGATCGCCAGCAGCATCCCGTGGGTGAGCGCGTTGAGCGCCCGGGGCCGGTCCAGCGTGATCCGGCCGAGCCGGCCGACCTGCTCCAGCACCACATCCGTCGTCATCGGGGCCCCACTTCGTCCGCTTGCCGTCTGCCGGGAGAACCCCGCCACCGTACCCGTGCCGGACCTGTGGAAGTCCGTACGGACTCCTCGGCCGGCGGGTAGCGTCAAGGTTCGTCGTGCGCAGGGGGAGGGGTCTTGACTATGCCAGAACGGTCTGTTCCGCCACGCATGGCGGCCGCGGAGAGTATCGCTGCGAAGGCGGCTTTCAAGAACAGCTGCATTCCTGAAGTGGGCAGGTTGCTCAGGCTGGCTGCTGCTTCGAAACCCTCCGGAACCATTGCGGAGAGCGGCACCGGATCGGGAGTCGGAACCGCGTGGCTGCACGCCGGCCTCGGCGCCGATGCGCGTCTGGTCACGGTGGAACGTGATGAGGCCCTGGCCCGAAGCGCGGCCGAAGTCTTCGCGGATGACCAGCGGGTGAGCGTGCTCGCCGGGGACTGGCGACTGCTCGAGCAGTACGCCCCCTTCGACGTCTTCTTCTGCGACGGCGGAGGCAAGCGTGACGACCCCCAACGGGTCGTCGAACTGCTCGCCCCCGGTGGCCTGCTCATTCTCGACGACTTCACGCCCTCGCCCCACTGGCCGCCTCGCTTCGGCGGTGAGGTGGACGAGCTCCGGCTCTTCTACCTCACCCATCCCGCCCTGCATGCTGTCGAGGTGCTCACGACTCCCGCCAGCTCGGCGATCGTCGCCACGATGGCGGGCTGAGGGGGACAGAGCGGCCGTGGCGACCTGGGCCAGGCAGCACCCGTCAGGGGATCCGCACAGCGAGTTGGCTCCTGGTCAGCGCAGTAGGATGAGGCCGCTGATCACCATGGGGGGGTGTGCGCGTTGGTCTTCTCACTGCTCAACGACGAACCGGTGCACGGTGCCGGGGACGAGGACGTGCTCGGGACGGCGCGGGCGGCCCGGGACCTGGCGAGGCTGATCCAGCTCTCGCGGGCGGCGACGCCGTTCACCATCGCGATCGACGCGGACTGGGGGATGGGCAAGAGCAGTCTGATGCACCAGATCGAGGCGGAGCTCAGCGCGGACCGCAGCGTCGAGTGCGTCTGGTTCAACGCCTGGACGGCGGACGGCACCGACGCCCTGGAGGGGGTCATCAAGTCGGTGCTCCAGCGGTTCGACCGCAGCCTGCTGCGCCGGGTCTGGTACCGGACCGGCCGCCGGGGCCCGCTGCTGGCGGGGCTGCGGCTCGGGGTCACCCTGCTGGCGGGGGTGTTCCGCGTGGACCGGATGGTCGACGAGCTCTGGGAGCGGATGGCCGCCGACGCGGCGGCCCGGAACCAGATCCGTGAACTGATCTCGAAGTCGGCCACCGAGTGGGCTGCGGCGCCCGGCAGTTGGGACCAGCGGCGGCTGCTGGCGGTCTTCGTGGACGACCTCGACCGCTGCTCGGACGAGACCATCCTGGCGGTCTGCGAAGCGATCAAGGTCTACCTGGACGTGCCGGGCCTGGCCTTCGTGCTGGGCTGCGACCAGAGTCGGATCGCGGACGTGGCGGAGGCCTCGGGGCAGGCCCTCAGTGCGGACTACCTGCAGAAGATCGTCCAGGTCAACTACCGTATCCCGCCGATGGATCCGGCCCAGGCGGCCCGGCTGGTCCGGAGCTACGCCGAGCGGTCCGGGACGGCCGGGCTGCTGACACCGCCGCTGGAGGCGCTGCTGGCGGAGCGGATGGGCCGCAACCCCCGGCGGATCAAGCGGTTGATCAACAGTTTCGTGATGGAGTACCACCTCAACGTCGGGTGGCAGGAGTTCGGCGCGGAGGGACTGCTCAGGTCGGTGCTGCTCCAGCACCTGTACCCGGACTTCCACCGGGCGCTGGTCCAGCCCGGCGGTCCGGACCGGGTGACCGAGTTCGTCACCTACTACGAGGTGCGCGGGCTGGTCCGGCGGGGTGGCGGCGGTCTCGACCAGGAGCAGACGGCCCGGCTGGCGGTGCTGGCGGAGCGGCTGGACCTGCGGCTGCCGGAGGAGTGGCCGGCCACTCTGGAGCAGCTGGAACGCGCGCTGCCGCCGGAGTACCCGCTGCTGGCCGCCGACCGGGGGTTCGTCCGGCTGGTCCTGGACCTGGCCCAACTGCCGGACGCCGACGCCCTGCTGGGCTGGTTGCGGCGGACCGTAGCGCTGCGCCCGTCGATCAGCCAGGGCGGCCCGCCGCCGCTGCCGGTGGGGGCCTCGCCGCTGACCCTGAGCGGGGCTCCGCCGCTGAACCTCAGCGGGGCGCGGGTGCTCTGGGTGGACGACGTGCCGAGCAACAACGCCGAGCTGGCGGGGCAGCTGCGGAGATCCGGGGCGGAGGTCCGGCAGGTCGAGAGCACGCCCGAGGCGCTGGCCGGCCTGGGGTGGCAGCCGCACGTGGTGATCACCGACATGCGGCGGGGGAGCGAGAAGCGGGCCGGGATCGACGGCATCAGGGCCGTCCGGGCGCGGGGATTCACCGGGCCGGTGATCCTCTACTCGGAGACCCGGAACGTGATGCTGCTGGCCGAGGCCGAGCAGGTCGGGGCGACGTCCGTCCGCTCGCCGACCGCGATGGTGGACCTGATCGAGGAGGCGCTGGCCCGCTGACGCGGGACCGCCGCCCCGCTCGGACGGGAGCGGGGCGGCGGTTGACGGTGCGTCGGGTCAGGGTGTGCCAGGTCAGGGCACGATCCGCCCGGTGACCTCGCCGAACGAGATCAGCGTGCCGTCCGGGCCCGGGGCGGTGGCCGTGATGGTGACGGTGTCACCGTCCTCCAGGAAGGTGCGGGTGGTGCCGTCCGGGAGTTTGACCGGGTTCTCGCCGCCCCAGGTCAGCTCGATCAGCGCGCCCCGGGTCTCCACCTCCGGGCCGCTGACGGTGCCGGAGGCGTACAGGTCGCCGGGGCGCACCGAGGCGCCGTTGGCGGTCAGGTGGGCGAGCTGCTGGGCGGCCGTCCAGTACATCGAGGCGAACGGCGGCCGGGAGATCACGTGGCCGTTCAGCCGGACCGTCAGGGCGAGGTCCAGGCCCCACGGTTCGCCGTCCTGGTCGTCCAGGTAGGGCAGCAGCTCGACGTCGCGCGGCGGCGGGCTGACCCGGGCGTGCTCCAGCGCGTCCAGCGGGACCACCCAGGGCGACAGCGAGGTGGCGAAGGACTTGCCGAGGAACGGGCCGAGCGGCACGTACTCCCAGGCCTGGATGTCGCGGGCGGACCAGTCGTTGAGCAGGCAGACGCCGAAGACGTGCTCGCGGAAGTCGGCCAGTGCGACCGGCTTGCCGAGCTCGCTGCCGGCGCCGACCACGAAGGCCACCTCGGCCTCGATGTCGAGGCGTCGGCACGGGCCGAAGGAGGGCAGTGGCTCGCTCGGTGCCTTCCGCTGGCCGTGCGGGCGGACGATCTCGGTGCCGGAGGTGACGATCGTGCCGGACCGGCCGTGGTAACCGATCGGCAGGTGCTTCCAGTTGGGGGAGAGCGGTTCGGTGCCGGGGCGGAAGAGCTTGCCCAGGTTGGTGGCGTGGTGCTCGGAGGCGAAGAAGTCGACGTAGTCGGCCACCTCGAACGGCAGGTGCAGGGCGACCTCGCCGACCGGGTACAGGTGCGGGGAGACCGCGGCCCGGTGGGTGTCGTCGCTCAGCCAGCCGGTGAGGGCGGCCCGCACCGAGGTCCAGGTCGGACGGCCCGCCGCGAGCAGCGGGTTGAGGGTGTCGGCGTCCAGCAGGACGGAGGGTTCGCCGACCGCGCGGGCGGCGGCGCCCGCGTCCAGCACGAAGTCGCCGACGGCCACGCCGATCCGGCGCCGGTCCGGCTGGTCGGCGGTGCTGAAGACGCCGTACGGCAGGTTGTGCAGGCCGAACGGGGAGTCCTGCGCGGACTCGAGCCAGCTGGCGGTCAACGGTTCTCCTGGGTCAGTAGGCCGAGTTCGGCCAGGTCGGCGAGCGGCTCCGCGATGCTGCAGGTGCCGAAGGCGGTGAAGGATGCGCGGGCGGCCGCCACCTGGTGGTCGGTCAACTCCCGTGCGGCGGCGGCCAGTACGGCACCGGAGCGCTCGGCCAGCGCCTCGGCGGCCCGGTCGGGATCGGCGGCGGCGAGCAGCACGTTGAGGAAGCCGTGGTGCTCGAAGCCGGTCACCTGGTCGGTGTGCCGAACGGCGTTGTGCAGACCCGCCGTGCACTTGTACGGCACGCCGAGTTCCGCGCAGGCGGTCAGCGCGGCGGCCAGCTCGGCCACCGTCGGGAAGGCGTCTGCGGTCAGCCCGCCGGTGCGGAACTTGGCCCGGTGCGGTGTCCCGGCCAGCAGGTCGAGCTGCTTGAACAGCCCTTCACCGTAAGGGAGTTCAAGGGAACCTGGCACTCCGGCGGGCAGTCGGGGCACGACCGTGGCGGCCACCTCGACACCCACCACGTCCAGCCCGGGCACCGGGACGTACTCGCCGCCCGGCGCCAGCACCAGGGCGACCGGGAACTCCGGCCGCAGCGCGGCCAGTTCACCGGCCCGCCCGGCCCCGCAGAGGAACGGGCCGACCGCGTCGGCGTACCAGGCCGAGCGGTGCCCCAGGTGCGCGGGCACCGCCTCGGCCAGCGGCAGGTCGCCGGGCGGGAAGACCGCGGCGTCGTCGAACAGCCCCCGGAACAGTGGCGGTACGGTCATCGCCGACCGCCCGACCAGGTCCAGGCGTAGTTGTCGTCCTCGCTCGCGGCGGCGCCCTCGCCCAGCTCCAGCGGGCGGAAGGTGTCCACCATGACGGCGAGCTCGTCGAAGAACTCGGCGCCGATCGAGCGCTCGTACGCGCCCGGCTGCGGGCCGTGGGTGTGGCCGCCGGGGTGCAGTGAGATCGAGCCCTGGGCGATGCCGGAGCCCTTCCGGGCCTCGTAGTTGCCGCCGCAGTAGAACATCACCTCGTCGCTGTCCACGTTCGAGTGGTAGTACGGCACCGGGATCGAGAGCGGGTGGTAGTCCACCTTGCGCGGCACGAAGTTGCAGATCACGAAGTTGTTGCCCTCGAAGATCTGGTGGGCCGGCGGCGGCTGGTGGATCCGGCCGGTGAGCGGCTCGAAGTCGGCGATGTTCAGCGCGTACGGGTAGAGGCACCCGTCCCAGCCGACCACGTCGAACGGGTGGTGCGGCACCGTGTATCTGGTGCCGGCCACGCCGTTCGGGCCCCGGTGCTTGACCAGCACGTCCACGTCACCCTGCTCGACCAGCAGCGGGCCGACCGGCCCGCGCATGTCCCGCTCGCAGTACGGCGCGTGCTCCAGCAGCTGGCCGAACCGGGAGAGGTAGCGCTTGGGCGGGGTGATGTGGCTGTTCGCCTCGATGCAGTACGCGCGCAGCGGCGCGTCCGGGCCCGGGACCCAACGGTGCGTGGTGGCCCGGGGGATGATCACGTAGTCACCCTCGCCGACCGCCAGCGAGCCGAACACCGTCTCGAGGACGGCGCTGCCGGACTCGATGTAGACGCACTCGTCGCCGAGCCCGTTGCGGTACAGCTCGCTCGGCGCCCCGGCCACCACGTAGGACAGCCGGACGTCACCGTTGCCGAGCAGCAGCCGCCGCCCGGCGACCACGTCGGTGTCCTTCCACTCCTCGCCCTGGAACAGCTCGTGCAGCTTCAGGTGACGGGGGATCAGCGGATGGTTGGGGGTGGTGCGCTGATCGGGGAGCTCCCACGGCACGGCGGCCGTGATCGCCGACGGGATGCCCCGGTGGTAGAGCAGCGAGGAGTCCGAGGTGAAGCCCTCCTCGCCCATCAACTCCTCGTAGTACAGCCCGCCTTCGGGCGTGCGGTGCTGGGTGTGCCGCTTGGGCGGGATGCTGCCCAGCTGCCGGTAGTGCGCCATTGTCCTGATCCTCCCGAGCCGGTCTCAGAGGTTGCCGCGCTTGTCCTGCTCACGCTCCAGGGACTCGAACAGGGCCTTGAAGTTGCCCTTTCCGAAGCCCAGCGAACCATGCCGCTCGATGAACTCGAAGAACACCGTCGGCCGGTCGCCCTGCGGCTTGGTGAAGATCTGCAGCAGGTAGCCGTCCTCATCACGATCGACCAGGATGCCGCGCTTCTTGAGCTCCTCGACCGGAACCCTGACCTTGCCGATCCGCTCGCGCAGCAGCGGGTCGTCGTAGTACGAGTCCGGGGTGTTCAGGAACTCCACGCCGTTGGAGCGCAGGATGTCCACCGTGGTCAGGATGTCGTTGGTGGCCAGCGCCAGGTGCTGGCAGCCGGGGCCGCCGTAGAACTCCAGGTACTCGTCGATCTGCGACTTCTTCTTGGCGATGGCGGGCTCGTTCAGCGGGAACTTCACCCGGTGGTTGCCGCTGGCGACCACCTTGCTCATCAGCGCCGAGTACTCGGTGGCGATGTCGTCGCCGACGAACTCGGCCATGTTCTCGAAGCCCATGACCCGGTTGTAGAAGCCGACCCACTCGTCCATCTTGCCGAGCTCGACGTTGCCCACCGCGTGGTCCAGGGCCTGGAACAGGCGCTTGGGGTGGCCCTCCGGGCGCTGCACCCGGGTCTGCGCGGTGACGAAGCCGGGCAGGTAGGGGCCGTGGTAGCGGGAGCGGTCGACCAGGGTGTGCCGGGTCTCGCCGTAGGTGGCGATCGCCGCGCGGCGGACGGTGCCGTGCTCGTCGGTGACGTCGTTCGGCTCCTCCAGCACGGTGGCGCCGGTGGCCCGGGCGTGCGCGATGCACTTGTCCACGTCCGGCACCTCGAGCGCGAGGTCGACCACGCCGTCGCCGTGGCGGCGGTGGTGGTCCAGCAGCGGGCTGTCCGGGGAGACCCCGCCCTTGATCACGAAGCGGCAGGAGCCGGAGCGCAGCACGAAGGCCTTGCGGTCCCGGCGGCCGGTCTCGGGGCCGGAGTAGGCGACCAGCTCCATGCCGAAAACGGCCTGGTAGAACTGGGCCGCCTGGGTGGCGTTGCCCACCACGAAGACGATCGCGTCCTGGGCGATGACCGGGAACGGGTCACCGGCGGCGTCGTGCTCGACCAAGCCCACCAGGCGGCGCAGCTGCTCCGCGTCGAGGCCTGCCTCGAGCTCCTCGGGGGTCAGTTCAACGGCGTTGGCGGTCATGGGTTCCTCCACGTTGAGGCTTGCAGTGCGCTGAGCTTGCTCCCGCCCGGGTGATTGGGCAACAGATGGATGATCAGCTGCTCAATGTGTACAAGCTGAGCAGCACCGGGCCGCCTGGGGTGGTCAGATTGTCCAATGGCGATGCTGGCTCTTGTGTCGCGTCCGGTCAGCCGAGTAGGGCGTCCAGCACCTCCGCGTCCGTGGTCTGGTCGAAGTCCGCGTAGAACGCGCCGATGGCCATGAACGCCCTGGGCTCGTGCACGCAGACCAGCCGGTCGGCCTCGCCGCGCAGCGCGTCCCGCCAGTCGGCCGGGGCGACCGGGACGGCCAGCACCACCCGGGCGGCGCCCCGTTGCCGGACGATCCGGCAGGCGGCCTTGGCGGTGGAGCCGGTGGCGATCCCGTCGTCCACCACCACCACGGTCCGCCCACGCAGCTCGACCGGCGGGCGGCCGCCCCGGTAGCGCTCGGCCCGGCGGGCCAGCTCGGCCTGCTCGGAGCGCTCCACCGCGGCGAGCTGAGCGTTCGTCACATGGGCCGCCTGGCGGACGTACTCGTTCAGCACCCGGGCCCCGCCCTCGCCGATCGCGCCCATGCCCAGCTCCGGCTGGCGCGGCACCCCGAGCTTGCGCACCACGCAGATGTCCAGCGGGGCCCCGAGCGCCCTGGCCACCTCGGCGGCCACCGGTACGCCGCCGCGCGGCAGGCCCACCACCACCGCGTCGGGGATCGTGCCGAGCCGGGCGGCCAGCTGCCGCCCCGCGTCCTTCCGGTCGGTGAAGTACATCGCACTGCCTCCGCATCCCACCGTACGTCCCGGGCAGTCAGTCGGGACCGGGTGCGGGCGGTGCCCCCGTGTGTCCGGGACCTCGGGATCGCGAAGGTGGAGCTCCGAACCCAGAACGACAGAGGAGGCCACCGTGGCAGGCAGGACCAACACCCCCGCTCACGGCCTGTTCACCACCGGCGAGCCGGTCAACGCCTGGACGGTCAGCACCGCCCTTCCGGTCACCTACCAGGTCGGCTTCACCCCGCAGCTGCTGCACCCGGGCAACCCGGCACTCGCCACCGCCGGCGCCACCCCCGGGCGGCGTCTGGTGGTGGTGGAGGAGACCGTGCACGCGCTCTACGGCGAACGGATCCTGGCCTACTTCGAGGCCCGCGACCTGGAGGTCGAGCTCTGCGTGCTGGCGGCGCACGAGGAGGTCAAGACGATGGAGTCGGTGTTCCGGGTCGCCGACCGGATGGACCGCTTCGGGGTCTCCCGGCGGGCCGAGCCGGTGATCGCGATGGGCGGCGGCGTCCTGATGGACGTGGTCGGCCTGGCCTGCAGTCTCTACCGCCGCTCGACCCCGTTCGTCCGGGTGCCCACCACGCTGATCGGGCTGGTGGACGCGGGCGTCGGCGCGAAGACCGGGGTCAACTTCGGCCGGCACAAGAACCGGCTGGGCACCTACCACCCGGCGGTGGCCACGCTGCTGGACCCGGCCTTCCTGGCCACCCTGGACCAGCGGCACCTGAGCAACGGCCTGGCCGAGATCCTCAAGGTCGCCCTGATCAAGGACCGGCGGCTGTTCGAGCTGCTGGACCGGGCCGGCGAGGCGCTGATCGACCAGCGCTTCCAGGGCCCGGCCCCCGGCGGCGAGGTGCTGGTCCGGGCGGTGCACGGGATGCTCCAGGAGCTCCAACCCAACCTCTGGGAGCACCGGTTGGAGCGCTCGATGGACTACGGCCACTCGTTCAGCCCGACCGTGGAGATGCGGGCGCTGCCCGAACTGCTGCACGGCGAGGCGGTCTGCCTCGACATGGCGCTGACCACGGTGCTCGCCCAGCGGAGGGGACTGGTCGAGGCCGCCGAGCGGGACCGGATCCTCGGTCTGATGCGCCGGCTCCGACTCCCGGTCCGGCACCCGCTGCTGGAGCCGGAGACGCTGGCCGAGGCGCTCACCGACACGATCCGGCACCGGGACGGCCGGCAGCGCTTCCCGCTGCCGGTCGGGATCGGCGACGGCTGCTTCGCCGACGACCTGACCGCCGCCGAGATCGGCCGGGCGGCCACCGAACTGGAGGAACTGGCATGCGTGGCACCGTGATTGTCGCCGACACCCGCGGCCCCGCCGAGGTGCACGGCGTGCACGGCGCCGCGGGCCTGACCCGGTGGGCCTGCCTGGCCCGCAGGCCGGGACTGCTCGGCGGCTGGGAGGCGGTCGAGTGGGCCAGCCTCCCGCCCGGCGGTGTCAGCGGGGAGCACCTGCACACCCGCACCGAGGAGGCCTACGTGCTCCTCACCGGCCGAGGGGAGATCATCCTCGACGGCCGGCCCCAACCCGTCGAGGCCGGTGATGTCGTGCTCACCGGCCTCGGCACCACCCACGGTCTCCGCAACGCGGGTACCGAGGCGCTGGACTGGCTGGTGATCGAAATGCCCGTACTGCCGCTTTCCCGGCCCCCGATCCTGCGGCACGCCGTGGTGACCAACCTGCGCCGGGTCGGCCCGATCGACCCCGGCGCGGTGCTCACCGGGCCGCTGCGGCACCTCGAACTGGTCCGGCTGCGCGCTGGCCAGCGGGTCGAGCTGGCCGCCGACGCGACCGAGCACACCGTCTTCGTGACGGCCGGCCGCGGCCGGGCCGCCGCCGCGGACGTCCGGGTGCCGCTGGAGCCCGGCCGGTCCGTCACCCTCCCGCTCGGCAGCTCGGCGGCCTTCACCGCCGGGGGCGACGGGCTGGAGTACGTCCACGCGGTGCTCACCGTGCCGCCCTCCGTACGTCCTGGAGAGCTCCGATGATCGTCACCGACACGGCCCACGCGGCCGTGCACCTCGGCCCCGGCACCCAGCGGGTCCGCACCCGCTGCCTGGCCCGCCGGGGCATGCTGCACAGCGAGACCGAGGCCGTCGACCACGTCCGGCTCAGCCCCGGCGCCTGCTACGACCTGGCGGGCCGGGCGGGCACCGAGGCGGCCTGGTACGTGCTGCGCGGGCCGGTCGCGCTGCTGGACTGCCCCGAGCAGCCGCAGCACCTGCTGGCCGAGGGCGACCTGCTGCTCGCCCCCGAGGGCGGCCGGGTGCACCTGCACGGCGGCCCGCTCGGCGCGGAGCTGCTCTGCCTGACCGTGCTCCCGGACGCGGTCAGCCGCGAACTCCCGGACCGCAGGCCCGAGATCGGGACACCACGCCCTGTCGCCCGGGACAACGGGCGGGACACCGTCGAAGCATCAGGTCCGAACAAGGAGCGTCCGAGATGACCAGCACCGCGATCACCGCCCTCCGCCGGGGCCGCGCCGTGGACCCCGGCCGGGTGCTCACCGGTCCGCTGCGCGGGGTCGGCCTCAGCTGGCTCGACCCGCAGCAGAGCATCGAACTGACCGCCGACGGTGTCGAGCACACGCTCTACGTCACCGCCGGAGCCGGCCGGGCGAGCACCGAGGAGACCGACGTGCCGCTGGCCGAAGGCACCGCCGTCACGCTGCCGCTGGGCGGCGAACTCGTCCTCACCGCCGGGCAGTCGGGCCTGGAGTACTTCCACGCCGTCCTGGCCGTACCGGGAGAAGGCCCCCGATGATCGTCACCACCGCCTCCGCCGCCGCCATGACCGTGGTCGGCCCCGGCAGCGAGCGCACCCGGGTGAGCTGCCTGGCCCGCCGCGACCTGGTCACCGCCGACTGCGAGTCCTTCGAACACCTCCGGCTCAGCCCCGGCGGCACCCACCACCGCGCGGGCCGCCCGGAGACCGAGGCCGCCTGGTACGTGCTGCGCGGCCCGGTGGTCGCCGAGCAGCGGCCGGCACTGGCCCAGCACCTGGCCGACGCCGGTGACCTGCTGCTGATCCCGGCGGGCCAGGACCTGGACCTGGGGGCCGGCCCGCTCGGCGCCGAGCTGCTCTGCCTGACCCTCGGCGCCGCACCCGCCCCGCGCAGGCGGCCGCTGCCGCGCCGCCGCACCCGACCCTGACCCTGACCCGCTGGGAGTCCGTCATGAGCGCCATCCCCGGTGCCCTCGCCGTGCACCACGTCGCGTACACCGTGCCCGATCTGGACCAAGCGGTCGCCTTCTTCACCGAGGTGATCGGCGCCGAACTGCTCTACCGGACCGGTCCCGTGCACGATCCGGACGGGGACTGGATGACCCGTCAGCTCGGCGTCCACCACCGGGCCGCCGCGTACGTGGCGATGCTCCGGCTGGGCCCGGTGACCAATCTGGAGCTGTTCGAGTACAGCTCGCCGGACCAGCGCCGCGAGCTGCCCAGGAACAGCGACTGGGGCGGTCACCACCTGGCCATCGCGGTCACCGACGTGGACGCCGCCGCCGCGTACCTGCGGGAGCAGCCCGGCGTGCAGGTGCTCGGCCGGCCGGAGACGGTTGCCGACGGCGGCCCGATCGACGGCGACCGCTGGGTCTACTTCCGGACGCCGTGGGGCCTGCAGCTGGAGCTGATCGACCTGCCGCCCGGGCTGCCGTACGAGCGGCAGACCGAGGCCCGGCTCTACCGGCCGACGCAGAACTGGAGTTGAGCGAGATGCCGAACGCCACCGCCGCCGTGGTCCGGGGCCCGGGACAGCCGTTCACCCTGGAGCCGGTCCGGCTGGACGACCCGCGTCCCGACGAGGTGCTGGTGCGGATCGCCGCCGCCGGGATCTGCCACACCGACCTGAGCGTCCGGGCCGGGCACACCACGGGCCCGCTGCCCGCCGTGCTCGGCCACGAGGGGGTCGGGACGGTGGAGGCGGTCGGCAGTGCGGTTACCCGGCTGACGGTCGGTCAGACCGTGCTGCTCACCTTCGCCTCCTGCGGGGCCTGCGCCGCCTGCCGGGACGGGCAGCCGGTCCGGTGCGCGCACTGGCCCCGGCTCAACCTGTTCGGCGGCAGCCGGCTGGACGGCAGCGCCACGCTCGGCGGCGCCGACGGTTCGCCGCTGCACGGGCACTTCTTCGGCCAGTCCTCGTTCGCCACCCTGGCGTTGGCCACCGAGCGCAACGCGGTACCGGTGCCGGACGGGGTGCCACCGGAGCTGCTGGCACCGTTCGGCTGCGGCGTGCAGACCGGGGCGGGGGCGGTGCTGAACGTGCTGCGGCCCGGACCGGGCGACACGGTGGCGGTGTTCGGCGCCGGGGCGGTCGGGCTCTCGGCCCTGCTGGCCGCCCTGCTCACCCCGGCCGCCCGGCTGGTCGCGGTGGACGTCAGGCCCGACCGGCTGACGCTGGCGCACGAGCTGGGCGCCACCGACGTGGTGGACGCCACGGCCGAGGACCCGGTCGAGGCGATCATGGAACTGACCAAGGGCCGGGGCGCCGAGCACACCCTGGAGACCAGCGGGCAGCTCGGCGCCCTCGGCGCGGCGGTCCACGCGCTCGCGGTCGGCGGCACCTGCGCGGTGGTCGGGGCGCCGCCGACGGGCAGTCAACTCGCCCTGGACGTACCGGCGCTGCTGGACCGGGTGCCGAGGATCGTCGGCGTCAACCAGGGCGCGAGCCGGCCCGGGCGATTCCTGCCCGCGCTGGTGGACCTGCACCTGGCGGGCCGGCTGCCGGTCGACCGGCTGGTGCGGACCTTCCCGTTCGCCGCTGTGGAGCGGGCCGCGACGGCCGCGACGGCGGGTGAGGTGGTGAAGCCGGTCCTGGTGATGCCCTGACGGGCCGACAGGTGACACTCCGTCATATATCGCTCACTGGTAGTGTCGGCCGAGTGGACGAGCTGCAGCAGGACACCGGTTCGGTGCGGGTACTGATCGTGGACGACCATCCGCTCTTCCGGGAGGGTCTGAAGGCCGCCCTGCAGAGCGCCGACGGCATCGAGGTGGTCGGCGAGGCGGAGACCGTCGCGGCCGTCCCGGGCGCGGTGGCCGACTGCCTGCCGGACGTGGTGGTACTGGACCTCTCGCTGCCCGACGGCTCCGGCCTGGAGGCGGCCCGCAGGCTGGCCGAGCGGACCCCGGCCGTACCCGTCCTGATGCTCACCATGGCCGACGACGACGGCAGCCTGCTGGCCGCCCTGCAGGCCGGAGCACGCGGCTACCTGGTCAAGGGCGCCGGGCGGGACGAGGTGCTGCACGCGGTGCGCACCGTGGCGGCCGGCGGCGCCGTCTTCGGCTCCGAGATCGCGGTCCGGATCACCGCCCTGCTGGCCGGCACCAAGCTGCGCGAGGCGGGCCAGCTGTTCCCCTCGCTCACCGCCCGGGAGGCGGAGGTGCTCAACCTGGTGGCCCGGGGACTGGACAACCGCCGGATCGCCCGCGAGCTGGTGGTGGCCGAGAAGACCGTCCGCAACCACGTCACCCACATCTTCGAGAAGCTGCACGTCGCCACCCGGGCCGAGGCGGTGGCCCGGGCAAGAGACATGGGCCTGGGCGCTGACTGAGGATCAAGTTGGGACCGTGGCCCCGTGCGGTCGGGACAGCGGGCCGACCAGCATGGGCCGCCCACAGTCAGCCAGGGTCGAGGGAGTGCCTGTATGAGCGAGAACGAGATCACCAGCGCCAGTACGGCCCGGGCGCTCGCGGCCGCGGCCTTCGCCCTGCTCTGCGCCCTCGGCTGGTCGGTGCTCGCACTGACCCACCGCGACGCCGAGGGGATCAGCGAGTACTACCTCTTCGACGGCACCCTGGTCGCGCTCGGCCTGACCTTCGCGCTCTCCGGCCTGTTCCTGGTGATCAACCGGAACGGCCGGGGCCTGGGAGTGCTGCTGCTGGTCGCCGGTGGGCTGCAGTGCCTGCAGATGTTCCTGGGGCTCGCCGCCGAGCTGGCGGGAGCGGGGCCCGCCGTGATGAACGCCGTTCTGGCGGTGGTGATCGCCGCCGCGATCGCCAACGCCTTCATGATGCTGGCCTTCCCGCTCTGGCTCCCGGACGCCCGGCTGCCCGGCGGGTTCTGGCGGATCGTCACCGGGCTGGTCGCGGCGTGGTGCGTGGTGGTCGGCGTGCTCAACGCGGGCCTGCACACGGGGTTCTACACCCGGGCGAACCCGCTGGAGGGCACCGCGCTGCTCGACTGGCTGGAGGAGCACGTCGAGCCGTACTCCTACGACGTCTTCACCGTCGGCGTGGCCCTCACCCTGACCGTCGCCGCCGTCCGCTGGTGGCGCTCGCCGGGACCGCACCCGCACCTGCGGGAGGTGGCCGTGGCCTACCTGCTCTGGGTCACGCTGATCACCGTCCCGCACTATCTCGGCGACTACCCCGACTGGGTCCCGTACGCGGTGGTCTTCATCGGCGAGGCGGTCTGGCTGCTGGTGCCCGTCCTCGGCTTCCGCCGGGACCGCTCGCTCTCGCTGGACCGGGCCACCCGGCGCTATCTGGCCGCGTACGCCTTCTGCACGCTGCTGTTCATCGTCGTTCTGCTGCTCGCCTATCTGCTGGGCAGTCTGCTCCCCGMCGCCGGGCCCGGCGTCCGCTGGTGGCTGCTGCCGGCGGCGGCCCTGCTCGGCGCGCTGCTGCGCCCCGCCGCCCGGTTCGTGGTGCGCGCCGTGGACCGGTACTACTACGGCGAGCGGGCCCACCCGTACCAGGTGGTGCGCAAGCTGGCCGAGCGGATGAGCCAGGCCGTCGGCCCCGCCGAGGCGCCGTCGCTGCTCTGTCAGACCGTGGTGATCGCGCTCGGTCTGCCCGCCGCGTGTGTGCGGGTCCGCACCCGCAGCGGGCCGCGCGAACTGGCCGGGCTCGGTGACGCCGAGCTACCCGCCGAGAGCTTCCCGCTCAGCTACGAGGGCGCGGTGATCGGCGAGCTGTCCGTGCCGCCGCGCTCCGGGCAGCGCGAGCTGGACCGGCAGGACCGCGAGGTGCTCCAACTGCTCGCCGACCAGGCCTCGCCCGCGATCGCCTCCCTCCGGCTGTACGAGGACCTGCAGGCCAGCCGGAAGCGGATCGTGCTGGCTCGGGAGGAGGAGCGGCGGCGGCTCCGGCACGACCTGCACGACGGGCTCGGGCCCGCGCTCTCCGGCCTCCGCCTGCAGATCGACGCGGCCCGGACCGGCATCGCACCCGAGTCGGAGGCCGCGGTCTCGCTCGGCACCGCCTCCGCCGGGATCGGCCAGGCGATCACCGAACTGCGCCGGATCACCGACGGGCTGGCTCCGGCCGCCCTCGGCAGCGAAGGTCTCGCGGGGGCGCTGCGGCGGCTGGCCGACGGCCTCGGCCACCACACCCTCCGGGTCACCCTCGACCTCGACCCCGACCCGCTGCCCACCCTCCCCGCCGCCGTCGAGGTCGCCATCTACCGGATCAGTGGCGAGGCCCTCAACAACGTGGTCCGCCACTCCGGCGCCGCCGCCGCCCGGCTCACCCTCCGGGTCCGCCCCGACGAGGTCACCGTCGAGGCCACCGACGACGGCGCGGGCTTCCCCGCCCACGCCGGCGGTGCGGGCGTCGGCCTGCGCTCGATGGCCGAACGCGCCGAGGAGCTGGGCGGCACCTTCACCGCCGCCAACGACTCCGACGGCGCGGTCGTCCGGGCCGTCTTCCCCCGGGTTCCTGCGTAGCGGTCCGCCGGTCCCGGCCCAGGTGGGGACCAGGAGCTCATGTGGGTGGGACCGGGGCGGGGGGACAGTGGTGGAAAGCCCGCCGAGTGGAAGCGAGAGACCTGATGGCAGCGAACCTCGACCCCAGGCAGTCCGGCAAGGGCGGCAGCCCCTGCGGAGGACCGGGACAGCCGCCGTGCCCGAAGAAGAACGACGACGAACCCGACGGCGGGAATCCCTGGCCGGGCGGCGTGCTGTGCTGTGCGGGTCAGTGTTCGTGGTGCATGCCGCCGTGGCCCATGCCCGGGTCGAGGGCCATCACGGCAGCCGGCGAGACGGTGAAGGGGCGCATCATGCCGTCGTCCTCGTGGTCGAGGATGTGGCAGTGGTACATGAACTTGCCGGTGGCCCCGGTGAACTGGCCTGCCACCCGGACGAGTTCGCGCGGTGCGACGGTGACGGTGTCCTTCCAGCCCTGCTCGGCGGGGTCGATCGGGTTCTGGGCGCCCCAGCTGACCGGCTTGCCGATCGGGGTGCCGCCGCTCACCGGGTCGAAGCCGGTGACATCGACGGTGGCCCGGGTGAGGATCTGGAACTGGATCAGGTGGATGTGCACCGGGTGCAGCGCCAGCTGCGCCAGGTTGATGATGGTCCACTGCTCCCAGGCGTCCTCGTCGATCCGCCAGTTGAGGCGGTCGTTGAAGTCGGCGGAGATCCGCCGGTAGGTGTGCACGGCCTGGCCGGCCGCCTGGACCTGGACGATCCCGTCCTGGACGGTGCCGACGGGCGGCAGCTCCGCCGCCGGGACCTCTTCCATCTCCCAGAAGTGGAACATCCTGCCGCTGTCCTGAGTGATCATCAGGACCCGGTGGCCGTGGTGCGGGATGTCGTCGTGGGCCAGCCGTCGGAAGCTCGGCGAGAGCACGGCGGGCAGTGCGAACGGCTCGGGATCGGCACCGGCCGAGACCCGGAGCTCCATCACCTCGGGGTCGGGCAGCCGGTTGGCCGGGTCGGCGATGCCGACCGCGTCGTGCTCGCCGATCGGGGTGCCCTCGGCAGGCGCCGGGGCGGAGTTGACCAGCCGCAGGGTGCGGCCGGCCAGCGCGGTGAAGTCGATCAGCAGGTCGGCCCGTTCGGCCGGGGCCAGACTGAGGCCGCGCCCCGGCAGCGGGATCGGGGTGCCGAACAGACCGGCGTCACTGCCGATCTGCCAGGCCACCCCGTTCACCCGCTGCCCGTCCGGGTCGACCAGGTGCAGCCGGTACGGACGGGAGTTGGACGCGTTCAGCACCCGGAACCGGTACCAGCGCGGCTTCACCGCGTGGTACGGCCAGATCACGCCGTTCACCAGGGTGTACCGCCCGCAGTACGGCAGCGGGCCGACCGTCTTGTGCAGCAGCTGCCCGGTCGGCGCACCGTCCGGGCCGGTGGCCAGATTCCGGTCGCAGAGCACCAGCGGGACCTCGAACTCCCCGGCGGGCAGGTGCAGTCGGTCCTCCTCCTCGTCCCGGATCAGGTACGTCCCGACCAGCCCGGCGAGCACGTTGAGCCGGGTGACGCCCATCGCGTGGTCGTGGTACCAGAGCGGCATCGCGGCCTGGTCGTTCGGGTACTCGGAGAGCTGGGAGTGGCCGGTGTGGACCGCGTTGTCGGTCCAGCCGTCGTTGCCGCCATTGGTGACCGCGCCGTGCAGGTGCACCACCAGCCAGGGCGGCAGGGCGGGGCCCCTGGGGTCGATCAGGGCGGGGTCGATGCCCGGCACGTTCTCGGCCGGGGGCATCGTGATGTCGGGCAGATGGCCGATCTGGGCGGGGTACGGGGTGCTGATCCGGTTCTGCCAGTCGATCCGCAGCCGCTGCCCGCGCCGGACCTCGATGGTCGGGCCGGGGAAGCTGCCCTCGTACGTCCACATCGGGGTGGGGGGCAGCTGGGAGTGCAGCTGTACGTCGGCCGACAGTTGACGGATGGTCAACTCGGCCTCGGGGCGGAGCACCTGGGGGATGCGCAGCGGGTCGGCGAACTTGGTGAGGTCGGTGTTTTCGGGCACGGTGGCCTCCGGGGGTCGGTTCGGCTCCAGGGTGGGCCGTCCGTTGTCCCGATTTCATGAGGCAGTGGTCCCGGTATGTCCCGGGTGAGGCCGACTCCGGGGACCGGTCCGGGGGTTGGACCCCTTGACGGGATCTCGGTATTCACCCAATCATCATGGTCGCGTCAATACTCACCCGCCGCCCGGACACCGGGACCGGCAGCTTAAGCATGTTCCGTTCTGCCCCACCAGAATCTGGAGCCTCCCTTGTCTCAGCGTGCCTCGCGGCGATCCCGCGTGCTCCGCTCCGCCGTCGCCACCGGTGCCGCCGCCACCCTGGCCGCCGGCTTCCTCGCCACCACCGCCTCCGCCCAGGTGACCCAGGCCCGCCCGGCCGCCGTCACGGTGCAGGCGGTTCCGGACATCCCGGTCGCCAACGTGAAGGCGCACCTGGCCCAGTTCCAGTCGATAGCCAACGCCAACGGCGGCACCCGGGCGCACGGCCGCACCGGCTACAAGGCCTCGATCGACTACGTGAAGGCCAAGCTGGACGGTGCCGGGTTCACCACCACCCTGCAGACCTTCACCACCAGCGGCGCCACCGGCTACAACCTGATCGCGGACTGGCCGGGCGGCGACGCCAGCCACGTCGTCATGGTGGGCGCGCACCTGGACTCGGTGACGGCGGGCCCCGGCATCAACGACAACGGCTCAGGCTCGGCGGGCATCCTGGAGACCGCGCTGGCCGTCTCCCGGGCCGGGCTGCAGCCGACGAAGCACCTGCGGTTCGGCTGGTGGGGGGCGGAGGAGCTGGGCATGATCGGCTCCAAGTACTACGTCACCAACCTGCCCACCGCCGAGCGGGCGAAGATCGACGCGTACATGAACTTCGACATGATCGGCTCGCCGAACCCGGGCTACTTCGTCTACGACGACGACCCCAAGCTCGAGGGCGTGCTGAAGACCTACTTCTCCGGCGTCGGCGTCCCGACCGAGATCGAGACCAACGGTGACGGCCGCTCCGACCACGCCCCGTTCAAGAACGTCGGCATCAAGGTCGGCGGCCTGTACAGCGGCGGCGACGAGATCAAGACGGCCGCCCAGGCCACCAAGTGGGGCGGCACCGCAGGCCAGGACTTCGACGCCTGCTACCACGCCTCCTGCGACACCAGCGCGAACATCAACGACGTGGCGCTGGACCGGGGTGCCGACTCCATCGCGTACGCGGTCTGGACCCTGGGCACCGAGGCCCCGCCGCTGCCCGGCACGGTCTTCGAGAACACCGCCGACGTGCAGATCCCGGACAACGGCGCGGCGGTCACCTCCTCGGTCACCGTCAGCGGCGTCACCGGCAACGCGCCGGCCGCGCTCCAGGTCGGCGTGGACATCAAGCACACCTGGCGCGGTGACCTGGTGGTCGACCTGGTCGCCCCGGACGGCAGCACCTACCGGCTGAAGAGCTCCAGCTCCAACGACTCGGCCGACGACGTGGTGACCACCTACACGGTGAACGCCTCCAGCGAGGTCGCCAACGGCGTCTGGAAGCTCAAGGTGCAGCCGGCGGGGCCGGGCCCCGGCGGCCCCGGGGCCCGGCACCGTCATGCTCAGGGCCGCATCTCGTACGCGCCGGAGAGCGCCTCGACCCGGGCCCACAGCTTCGCGGTGCGCTCGGCGTCCGCCACCGGGCGGCGGACCTGGGAGAGCGCCCAGGCGGCCTGCGGCTCGCTGGTTGAGGTCTTGCCGTGCAGCTCGGTGGCGTGCGCGGAGAAGTCCCGGACCAGGAAGTCGAAGATGCCGTCCAGCAGATCGGGCTCGGTGCCGGTCAACTCGGCCTGCTCCAGCACCAGGTGGCCGTAGACCACGAGAGCGAAGAGCTGGCCGATCTCCAGCAGGAAGTCCAGGTCCTGCTGCTGCTCGGCGGTCGGCGCGTGCTCCAGCAGCAGCGCGCAGAGGCCGTCGGCCTGCTCGCGGAACCGGGCCACGTTCGGCAGGTGGGCGTGCGCGTCGTACGCGGTCCGCCAGTCGTGGAAGCGGATCGCGCCCAGGCCCCGGGCCGGGCCCTGCTGGAACAGGAACGCGTCGTCGGCCGGGTCGAGGCGGGTCGGCACCGGTGCGTAATCCGCCGGGGCGAACAGGTAGTTGGCCATGAACTTGAGGATCAGGGCCAGGTTGACGTGCACCGTGCCCTCCAGCTTCGGCAGGCCCCGGATGTCCTTGGCGGCCTTGTCGAAGTAGGTGTCCGCCTCGAAGCCCTTGGCCGCGATGACGTCCCACATCAGGTCGATGACCTTCTCGCCCTCGGTGGTGACCTTCATCTTGGTCATCGGGTTGAAGAGCAGGTAGCGGCGGTCCTCCGGGGAGGCGCTGCGGAAGTAGTCCACCGCCCGGTCGCTGAACAGCTTCATCGCGTTGAGCCGCAGGTAGGCATCGGTCAACTCCCGCCGCACGTGCGGGAAGTCGGTCACCTTGCGGCCGTACAGCACCCGGTTGTGGGCGTGCGTGACGGCCTCGTACATCGCGTGCTCGCAGATGCCGACGGATGCCGTGCAGAGGTTGAACTTGCCGACGTTCACGGTGTTCAGCGCGGCGTCGAAGGCGGCCTTGCCGGTGTGCAGCACGTCCTCGGCCCGGACGGGGTACTCCTCCAGCCGGAACTCGCTGACGTACATCTGGGCGTTCACCACGTTCTTGACCAGGTGGTACGCCTCGTGGCGGCTGTCCACCGCGAAGAAGACGTAGCCCTCCGGGCCCTCGACGTCCGAGCGGCGGCCGAAGACCGAGACCAGGCCGGCCACGTTGCCGTTGCCGATGTAGTACTTCGGGCCGGTGGCCGTGAAGCCGCCGTCGGCGGTCGGGGTGAGGATCATGTCGGTGGAGTAGATGTCGGCGCCGTGGCTGCGCTCGGACAGCCCGAAGGCCATCACGTGACCCTCCGTCAGCAGCTTGGCAGCACGCGCCCGGACGGCCTCGTTCTCGCTCTGCCAGACCGGGCCCAGGCCCAGGATGGTGACCTGCCAGGTGTACCAGTAGCCGAGGCCGTAGAAGCCCAGGATCTCGTTCAGCTCGGCGATCCGCGCGGTGTCCCAGCGCTTGTCGGCGTCGGCGGAGGACGGCGTCAGGAACTCCGCGAACAGCCCCTCCTTGGCGGCGAACTCGAGGAAGTCCCCGTACCAGGCGCGGTCGATGTAACTGTCGATCAGCGCCTGCTTGCCGCGCGACTCGAACCAGTCCACGGTGGCGCGCAGCAGCCGGCGGGTGGTGTCGTCGAACTGCTTCGGGTCATAGGTGCTCGGGTTGAAGAGCATGTGAAGTCCTGTGGGGTGAGGGTCAATTGGCGAGGCGGTGCAGGGTGGCGAGTACGTCGTCGAGCCAGGCGATGGTCATCCGCTCGTACTCGATGCCGCCGCGCAGCACCACGTGCTGGAGCTGCTGCTGCGGGTCGAGCTCGGTGCCGGGCGGGAAGTCGCGTTGCTCGCCGGTGCGGTAGCGCTCCAGCAGGGCGGCGTGGCTCTCCCGGTGGCGGGTCACCTCGGAGATCAGGGCGGCGGGGTCGTCGAAGGCGGCGGCCCGGATCTTGACGGCCAGTTCGTGCCGGACGGTCTCCGGCTCGACCGGTTCGCGCAGCCAGTCGGAGAGCACGGAGCGCCCGTCCCGGGCCACCGCGTACACCTTCTTGTCCGGCCGGCCGTCCTGGGCGACCTCCTGGGCGGCGATCCAGCCGTCCGCCTCCATCCGCCGCAGCACCCGGTAGATCTGCTGGTGGGTGGCGGTCCAGAACCGTCCGATCGAACGGTCGAACCGTCGCGCCAGCTCGTACCCGGAGCCGGGCTGCTCCAGCAGTGAGACGAGGATCGCGTGCTCCAGTGCCATGGTCGCCATCCTCCTATGCAACGAGTTTCATAGGCAACGGCGCCTCGCCGGGTTGAGACGCGAATCACCCCTCGACGGTGCCTCCGGTGTCGCCGTCGACCAGCAGCAGCCGGTCGTGCCGCCCGTCGCCCTCGACCAGCAGCACCTGGTCCCCGGTCGGCACCGGGCGGATGACGGTCGGCCGGGGGCGGCGCCAGAGCACGGTGCCGTGCCGCAGGGCGATCAGGTGATCGTCGAGCAGGGTGCCGCGTCGGAACGCGGACTCCTGGGCCCTGCGCGCGACCCCGGTCCGGGCGTACACGTGGTTGCGTCCGGCGGTGAAGCCGTCGAGGAACTCCATGCCGCGGTCGTGCCCCGGTACGGACTCCGGCCAGCGGAACGGCTTCAGCAGCTGCCGGCCGCCGGAGCCGATCGGCGCGGCGAGCAGGCGGTGGCCGCCGTCGATCGCGTAGAGCCAGCCGTCCACCGGTGCGATCGGGACGCTCGCCAAGGACAGCGGGTACCGCACCGAGTGAAAGGTGTGCGACGGCTCCTTGGCCGGGGTGCCAGGCCGGAAGCTGTGCACGGCGCCCGCCCGGGACGGGGCGGCCACCCAGACGGTGCGGCCGCCGTCGATGATCAGCGGCTTGTACTGCTGGTCCTTGTGGCTGATCGAGAAGTCGCCGACCGTGGCGCCGTCGGCGACGGCGACCGAGAGCAGCCGGGCCTCGGTCCAGCTCCAGACGAAGACCAGCGGCGGCCCGGTCCGGGCGCCGTTGTTCGGCACGCAGAGAATGCCGCTGGGCCCGCTCCGGCGCCACAGCTCGGCCCCGCTGCGGGCGTCGAAGGCCGCGACGGCGTAGCCCTGAGCGTCCTTCACCGAGGCGATCACCCGGCCGGCCACCAGCTGCATGGTCCCGACCGACTCGAAGGCGTGCTCCCAGAGCCGGCTGCCGGTGGTGAGGTCGAAGCCGGTGAGCCGGATCGGCCGACCGCCCACCCGGCCGTGCCAGACCACCAGCGTCTCCCGGTCGGCGCGGTACTCGGCCAGCTCGCCCGGGTCGAACTTCCAGAGCAGCGAGCCGGATTCGGCCTCCAGCACGCTCAGAGCGGCCGGCCTGGGGCTGAACCGGTCGGTCCGCGCGGTCGGCACCACCAGGTGGCCGCCGGTCGCGGTCAGCCCGGCCTCCCAGAAGTCCTGCTCACCGATGACCCGGTGCGGGCTCTGCCAGACAACCGTGCCGTCGGCCCGGTCGCAGGCCACCGGCCGCCCGTCCACCAGGACGAACACCCGATTCCCCCGGACCACCGGCCGGGACAACGTGTCGGGCGGCGCGGTGAGCGTCCAGAGACCGCCCTCCCGCCGCACCCGCACCGGTACGGCATCCGCGAACACGGCTCCCCCTTCGGCCGGACGACGCTCGTCCGGAGCAGAATACGGGGGTGACCGACGAGGACAGGCTACTTCGGTGGCGGATGCACAGTCAGTTTCCCTCCGGGACAACCAAGGTGGCCGAAATCGCCGCCCGGGCCCCCGGCATCCAGGCGCAGGACGCCGGGGCGGCCCGGCTCGGGCTGCGGGCCCGCGGGCTGGCCGAGGCGGCGGCGGTGCAGCGGGCGTACCGGGCGGGCGAGGTGGTGAGCAGCTGGCTCATGCGCGGCACGCTCCACCTGGTCCCGACGGGTGAACTCCGGCCGCTGCTGGCCCTGTTCGGTGAGCGCAACGTGGCGGCAGGGGCCCGCAGGCGGCGGGAGCTGGGGCTGACCGAGGCGGTGCTGGCCAGGGCGCTGGCGGTGCTGCCCGAGGTGCTGACCGAGCCGCTGTCCCGGGCCGAGCTGGTGGCGCGGCTGAACGAGCGCGGGGTCGGGGTGGAGCCGGCCGGGCAGGCTCCGGCGCACCTGACGGCGTACGCGGCCGGGCTCGGGGTGCTCTGCCGGGGTGCCGAGCTGGCGCCGCGCGAGCCCGGGTACCAGCTGCTGCCGCCGGGCGAGGAGGCCGACCAGGCCGAGGTGGCGGCGGAGCTGGCCGCCCGGTACGTGGCGGCGTTCGGCCCGGCGGGCCCGGCGGACTTCGCGGCCTGGTCGGGGCTGCCCCTGACGGTCGGCCGCCGGGCCTTCGCCGGATTGCCCGAGGTCGGGGACGGGCTGTTCGCGGCCGGCGGGCCGCCGGGGGACGGGGCGCCGCTGGTGCGGCTGCTCGGCGGGTTCGACAACTACCTGCTCGGCTACCGCGACCGGGGCCTGATGCTGGATCAGCGGTACGCGAAGCGGATCAACGCGGGCGGCGGGATGGTCCGGCCCGCGCTGGTGGTGGACGGCCGGGTGCTCGGCAGCTGGCGGCGGGACGGCGGCCGGGTGGTGGTCGAACCGTTCGAGGAGGTGCCCGAGGAGCTGTGGGCGGCGGAGGCGGCCGCGGTGGAGTCGTTCTGGGGTGGAGCTGGGTAGGGTCAAATTCGGACAAACTGTTATTTCTGCCGCAGACTGGGTAGTGAGCATGCGCGTGCCAAGTGCTGACTGAGGAGGTGGTCCTGGTGTCAACCCAGCTTCCGATGAGCATGGAGACCCATCCGGACATCGTGGCGATGCGTGATCACTACGAGCGGGTGGTGTCGACTCCCCGGGCGCAGGCAGTCGAGGCGCTGGCCATGCTCGCGGGTCTGTTCCTGGCGATCTCAGCCTGGGTGGTCGGGTTCTCCGGCACCTCCGGGCTGACGGTCAGCAACCTGATCCTCGGGTTGGCCTTTGCGGTACTGATGGCGGGCTACGGTTCGGCGTACGAGCGCACCCACGCGCGCGCCTGGGCCGCCACGCTGATCGGTGCGTGGACGATCCTCGCGCCCTGGGTGGTCTCCGGTCCGGACGCGGTCAGTCGGACCATCCTCACCAATGTGATCACCGGTGGACTGATGGTCCCCCCCCCCCCCCCCCCCCCCACCGGTGCGTCCGGCTCCCAGGCGCCTCAGGGCTTGGTCATCCGCAGGACGTCCAGGGCCTCGTTCAGCTGCGCCTCGGTCAGCTTCCCGGCCCCGACGTACCCGCGCTCCTGGACCACCTGACGGATCGTCTTGCGCTCGGCGACCGCCTGCTTGGCCACCTTGGCGGCCTCCTCGTAGCCGATGAACCGGTTCAACGGGGTGACCACGGAGGGGGAGGACTCGGCGAACTCGCGGGCCCGTTCGACATTGGCGGTCAGGCCGTCCACCGTCCGGTCGGCCAGCAGCCGGGCGCTGTTGGCGAGCAGCCGGACCGACTCCAGCACATTGCGGGCGATCACCGGCAGCATCACGTTCAGCTCGAAGTTGCCGCTCGCCCCGGCCACCGTGACGGTCGTGTCGTTGCCGATCACCTGGGCGGCCACCATCAGCACCACCTCGGGCAGCACCGGATTGACCTTGCCGGGCATGATCGAGGAACCGGGCTGCAGATCCGGCAGGTTGAGCTCACCCAGGCCGGTGCGCGGTCCTGAGCCCATCCAGCGCAGATCGTTCGCGATCTTGGTGAAGCCGACCGCGACGGTGCGCAGCTGGCCGCTCAGCTCGACCAGGCCGTCCCTGGCTCCCTGCGCCTCGAAGTGGTCCCGGGCCTCGGTCAGCGGCAGCCCGGTGGTCCTGGCGACCTCGGCGATCACGGCGGCCGAGAAGCCGGGCGGGGTGTTGATCCCGGTGCCCACGGCCGTGCCGCCGAGCGGCAGTTCGGCCACCCGGGGCAGCGTGGCGCGCAGCCGCTCGATCCCGTACCGGACCTGGGCCGCGTAGCCGCCGAACTCCTGGCCGAGGGTGACCGGGGTGGCGTCCATCAGGTGCGTCCGCCCCGACTTCACGACCGCGGCGAACTCGGCCGCCTTCCGCTCCAGCGCCGTCGCCAGGTGCTCAAGGGCGGGGATCAGCTCGCCCGTCACGGCGGCGGTGGCCGCGATGTGGATCGAGGACGGGAAGACGTCGTTGGAGGACTGGCTCGCGTTCACCTGGTCGTTCGGGTGCACCGGCCGGCCCAGCCGCTCGGCCGCCAGGGTGGCGATCACCTCGTTGGCGTTCATGTTGGACGAGGTGCCCGACCCGGTCTGGAACACGTCCACCGGGAACTGGTCGTCCCACCGCCCCTCGGCCACCTCCTCGGCGGCCGCCACGATCGCCCCCGCCGTCTCGGCGTCCAGCACACCCAGCTCGGCGTTCACCCGGGCCGCCGCCGCCTTGATCCGGGCCAGCGCCGCGATGTGCGCCCGCTCCAGCCGCTGGCCTGACACCGGGAAGTTCTGCACCGCCCGCTGGGTCTGCGCCTGCCACTTGGCGGACACGGGCACCCGCACCTCGCCCATCGAGTCGTGCTCGATCCGGTACTCCTGCATGACCTTGCACCTCCTGCCTCTGCCAGCCGCGCGGACGCCTCAGGTATTTCCGGAGCTACTGGCCGAGCAGAGTGGCGAAGTCGTAGCCCACGTCCGCGAGGGTCAGCACGCTGCCCAGGTCGCTGATGGCGCCCACGGGGATGCTGTGCCCGTCGGCGGACGGGACGGCCTGGGCGGGAACGGCGGCGGCCACCACGAGCAGGGCGGCGGTGGCGGCGATTCGGAGCACGGTACGCATGTCCGGCCCAACACCCGGGGCGCGTCCGGGGTTACGGCTCTGGACGCAGCGTCACACGTGCTGCCCAGCTCAGCCGAACAGCACCTCGCGGTCCGGGCCCAGGTGCGTGCGCAGCGCGGCCAGCGCGCGCATGCTCTGCGACTTCACCACGGCGATGCTCACCCCGAGGATCTCGGCGGTCTGCTCCACGCTCTGGTCGTCCCAGTAGCGCAGCAGCACGATCGCCCGGTCGCGCTTGGGCAGCAGCGCCAGCGCGTTCAGCAGGGTGAGCCGGTCGGCCGTCGGGTCGCTCGGGTCCGGACGGTCCGGCAGCTGGTCCACCGTCAGCTCGGTGCTGCTGCGCAGCCGCTTGTGGTCGAGCAGGGTGTTCAGCAGCACCTTGCGGGCGTAGCTGAACGGGTCGGCGCCCTGGCGGGTGAGCCGGTTCCAGACCACGTACATCTTGGTGAGGGTGCCCTGGGTCAGATCCTGGGCGAGGTGCCAGTCCCGGCACATCAGATAGGCGGTCTGCCGCAGGCGGGTGACGTTGGCCTCGGCGAAGGCTATGAACTCGGCTTCGGTGCGGGCGGTCGGTGGTGTTACTGCGCTTCCGGCAGTGCCGGGTACTTCGCGTTGGCAGCCGCGACGAAGGCGGACGGCATGGAGGTGCCGATCAGCGGGCTGCTGGCCAGCGCGACGGCCTGCTCCTGCGTCAGGGCCGGGACCGCGAGCTCGGTCGACTTGCCCAGGCAGCTGGAGATGTCGATCGAGACGGCCAGGTTCTGCGGGCGGTGTACCGCGACCCGGGTGGCCTGGATGCAGTTGCCCGAGTTGGTCTCGACCTCGACCACGTCACCCGCGGGCGAGGTGGAGCAGGTGGTGGAGGTGTCGCCATGGGTGCCGGCGAAGCAGAGGCGCTGCTGCTCGGGATCGGTCTGGTAGACCGAGACGCCGATCCGGCCGATGCCGGCCGGTGTGTGCACAAAGGCGAAGACCGAGGGGTAGCCGCGGTTGTCGACGATCGGGACCGTCGCCTGATTGGCCCGGAAGTTGTCGGCGGTCAGCCCGGCCGGCAGTGACTTCACCACGGCGTCGAGCAGGCTCGCCGCCGTGGTCGCGACCAGGGGGTCGGCCTGCGCCGTCGGGGTCGCCGAGGCGGAGCTCGACGCCGATGCGACGACCGCAGCCGGCCCGGCGGCGGGCCCGATGGCCGGGCCCGCCACGGTCGACTGCGCCGTCCCGGTGCCCAGCGACCCGACCAGCACTGCCAGTGCGGCCACGGCGGTCACCGACCCGAAGGCCGCACCGGCGGCGCGCAGGCGCCGCTTCCGACGACCGCCCCTGGCGGCCAGGCCGACCAGGTCACCCAGCGGCGGGGTGGTGAGGGCGGCCAGTTCGGTGTCGAGCGTGTGGTGGAACTCGTTGGGTCGGAACCCGTCTTCTTCGTTCATTTCGGTTGCTGTCCCTTGTTGGTGCCAACCGCACGCCGGCCATGCGGGCCCCACTCCTGCGCGGGGCTCTGCCATCTAGGACGGGTCGGACGGGCGGTTCGGTCGCAGCCGTCGGGCAGCGGTTCGGATCCGTGGGATCCGACGGTGCGTCAGCAGGCAGGCGCCGGCCCCGACGGCGTACCAGAGCAGGTCCGGCGGGTTGAAGGTGGAGCCGAGCACGATCCGCAGCGCGGGGGGTATCCGGGCGAGTTGGAGGAACTCGACCGCGAAGCTCAGTCCGAGCGCGAGCCCGGCCGCGGCGCCGGGCCTGGCCCGGGGGACGGCGAGCAGCACCAGCAGGTACAGCAAGGTGGTGTAGAGCGCGTCCCGCAGGACGTCGGCCACCGGGCCGGCGGCCACGGCGAGCACGCCGAGACCGGCGGCGACGGTGGCCGCGATGAGTGCCAGGATCCGGAAACGCACAGCCCACCCCCGTGCGACCAGAGGTTCTGAGCGCGTTCAAAAGGCTATCAAGGCTGATCCGCCGTCATGGGCACCGCGCTGTCCGAATGTGGCGGGCGTCTCGTGCCTTGCCATGTCCCTGTTGCCCGCGGGTTACGCGATACTCGTGCCACTCTCACCCCGCCCCGAGGAGCGCGACATGGCACGCACCAGCCCCGACCCGGCCGACCTGCTCGCGGTGGGCGAGCTGCTCACCGACGAGGAGCGGCTGATCCGGGACACCGTACGGAAGTTCGCGGACGAGAGGATCCGGCCGTACGTGGGGGACTGGTTCGACCGGGGGGTCTTCCCGGCGAAGGAGCTGGCGCCCGAACTGGGGAAGCTCGGGGTGCTCGGCATGCACCTGGACGGCTACGGCTGCGCCGGGTCGACCGCCGTCGAGTACGGCGTCGCCTGCATGGAGCTGGAGGCGGCCGACTCCGGGCTGCGCAGCTTCGTCTCGGTGCAGGGTTCGCTCGCCATGCGGTCCATCCACGCCTACGGCTCGGAGGAGCAGAAGCAGCGCTGGCTCCCGGAGTTGGCGGCCGGCCGGGCGATCGGCTGCTTCGGGCTGACCGAGCCGGACTTCGGCTCGGACCCCGCCAACATGCGTACCCGGGCCCGCCGCAAGGGCACCGACTGGGTGCTCTCCGGCACCAAGATGTGGATCACCAACGGCTCGATCTCGGACGTCGCGGTGATCTGGGCGCAGACCGAGGAGGGCGTCCGCGGCTTCCTGGTCGAGCGCGGCACCCCCGGCTTCTCCGCCACCGACGTGCACGGCAAGCTCTCGCTGCGCGCCTCGGTCACCAGCGAACTGGTGCTGGACGAGGTGGTGCTGCCCGCCGACGCGGTGCTGCCCGGGGTACGCGGCCTGCGCGGCCCGCTCTCCTCGCTGGGCGAGGCCAGGTACGGCATCCTCTGGGGCACCGTCGGTGCGGCCCGGGACTGCTACACCACCGCGCTCGAGTACGCGAAGACGCGCATTCAGTTCGAACGCCCGATCGCCGCCTTCCAGCTGACGCAGCAGAAGCTGGTCGAGATGATGCTCGAGGTGGAGAAGGCGTACCTGGTGGCCCACCGGATCGGCCGCCTCAAGGACGCCGGCCACTGCCACCCCGCGCACATCAGCTTCGGCAAGCTCAACAACGTCCGCACCGCGATCGAGGTGGCCCGCACCGCCCGCACCATCCTGGGCGCCAACGGCATCACGGTCGAGTACCCGGTGCTCCGGCACGCCAACAACCTGGAGTCGGTGCTCACCTACGAGGGCACCTCCGAGATCCACACCCTGGTCCTCGGCGAGACCATCACCGGCGAGTCCGCCTACCGCTGACCGGCGGAAATCCGGTGGGCGGCCGGTGGGTCTGCCGCTACGGTGGGGCGCTCGTCGACCGGCAGAGGAGAGGACCATGACCGCGACCACCACCCTGTGGCGCCCCACCGGGCCCGAGGAGCTCGCGTTGGTCGAGGCTTCCGGGTGGCGGGCCTGGCCGCCCAGGTTGCCGGACCAGCCGATCTTCTACCCGGTCATGAACGAGGACTACGCCGTTCGGATCGCCCGGGACTGGAACGTGCCCGCCTCCGGCGTCGGTTACGTGACCAGGTTCGAGGTGGAGACGGACTTCCTGACGCGCTATCCGGTCCAGCAGGCGGGTGGCCGGACCATCCTGGAGCTCTGGGTGCCGGCCGAGGAGTTGGCCGAGTTCAACGAGCACATCGTCGGGCTGATCGAGGTGGTCCGGGAGTTCCGTCCCTGAGGGGTGCGGCGCGCCAGGGCAGGGGTGGGGTGCGGAGGTGGGCGGGGCTGGGGTAGGACTTGAGGCACCGACCAGACCCGAGGAGCCCCATGGCAGGCCCGACCGCCGAGACCGCCGGCGCAATACCCGAGCGGACCACGGCCGCCGACGGCACGTCGGACGGTCCCCAGCCGGGCCGGGCCACCGTGATGGTGCTCGGCAGCCTGGTCGCGCTCGGACCGCTCACCACCGACCTCTACATGCCCGCGATCCCGGCGCTCGCCGGTGACCTGGGCTCGACCGCACCCGCCGTGCAGCTGACGCTGACCGCTTCGCTGTTCGGTCTGGCGATCGGTCAGCTGGTGTTCGGGCCGCTGAGCGACCGGCTCGGCCGCCGTCGGCCGCTGCTGGCCGGGATGGTGCTCTACACGCTGTCCACGCTGCTCTGCGCGTTCGCCGGGTCGGTGGCGGTGCTGGTGGGCGGACGGTTTCTGCAGGGCCTCTCCGGGGCGGCCGGTCTGGTGATCGCCCGGGCGGTCGCGCGGGACCGCTTCGAGGGCGTGGCGATGATCCGCTTCATGGCCTCGCTGGGCCTGATCAGCGGGCTGGCCCCGATCTTCGCCCCGGCGGTCGGCGCCCAGCTGCTCCGGTTCACCGACTGGCGGGGCTCGTTCCTGGCCCTGGTGCTGTTCGGTGCGGTGCTGACCGCCTGGGTCCTGCTGGCCCTGGACGAGTCGCTGCCACCGGAGCGGCGGCACAGCGGCGGCCTGGGCACCACGCTGCGGGCGATCGGCGGGCTGATCCGGGACCGGCGTTTCACCGGGTACGTGCTGACCAGCGCGTTCAGCTTCGGGGCGCTGTTCGCGTACGTGGGCGGGTCCTCGGTGGTGCTGCAGAGCGAGTACCAGATCTCGCCGCAGACCTACAGCCTGATCTTCGCGGTCAACTCCGTGGCCGTGGTGGGCTTCAGCCAGCTGAACGGCCGGGTGCTGGTGCAGCGGCTGCCGATGAACCGGCTGATGCCGATCGGCCTGGTCGCGCCGCTGCTGTCCGGTCTGGCGCTGGTGCTCTTCACCACCGTCTGGGATCTCGGGCTGGCCGGGGTGTGGCCCGCGCTCTTCCTACTGATGGCGGGCATGGGCATGGTGCTGCCCAACTCCTCGGCCCAGGCCCTCACCATGGCTCCGCACGCGGCCGGTTCGGCCTCGGCGCTGATCGGCGTCTCCACCTTCACCTGCGGCGCACTGGTGGCCCCGCTCAGCAGTCTCGGCGAACGCCCCTCGGTCGCGCTGCTCGGCGTCGTGGTGGCCGGCTGCGGGGCGGTCGCGCTGACCGCCTTCGTCGTACTCTGCCGCCCCTGGGCGAAGAACTGACGCCTGGTCAGCGCCCCGGCACCGGATCCTGGCCACCCCGGGTGCCCGGCCGGCAGCGCAGCAGCCGACCCGCGGTGAGCCGGGCGCCGCGTACCGCACCGTGGCGGTGCAGCGCCTGCACGGCATAGGTCGAGCAGGTCGGGGTGTACGGGCAGCAGGCCCGCCGGGTCGGGCTGATCCGGGTGCGGTAGTGGTGCACGGCGCCGTACAGCGCGGCTGCCGCCACCCCGTCCGGGACCGGCGCGGCCGGGTCCGCCCCGGCGCCGGCCCGCGGTCCGCGGACGGCGAAGCGGACGGCCGAGGTCAGCACCAGCGGGATCAGCGCGATCAGACAGGGGTCGCCGCAGCCGTCGCCCACGCAGTCGCAGCCGTCGCAGTTGTCGCTCTGCTTCTGCTGCCGGGCCTTCCAGCGCTGGTACGCCCGGCGGCGTTCGGCCCTGGCCCGCCGCTCGTGCTCGGGCAGCCACCACCACGCGCGGCGCCGCTCGCGCGGCGGTGGCGGGTCCACGGGACTGCCGAGGTGCGGGTGCATCGTCTGTCTCCCCCCGAAGGCAACCGGCCAGGACGCCGGCAGCGGTAGCGTACGCGCCTGCCCGGGACGCTGTCTGCGGAGGTTCGTTCCGGTGGTGGCCCGGTGGCGGAGCGTGCTGCGGGGGGTGAGCCCGGCCACAGTGGATTCGAAGGTGCGGGGTGGCCGTGTGGGAGGGTTCGTCGGTATTCGGGCGGCCGAGCTTCGAAGGCGAAGGCATGGCTACGACGCGGCGTCGTAGCGGGCGACCTTGTCGGCCGGTAGGGAACGCGTTAACACTGGTGGAGTCGCAAGGCGCTCCCGCCTGTCGCACCGGCCACCACTCGGTCGGACCGGTCCGGGGGAGCGCGCCGCCAGGCGCCCGAGGCAGAACGGGGCGCTCACGGCCGGTGGTGCGGCTGCCCCTGGTCACGGCCCTCGGCCGACCGGGCAGCGGTGCGCCCCGAGCCGGTCCACACGATTGAGGTCATCCTCTCGCCTGTGCCGCCTCGGCGGTGGCGGTCGCACTGCCCGGGGAGAACGCCGTCGCCGCCCCGGTCGCGGTCGCCGCGAGCAACCCGGCCCCGGCCTCGGCCCCGGCGGTCGAGCAGCCGCAGACCGCCGTGCAGCCTGTCGTGCAGCCGGCGCCCGCCGTGCAGTCGCAGCCTGTCGAGCAGCCGAAGAAGCAGGAGAACCCGGCCGTCGCCTCCCGCTCCGAGCAGCGCTCCGAGCTGTCCGCCGCCACCGTCGGGACCAGCCCGAGTGCGGTCAAGGAGCTGGCTCGGAGCATCGTCCCGGCCGCTCAGTACGCCGCGTTCAGCAACATCATCAGCCACGAGAGCGGCTGGAACATCAAGGCCACCAACGCCTCCTCCGGCGCGTACGGGCTGGCCCAGGCGCTGCCGGGCAGCAAGATGGCCTCGGTCGGCTCCGACTGGCGCACCAACCCGGCCACCCAGATCAAGTGGGCGCTCGGCTACATGCCCCCCCCCCCCCCCCCCCCGGCCCGTGCTGTGGGTGGACGGTGCGTCAGATCAGGCTGTTGGCCTTCAGCCAGTCCTTGGCGACGGCCGACGGGTCGGCCTTGTCGACCGCCACGCGCTTCATCAGCTCGGCCAGGCCGGCCGTGTCCAGCTTGGCGGAGACCTTGTTCAGAACGGCGGTTGCGTTGGCGTCCACGCCCGCCTTGTTCACCAGCGGGGTGATGTTCTGGGTGCTGAAGGCGTTCTTCGGGTCGGCCAGCGAGACCAGCTTGAGCGTGACGATCTTCGGGTCGGTGGTGAAGACGTTGCCGACCTGGATGCTGCCGTCCTTGATCGCGTTGGCGGTGGTCTCGCCGGTCGGCTTCCACTCCTTGAAGGTGAGGCCGTAGGTGTCCTTCAGCAGCGGCTCGCTGCGGTTCTTGAACTCCGGCGGGCCGCCGATCACGAACTCGGAGGACTTGCCGGCCAGGTCGGCGATGCTCTTCAGGTTGTACTTGGCGGCGGTCTCCGCGGAGACCGTCAGCGAGTCGTTGTCCTGGGCGGCCGAGGAGTCCAGCAGCGCCAGCTCGGCCGGCAGCTTGAGGACGAGCGCGGCGTTGACGGCCTCGGTGCCGCCGGTCAGCGCCGGGTTCTTGGCGTCCAGGTAGGTCAGCAGCGCGCCGTTGTACTCCGGCAGCACGGTCAGGCCGCCGCTCTTGAGCTGCCCGTAGAGCACCTCGCGGCTGCCGATGTTGAACTTCTCCTCGACCTTGACGCCCTTGGCCTTGAGGGCCTGCGAGTAGATCGAGGCGAGCAGCTCGTTCTCGGGGAAGTTGGCCGAACCGATCACCACGGTCTTGCCCGCGCCGCCGGCGGACGAGGCGGTCGGGGCGGCCAGCGGGTCGCCGCCGGAGGAGGAGCTGCACGCCGCGGCACCGAGCAGGAGGGCGGCGGCCGTGGCAGTTCTGATCAGACGGGCGGTCATGAAAGTTCCTTCGCAGTCGGAATGAGCAGTCGTAACGAGCAGGGGCCGGACGTGGTCAGACGGTCCGGCCGGGCCGGATGCCGGGTGGCAGCGCGTACCGGATCAGCCCCGCGAACAGCAGTTGGGTGAGCAGGGCGAGCACCACCACCAGCAGCGCCCCGCCGGCCACGGCAGGGAAGTCGCGCAGGGCCAGGCCGTCGATCACGTAGCGGCCGAGGCCGCCGAGACCGACGTACGCGGCCACCGTGGCGGTGGCGATCACCTGGATGGTGGCGCTGCGCAGCCCGGCCAGCAGGGTGGGCAGGGCAGCGGGCAGACAGACCTGGAACAGCACCTGAGGATGGGTCAGGCCGATCCCCCGGGCGGCGTCCCGCAGATCGGGGTCGGTGCCCCGGACCCCTTCCACCGCACCCACCAGCAGCGGCGGGATGGCCAGCACCACCAGCGGGATCAGCACGGCGCCGTCGCCGACGCCCGCCAGCAGGACGACCAGGGTGACCAGCCCGAGTGTGGGCAGGGCCCGCGCGGTGCCGGTCAGTACGGTGACCAGCGCGGCGCCCCGGCCGGTGTAGCCGAGCAGCAGCCCGGCCGGCACGGCCAGCAGGCCCGCGTACAGCAGGGCCTCGCCGGTGAAGGCCAGGTGCTCGGCGAGGCGGTGCACGACCGAGTCCGGACCGCTCTGCCGGGCGGGGGCGGTGAAGAAGGTGTGCAGCCAGTCGATCCAGTTCACCGCGCGGCCCCCTGCTCCCGGATCGCCCACGGTGCGAGGAGCCGTCTGGCCAGCACCAGCGTCAGGTCGACCGCCAGGGCCAGCGCCACGATCAGCACGATCCCGACCAGGATCGGGGTGGTGAAGACGAGTTGGAACCCGTTGACGAACAGGTAGCCCAGCCCGCCCCGGCCGATCAGTGCGCCGACTGCAGCCATCGAAATGCTGGAGACCGCGGCGACCCGCAGTCCGCCCACCAAGTAGGGGACGGACGACGGGAGTTCGACGGCGACCAGCCGCCGCCAGGGGCCGTAGCCGAGGGCGACGGCGGCCAGCCGGACGGCCTCCGGGGTGGACCGGATTCCCTCCACGGTGGTGGGCAGCAGCAGAGCCAGCGCGTAGAAGGTCAGCGGGATCATCACAGTGGGCAGGTTGGCCAGCCCGGTGTACGGGATCAGCAGCATGAACAGCGCCACCGCGGGCAGCGCGTACAGCGTGTTGAAGACCACCGCGAACGGCTGGTAGAGCCGGGGGAAGCGGGCACAGACCAGTCCGAGCGGGACCGCCAGCAGCAGGCCGATCAGCACCGGGACCAGTGACATCACCGCGTGGTCCACGGTGAGCCCGCCCAGGTAGCCGAGGCGGTCGCCGATCCAGTCCCAGCGGACCAGTGGTTCGTCGTCAGGCACGGCCGGCCACCTGCTGCTCGGAGTCCGGGGCGGCCAGGGCCGCCAGGACGGCGGCCCGGTCGGCGGTGCCGGTGGCCAGGCCCTGGGCATCCAGCACCACGGCGGCGCCCGCCGGGGAGAGCACGGCGGCGTCCAGTGCGGTCCGCAGGGTGTCCGCCTCCGGCCTGAACCCCGGTGCGGGGCAGGAGGGTTGGTCCGGGTGCCGCCACTCGACCGGGCGGCCCGCCGGGTCCACGGCCAGCTGCCAGCCGCCGTGCTCGGTGCCGTCCGCGAGCTGGCGGACCGCGATGCCGGTGGCGGGTCGCAGGCCCAGGCCGCGCAGGCCGCGGTCCCGGCCCAGGAAGGCGGCCACGCCTTCGTCGACCGGGGCGGTCAACAGGGTGTGCGGGTCGGCCTGTTGGGCGATCCGGCCGTGCTCGCGGAGCACCACCACCTGGTCGCCGAGCCGGACCGCCTCCTCGATGTCGTGCGTGACGAAGAGCACCGTCTTGTTCAACTCGCCCTGCAGCCTGAGCAGTTCCTCCTGCAGACCGGCCCGGACCACCGGGTCGACCGCGCTGAACGGCTCGTCCATCAGCAGCACCGGCGGGTCGGCCGCGAGCGCCCTGGCCACCCCGACCCGCTGCTGCTGGCCGCCGGACAGCTGGAACGGGTAACGCTTGGCGGTCTCCGGCGCGAGGCCGACCAGCTCGAGCAGCTCGGAAGCCCTGGCCCGGGCCCGCTTCTTGTCCCAGCCGAGCAGGTACGGCACGGTGGCGATGTTGTCGATCACCCGGCGGTGCGGGAACAGACCGGCCTGCTGGATCACGTAGCCGATGCCCCGGCGGAGCTTGGCCGCGTCCAGTTCGGCGACGTCGGTGCCATCCAGCAGCACCCGGCCGCCGGTCGGCTCGACCATCCGGTTGACCATCCGCAGCAGGGTGGTCTTACCGCACCCGGACGGGCCGACCAGCACGGTTATCTGGCCGGCGGGCACATCCAGGTCCAGCCCTTCGACGGCAACCGTGCCGTCGGGGTGGCGCTTGGCTGCGCCGTCGAATCTGATCACGTCAGGGTCCTCGGTCGGGTCGTCCGGCCCCSGGGCGCCGGTGGCGTCCGGTGCCGCTGGGTCAGACAGGTCGGTCGGTACGGATCTTGAAGACGTTATGGCCTGCCCGGGTCAGGATGGCGGCAAACCTCACCGGTCGGTCGGATCTTCACCAATCCCGTCACTTCGGGTCAGCTGCACCTCGTCGTAGGACGGTTGGCCACCCGGCCGGGTCGGCAGACCGGCGGCCGCCCAGGCCACGAAGCCGCCGTCCAGGTCGGTGGCCCGGAGCAGTCCGATCTCCCGCAGGGCGGCCGCCGCCAGGCTGGAGGCGTAGCCGCCGGAGCAGAGCACGATCACTGCCAGGTCCGGTCCGGTGGCCTGCGGGATGCGGTGACTGCCCGTCGGGTCCAGCCGCCACTCCAGCACGTTCCGCTCGATCAGCAGCGCGCCGGGGATCTCGCCCTCCCTGGCCCGCTGCCCGACCGGCCGGATGTCCACCAACAGCGCGCCTTCCGCCGCCGCCCGGTACGCCTCCGCCGGGCCCGGCCGGTGCACGCCCTCGCGGGAACGCTCCACCAGTTCGTCGATGCCGCTCATGTCCACTGCTCCGCTCGCTCCGAGGCGGTCTGGATCAGACCGCCGGCCCGCAGTTCGTACCTGGCCATCTCGCTCAGGGGCGGCGAGTACGCGTGGATGGTGACGGCGGGTCCGGTCGTGGTGTTCCGTACGTCGTGCAGGTACTCGGGGCCGAAGGATCGCACCGAGCCCGGTGCCAACCTCCGTACCAGCAGGCCCTGTTCGGGCCCGCCGAGGGAGAGCTCCTCCAGCTCGCCGAGTGCCACCGTGAAGGCGCCCCGGGAGCCCCCGTGGTCGTGGAAGCCGGTCGACTGGCCGGGCAGCCAGCTGATCAGCCAGACCTCGTGGTCCTCGGTCAGGCTCAGCCGCTCGTACCAGCGTTCCTCGGCGGAGAGCCGGACCCGAGGCAGCCAGTCGCCCGGGTGGTCGGCCGCCGCCTGGACGATCTCCCGCAGCGCGGCGGGGGAGAGAGCGGCAGGCGCGGTGCTCGAAGGGGTGGCGAGGTCAAGGCTCATGACGGGTCCTCGGGTGGCCGAAGCGGACCGGCAGACGTGCGGCAGCACGTGACGGCCGAGCGAAAGGGATGGCGGTGGAGCGGAGCCGACGCTGCGGCTCAGGCCCTGGCAGTGGTCACAGGGAACGAGGTGGAACCGTCAGCAGGCACACATGTCGCTCGCCTGGCGTCGCAGATCGACGTGCAGGCGGCAGACGAGAGTGGTGCCGGTGTCCATGGGGTGATCCTGACGGTGCGGGGCGGTCGCGTCAAGCGTGTCCCAACACGTGATCGCCCACCCGGCGCAGTGCAACCGGGTGGGCGACGACCTGCGTCCTGCTCTCCGAGACCGCACACGCATGGGCGGCGGAGGGGAAGGGCAGGAACACCATCATGGGTATCGTCAGCTGGATCATCCTCGGCCTGGTCGCCGGGGGCATCGCCAAGTTCATCCTCCCGGGCCGGGACCCGGGCGGACTGATCGTCACCACCCTGATCGGGATAGCGGGCTCGTTCGTCGGAGGCTGGCTCTCCTCGGCGGTGCTCGACCGCCCGGTTTCCACCAGCTTCTATGATCCCGCCACCTGGATCGCCGCCGTCGCGGGCGCCTTCGTCCTGCTGGTCGGTTACCGGATCGTGTTCGGCAACTCCCGGGACTGACCCGGCAGTTCCTCCACCGCTCCCCACCCGTCGGCCGGGACCTGGCCGAGCCCGGTCCTGGCCGCCACCACGCCGGCGGCGATCGCGCAGGTGCTGTCCACCCCTTGATCTTCGCGGGGATCCCGGCGTTCAGGCCGGGCGGGACTGCGATCCTCAGCCCGCAGGCGCGGAGCGCCCGGAGCCTCGGTCGGCTTTGTCAGTGACGCCAGCTATGTTGCTGGCCTCGACTGAGAGGGGTGGGCCGGGTGACTTCGCGGATACGCGCGTACAAGTTCCTCATGCGACCCACCGCAGGCCAGGTGCAGGCTCTCGGGGAGATGTTGCTCGATCACTGCTCGCTGTACAACGGGGCGTTGCAGGAACGCCGTGACGCCTACCGGCACGTCTCGAAGACGAGCGTGAAGTACGGGATGCAGTCCGCGCAGCTCAAGGACATCCGGGCGTTCGATCCCGAGCATCAGGGCCGCTGGTCGTTCTCCTCGCAGCAGGCGACTCTGCGGCGGCTGGACAAGGCGATGCAGGCGTTCTTCCGACGGGTCAAGGCCGGTCGAACTCCCGGCTACCCGCGCTTTCGCGGGGCGAGCCGGTTCGACACGGTGGAGTTCCCGAAGGACGGGGATGGCTGCCGGTGGGACTCCACCCCGCACAACCCGGCCACCCGCGTCCGTCTCCAGGGCGTTGGGCACGTCAAGGTTAACCGGCACCGTCCCGTGGTCGGAAAGGTCAAGACGGTCTCGGTCAAGCGCGAGGGCAAGCGCTGGTATGTCGTCCTGACTGCCGAGCAGGTCAAGCCGGAGCCACTCCCGCCGACCGGTTCCGTCGTTGGCATCGACGTTGGGATCGCCAACTTCCTCGCCGACTCGAACGGCGAGTTCGTCCCCAACCCGAGGTTCGGGAGGAACAACGCCGACGCCCTCGCGGACGCTCAGCGTGCCCTCGCTGCCTTCCCTCGCGTTCGCAAGGACCGGCGCACCCGCAGGCACCGCACGGCCGTTGAGAAGGTCGCCCGGCTGCACGGCAAGGTCCGCCGTCAACGCCTCGACCACGCCCACAAGACCGCCCTTCGCCTGGTGCGCCGCCACGACGTCATCGCGCACGAGAAGCTGTCGATCTCTAACATGGTCCGCAGTCCCAATTCGAAGCCCGACCCCGGGCGGCCGGGCGCCTTCCTCCCCAACGGGGCCGCCGCAAAGGCCGGGCTGAACAAGAGCATCCACGACGCGGGTTGGGGGGTATTCCTCGCGATCCTCACCGGCAAGGCTGAAAGCGCCGGCCGGACGATGATTTCCGTGGATCCCCGCAACACCTCCCGCACCTGCCCCCTCCCCGAGTGCGGGCACGTGTCGGCGGAAAACCGCATTATCCAGGCAAAGTTCCACTGCGTACGCTGCGGCCACATGGACCATGCCGACACAGTGGGAGCCGTCAACGTTCTTCAACGGGCCGGGCTGGCCCGTCGCGACGCTAACCCGGCGTAACGAGAAGCCCCGCCATTTTTGTGGTGGGGAGGAGTCACGGGAATTCTCAGCTGGATCATCCTCGGCCTGGTTGCCGGGGGCATCGCCAAGTTCATCCTGCCCGGCCGCGACCCGGGCGGACTGATCGTCACCACTCTGATCGGGATAGCGGGCTCGTTCGTCGGGGGCTGGCTCTCCTCGTCCCTGCTGGACCGCCCGGTGACCACGAGCTTCTACGACCCGGCCACCTGGATCGCCGCCGTTGCGGGCGCCTTCGTGCTGCTGGTCGGCTACCGGATCGTGTTCGGCAACTCCCGGGACTGACCCGGTAGTTGCTCCACCGCCTGCCACCACTCGGCCGGGACCTGGGTCAGCCCGGTCCTGGCCGCCACCACGCCGGCGGCGATCGCGCAGGTGGTGTCCATGTCGCCCCACCCGCCGAGCGTCCGCCAGATCGCCTCCGGCAGGTCGTCCAATTCCCCTGCGGCGCACCAGAGGGCGAACGGCACGGTGTCCGGCGCCGAGATCTGCAGCCCCGACCCGAGCACCACGGCGGCATGCCGCACCGAGGTCGTGGCCGGGAACCGGGGCGCGATCCGCAGCCCGGACCGGACGTCGCTCTCCGGCAGCCATCCGGCGACCTCGGCGAGGAAGTCCGCCCGCTCCGGCGCCGACCCGCCCCGGCTGCGGACGGCCAGCGCGGCCGCCACCGCGACGGCGACCGCACCGGCCACCGCCTCCGGGTTGAAGTGCGTGACCAGCGCTGACAGTCGGGCCTGCCCGACCACCCGGTCGAGGTCGTCCGCGAACCAGGCCCCGAGCGGCGCCACCCGCATCGCGGCCCCGTTCCCGTACGAGCCCTGCCCGCCGAACATCTCCGACGTGACCGTGCGCCAGTCGGCGCCGGCGTCGATCTGCCGCAGTACCTGGTGCATCGAGGGACCGTATTTGCGGCCCGGGTTCACCGTGTACTCGAGCGCGAACTCACCTGCCAGCAGGTCGGGTTGCACCGCACCGTGCGCCCCCAGGTGCCGGAACAGCACCAGCGCCATCGCGGTGTCGTCGGTCCAGTGCCACGGCGCGGGCCGGAGTTGACGGCCGGTCAGCTCGACGTCCGCCTCGCCCGGGGCGACCTGGAACCAGCGGTCGCCGAAGGCGTCGCCGAGGGCGAGGCCGTGCAGGCTGTCGTGGGCGGCGCGCATGGTCGTCTCCTCGGGCTCGGTAGGAGGCGCCATCCTCGCCGGTGGGCCCGCCCGGGCGCGACCGGGTTTTCCGGCTCAGCCGGTGGCGCTGAGGCCGCTGAGCAGGAGAGTCCAGACGGCCTCGAAGTCGGTCTCGCTGCGCGGGTCGGACCACTCGGTGGCGTGGACCGGGTCGTGGAAGTGGGCGGTGGCCTGGAAGACCGCGCGGGCGGTGGTGGCGGGGTCGGTGGGGCGGAACTCGCCCTGGCGGATGCCGTCGTCGAGGATGGCGGCGATCTGGGTGACCAGGGTGTCGATGTGCGCCTCGACGGTGCTGGAGAGTTCGCCGACCAGGGTGAGGTAGGTGGCGAACATCTCGGGGTCGTCCAGGGCCTTGCGGCGCTTGGCTGCGAACAGCGTGGCCAGCCAGCGGTGCAGCCGCTCGGCGGCCGGGCCCGGCTGGGTGCTGATGGTGGCCAGGTCTTGGTGCGCCTGGTCCAGCCAGCGCTGGGTGACGGCCTCGCGGAGCGCCGCCTTGCTGGGGAAGTGCCGGTAGACGCTGCCGTGGCTGACGCCGAGGGCGCGGGCGATGTCCACCACCGTGGCCTTGCCAGGACCGAACCGCCGCAGCACGTCCTCGGCGGCGCTGAGGATCTGCTCGGAGGTCAGGGCACTGTCGCTGGTCACGGTCTTCCTCTGGTTCGGGCTGACGTCAGGTCGACGGCGGGTCAGTGCTCGCTGTCGAGGTGGGCCATCTGTGCCGCAGCGTACCTGTCCCCAGCGGCGGACCCGGCCGGGACGGCCGCCTCGATGGCCGCCAGCTCGCCCTCGGTGAGCTGCACGTCCAGCGAACCGAGGGCCTCGGCCAGCCGGTCCCGGCGGCGGGCGCCGACCAGCGGCACGATGTCCGAGCCGCGCGAGGCGACCCAGGCGATGGCGACCTGGGCGACACTGGCGCCCTTGGCCCCGGCGATCGCCCGCAGGGCCTCGACCAGGGTCAGGTTGTGGGTCAGGTTCTCGCCCTGGAAGCGCGGGCTGAAGCCGCGGAAGTCGGTGGCCGCGATCTCCCGGTCGCTCTGCCAGTGGCCGCTCAGCAGGCCGCGCGAGAGCACCCCGTACGCGGTCACGCCGATGCCCAACTCGCGCGCGGTGGGCAGGATTTCGGCCTCGATGCCACGGGAGAGCAGCGAGTACTCGATCTGCAGGTCGCTGATCGGGTGCACGGCGGCGGCCCGGCGCAGCGTGTCGGCGCCGACCTCGGAGAGGCCGATGTGCCGGACGTACCCGGCCTTGACCAAGTCGGCGATCGCGCCGACGGTCTCCTCGACCGGCACGCTCGGGTCGAGCCGGGCCGGGCGGTAGACGTCGATGTAGTCGGTGCGCAGGCGGCGCAGCGTGTACGCGAGGGCGGTCTTGGTGGCCGCCGGGCTCGCGTCGTAGCCGAGCCAGCCGCGGTCCGGGCCGCGCTGGGCGCCGAACTTGACGCTGATCTGCACCGCCTCGCGGTCGCGGCCGCGCAGGGCGTCGTGCAGCAGCAGCTCGTTGTGGCCCATGCCGTAGAAGTCGCCGGTGTCCATCAGGGTCACGCCGGCGTCCAGCGCCGCGTGGACGGTGGCGATCGACTCGGCCTCGTCGGCCGGGCCGTACAGGTCGGACATGCCCATCAGGCCGAGGCCGAGCGCGGAGGTCTCCGGGCCGGTGCTGCCGAGGCGGGTGCGGGCGGGGGCGGTGTTCATGAGGAACTCCTGGGGAGGCGTGAGCGGATGCCTCAACTATGGCATGAGCGATGACAGATTTCAATATCTGTCATTCAGCCCGCGAGCACCCCGTCGAGAGTGGCCTCGGACCTGCCCTCGGCCTCGACGTCCCTGACCCTGACCGTTCCTGACATTGCCGATCCGTTGGCTCCGGACAAACCTGGACGAACTCACCGTGCGTCGCCCGCTCCGGTCGAGGTGGCGTCAGCTGCCCGACTGGTACCAAAGGCTGACCTGCCATCACCCATCAGGCGTGCTTCCGGGCCCCGGCGCGCGATTCGGAGCGCACGGAAGCGTTCCGAGGTCCATCGTTGGTGGTGAGCGCGGCCCGGGAGACCCGAGCCGGGAGCGCCCAGAGCGGCGGCTGCCTCCCGCCGGTCACCGATGCGTAGATCACCGGGCCACCTCGCAGGGGAACGAACGAATCTTCTAGGCTCACCTCGCGGCTTCCCCCGTCCCGGTGCCCGTCCGCACCGGCGCGCGGGAGCCGCCGTCCCAGGTGCCCCGGGCCGAGCCGGGGTCACCGGACCGAGCGAGGAGGACGCATGTTGCCCAGCCCGAGGTCGCTCCACCAGCCGTTGCCCGACGGGGTAGGCCGCCGTCGCGCCGAGTCCGCCGTACCGCCGCACTTGCCGGGTGGATCGCTCGCCCCGCTCGCGCAGACTGCGCTGAGTACAGGCAGCGGTCGGGGAGGCGCCCGATGAGCCCCCAACCGGCCGCCGCGCCCGCCGGTCATACCGAGGCCGTCGGCCGCACCACTCCTCGCCCGCCCACCGTCGGGGTCGCGTTCGCGGACACCGACGCGCTGCCCGGCCTGCCGTCCACCCTGCGCTCCAGAGCCCGCAGTCTGGGCAGCGTCGTCGGCAGCCGCTGCGCCGACCTGGCCCGGATAGAGTCGCCGACCGGTGACAGTGCTCGACTCAACGCGCTGGCCGAGGAGTTGGGCGCGGGCTACGCCGCCACCGGCGCCCGGGTCCGCCGGGTGCCGAACGAGGCCGGGGACCATCTGGTGATGGACTGGCCCGGGCGGGAGGAGAGCCTGGCACCCCTGCTGGTGGTCGGTCACCACGACACGGTCTGGCCGGTCGGCACCCTGGCGGACTGGCCGGTGGAGGAGCGCGACGGTGCGCTGACCGGTCCCGGCGTCCTGGACATGAAGGCCGGTCTCGCGCTGGTGGAGGGGGCGTTCGCGCTGCTCGCCGACCTGGGGCAGCGGCCGCACCGGCCGGTCCGTCTGGTGGTGGTCGCGGACGAGGAGCTGGGCAGCCCCGACGGCCGCAAGCTGGTGGAGCGTCAGCTGGCCGGGGCGGCCGCCGTCCTGGGCCTGGAGCCGCCGCACCCCGACGGCAGCCTGAAGACCGCCCGCCGGGGCAGCAGTCGGGTCCGGCTCACCGTCACCGGCCGGGAGGCCCACGCGGGCAACGACGCCGCGCTGGGCATCTCGGCGGTGGACGAACTGGTCGACCAACTGGTCCTGGTACGCGGCCTGGTGAACCAGCCGGGCACCGAGCTGAACGCCGGCCGGATCACCGGTGGCACCCGGGCCAACGTGGTCGCGGGCCGGGCCGAGGCCGAGCTCGGTCTCCGGTTCGCGACCCCCGAGGCGCAGCGCCGCACCCTCGACAACCTGGCGCACCTGACCCCCCTGCGGCCCGGCGCCAAGGTCCGCGCCGAGGTGCTCTCAAGCCGCCCCACCTGGCCGGTCCGCCCCGCCAACCCGCTGCTCCGGCACGTCCGTTCACTGGCCGCAGCCCTCGGACAGAACCTCGACGGTGCCCCGGCCGGCGGCGCGGGCGACACCAACATCGCCGGCGCCCGGGGCCTCCCCACCCTCGACGGCCTCGGCGCAGTCGGAGCCGGCCCGCACGCCCGCCACGAACACATCCGCACCGACCAGCTCGCCCCCCGGATAGCGCTGCTGGCCGCCCTCCTGGCCGTCCCCCTGCCCCGCCTCCGCGAACGCCAGTAGACCCCAAGGGCCGGCGCCGGTGACCCCACCGGCTCCGGCCCTGGTCAGGTGTGCTGCTCAGGAGTTCGCGGCGCAGGTTCGGTCGCCGACGTGTCCGAGCAGAAAAGCGGCCTCCGACGTCGTCCCGTCGTGGCGTACGGACAGAGTCATGCTGCCCTGCGTGTAGTCGGGGAACCATACGGCGTACAGCGTCCGGGGCCCGCTCGTGACAGTGCCGACCCTGGTGACCTTGAGGGGCTCTCCGCCGCAGGTCGCGGAGGTCAATTCCGCGTGGTCGACGCCGAGCATACGTACCCACCCGTCGGTGAACAGGGCGTGGAGCGAGTGGACGCTGCCGGGGGAAGTGGCCGGTGGCTTGCCGCAGGCCCGCTCCCGGATCGCGATCCTGCCTGCCGTCGCCGTGCACAGCCGCTGATCGTTGGTCTCCCAGGCGAAGGCGGCGCCGGTCGACCAGGCCTCGACCAGCATCAGGCCCTGGGGGCCGGGGGCGTAGGCGCCCGCAGCGTCCTTCGTCAGCACGGTGGTACGGGCCGCGTTGATGACCTCGGTCAGATCCGGCGGTGAGGGAGTCGGTGCAGCGGCCGAGGCGGGCGCGCGGGAGGCGGACGGTGGCGCGGAGCTCCCGCCCCCACTCGTACAACCCGTTGTAGCTGTGATCAGCAGTGCCGCCGCCCCGAAGGCAGCGCGAAGTCCGTGTCGCATGAGCGTCCCCCGTCCGCGCCCGGGATCAGGACGCGACCAGAGGATTGCACACCTGCGGGTCCGCTCTTGTCAGGGGTGAGGTCCCGGCTACACAATGGTACCGACCGAACGGTCAGTCGGGAGGCGAGTGCGGTGACGGTGTCCGAAACGGTGGAGGCCCTGGAGGGTCGGTTCGACGCGGTGGTGGCGGCCGAGCAGCGGGTGGAGCCGCGGGACTGGATGCCCGAGGCGTACCGGGCCACGCTGGTGCGGCAGATCGCGCAGCACGCGCACTCCGAGATCATCGGCATGCAGCCGGAGGGTGCCTGGCTGACCAGGGCGCCTTCGCTGCGGCGGAAGGCGATCCTGCTGGCCAAGGCGCAGGACGAGGCGGGCCACGGGCTCTACCTCTACGCGGCGGCCGAGACGCTCGGGGTGGACCGGGCCGAGCTGACCGAGAAGCTGATCTCGGGGCGGCAGAAGTACTCCTCGATCTTCAACTACCCGACGCTGAGCTTCGCCGACGTCGGCGTGATCGGCTGGCTGGTGGACGGTGCGGCGATCTGCAACCAGGTGCCGCTCTGCCGCTGCTCGTACGGGCCCTACGCCCGGGCGATGGTGCGGGTCTGCAAGGAGGAGTCGTTCCACCAGCGGCAGGGTTTCGAGCTGCTGATGACGATGATGCGCGGCACCGAGGGCCAGCGCGCGATGGTGCAGGACGCGGTGGACCGCTGGTGGTGGCCGTCGCTGATGATGTTCGGCCCGCCGGACGGCGACTCGCCGAACACGGCGCAGTCGATGGCCTGGCGGATCAAGCGGCACACCAACGACGAGCTGCGGCAGCGATTTGTCGACATGACGGTCCCGCAGGCGCAGCACCTCGGCGTCACGCTCCCCGACCCGGAGCTGAGCTGGGACGAGGAGCGCGGCAGCTGGACGTTCGGCGAGCCGGACTGGTCCGAGCTCAAGCAGGTGATCAAGGGTCAGGGCCCGTGCAACGCGGAGCGGATCGAGCGCCGCCGGGCCGCCCACGAGGACGGTGCCTGGGTGCGCGAAGCCGCACTGGCCCACGCGGAGAAGGAGCGCAACCGATGAGCAAGGCCGACTGGCCCCTGTACGAGGTCTTCGTCCGCCCCCGGCGCGGGCTGAACCACGTGCACGTGGGCTCGCTGCACGCCGCCGACGACCGGATGGCGCTGCTCGCCGCCCGCGACCTCTACACCCGGCGGAACGAAGGCGTCAGCCTCTGGGTGGTCCCGTCCACCGCGATCACCGCCTCCACCCCCGACGAGCAGGACCCGTTCTTCGCCCCCAGCGGGGACAAGGTCTACCGGCACCCGACCTTCTACGACATCCCCGAGGATGTCCCGCACATCTGACGGGGAGCACCTGCCATGAGTGACGACCACGTGTATCTGAGCCTCGCCGAGGCCGACCACGGCCCGGAAGGCGAGGCCCGCTGGGCGTACGGCACCGGCTTCGCCGACCCGCTGCTCGGCGTGGACCGGGCGGCCCCGGCGGGGGTGGACGCGGCCGACCTGGCGGCGTACTGCCTGATGCTCGGCGACGACACGCTGATCCTGTCCCAGCGGCTGATCGAGTGGTGCACCCGGGCGCCCGAGCTGGAGGAGGAGGTGGCGCTCGCCAACCTCGGCCTCGACCTGCTCGGCCAGGCCCGGCAGCTGCTCACCCGCTCCGGCCAGCTGGACGGCACCGAGCGGACCGAGGACGACCTGGCGTACTGGCGCGAGGCGCACGAGTTCCGCAACGTCCGCCTGGCGGAGGTACCGAACGGCGACTTCGGGCACACCGTGGCCCGGCTGCTGCTGTTCGCCACCGCCCGGCACGCGCTGTACGAGCGGCTGAGCACGCACGTCGACCCGGTGCTCGCGGCGGTCGCGGCCCGGGGCGTCAAGGAGCTGGCCTACCACCGCGAGTACGCCGCCGCCTGGACGCTGCGGCTCGGTGACGGTACGGCGTACTCCACCGAGCGGATGCAGGCCGGGCTCGAGGCGGTCTGGCCGCTGCTGGACGAGCTGTTCACGGCCGATCAGGTCGAGCTGCGGCTCGGCGTCGACCCGGCCGGGCTGCGCGAGCCGGTGCTGGCCGAGCTGGCCGAGGTGATCACCGGGGCCGGTCTGGCCGTGCCGGCGGCGGCCCCGATGGCCCGGGTCGGGGGCCGGGCGGGCCGGGACGGCGTGCACACCGAGGCGCTCGGCCTGCTGCTGGCCGAGCTCCAGGTGGTGGCCCGGGCACACCCGGGGGCGTCATGGTGACCATCGCGCCCTCGGCCTGGGAGGTGGCAGCCGCCGTCCCCGACCCCGAGCTGCCGATGCTCACCCTGGCCGAACTCGGCGTGCTGGCCGAGGTGTCGGAGGAGGGCCCGGCGGTGACCGCCTGGCTCACCCCGACCTACTCCGGCTGCCCGGCCGTCGCCGAGATGGCCGCCGACGTGGCGGGCCGGCTGCGGGCGGCGGGCTGGGCCCAGGTGGAGATCCGGCTCCGGCTGGACCCGCCGTGGAGCACCGACCTGATCACCGAGGCCGGTAAGCGCAAGCTGGCCGAGGCGGGCATCGCCCCGCCGGTGCACACCGACCTGCTGCAACTGGGCCGGACCAGGCTCGCGGTGCCCTGCCCGCAGTGCGGCAGCCAGGACACCGAGGAACTGTCCAGGTTCGGCTCCACCTCCTGCAAGGCGCTCTGGCGCTGCCGCGAGTGCCGGGAGCCCTTCGAACGGATCAAGGAGATCTAGTGACCACCACGACCTCCCGTCGGCTCACCTTCCAGGAGCTGCGGATCGCGGCGCTGGAGCCGCTCTGCGAGGACGCCGTCGCGGTCACCTTCGAGGTGCCGGCCGAGCAGGCCGAGGCGTACGCCTTCCGGCCCGGCCAGACCCTGACGCTGCGTCGGATCGTGGACGGCGTGGACGAGCGGCGCTCGTACTCGATCTGCGCGCCGGTGGGCGGGGCGCTGCGGATCGCGGTCCGGGAGGTGCCGGGCGGGCTGTTCTCCCGCTGGCTGGTCCGGGAGGCCCGGGTCGGCGACAGCATGGAGGTGATGCCGCCGATCGGCCTGTTCACCCCGGACCTGTCGGTGCCCGGTACGCACGTGCTGCTGGCCGCCGGTTCCGGGGTCACGCCGATGCTCTCGATCGCCGCCTCGGTGCTGGCCGACGGCGAGTCCGAGGTGGTGCTGGTGTACGGGAACCGGAGCAGCGACACGGTGATGTTCGCCGACGAGCTGGCCGATCTGAAGGACACTCACCTCGGCCGGTTCCAGCTGCTGCACGTGCTCTCCCGGGAGACCAGGGACGCCGAGCTGCTCAGCGGCCGGCTGGACGCGGACCGGGTGCGGGCGCTGTTCGGCGCGTTGCTGGACGTGCCCGAGGTGGACCACTGGTGGCTGTGCGGCCCGTACGGCATGGTGCTCGGGGCCAAGGAGCTGCTGGCCGAGCTGGGGGTGCCCGCCGACCGGGTGCACCAGGAGCTGTTCCACGCCGAGGACGAGCCGGTCGCCGCGCGCGCGCCCGAGCAGCCGGACGGCGAGCGCTCCGAGGTGACGGTGGTGCTGGACGGCCGCTCCGGCACCCTGGCGCTGCCGCGCGACCGGTCGATCCTGGACGGCGCCCAGCGCTCCCGCCCCGACCTGCCGTTCGCCTGCAAGGGCGGCGTCTGCGGCACCTGCCGGGCGCTGGTCACCGAGGGCGAGGTGAGCATGCGGCGGAACTTCGCGCTGGAGGAGAAGGAGCTCGCGGCCGGGTACGTGCTGACCTGTCAGGCGCGGCCGGTGTCGGACAAGGTCACCGTCGACTACGACCGTTAGACGAGAACCGGGGCGCCGAGCAGTTTGACGATCTCGTTGACGGCCGCCCGGCCGGCCCGGTTGGCGCCGATGGTGGAGGCGGACGGGCCGTAGCCGACCAGGTGGACGCGCGGGTCGTCGACGGCCCGGGTGCCGTCGATCCGGATGCCGCCGCCGTTGGAGCGCAGGCCGAGCGGCGCCAGGTGGCCGACCTCGGGGCGGAAGCCGGTGGCCCAGACGATCGCGTCCACCGCCAACTCCTGGTCGCCCCAGGCGACGCCACGCTCCGTCAGGCGGTCGAACATCGGGCGGCGGTGCAGCGCGCCGAGCTCCTCGGCGCGGCGGTAGGCGACCGAGGGGCCGAGCCCGGTGACGCTCACCACACTGCGTACCGGCAGCCCCTGCCGGACCCGCTGCTCGACCAGGGCGACCGCCGCCCGGCCGGACTCCTCGGTGAACGGGCCGTCCCGGTAGACGGGTTCACGCCGGGTCACCCAGACCGTCTCGGCGACTTCGGCGACCTCGGAGAGCACCTGGATCGCCGAGGCCCCGCCGCCGACCACCAGGACCCGCTGCCCGGCGAACTCCGCCGGGCCCCGGTAGTCGGCGTAGTGCAGCTGACGGCCGGTGAACCGGCCCGGGTAGTAGGGCAGGAACGGCCGGCTCCAGGTGCCGGTCGCGTTGATCAGCGCCCGGGCCGTCCAGTCGCCCGCGTCGGTGGCGATCAGCAGCCGCCCGTCCGGGCGGGAACTGACGGACCGTACCCGGACCGGCCGGACCACCGGCAGCGCGTGCTTCGCCTCGTACGCGGCGAAGTAGCCGGGCACCACCTCGCGGGCCGGGGCGGCCGGGTCGGGCGGCGGGAGTTCGAAGTCGGGCAGGTCGTGGAAGCCGTGCACGGTGGCCATCCGGAGCGAGGGCGAGCGGTGCGCCCACGCCCCGCCCGGGGCGTCGTCGGCGTCCAGCACCACGAAGTCCGCGTACGGCGCGAGACCGCGCCGCCGCAGGTGATAGGCGGCGGACAAGCCCGCCTGCCCGGCGCCGATCACCACGACATCCACGTCGGTCGTTGCATCGTAAACAGTCACGCCCATGAAACATCGGCCTTGACGGCCGTGTTCCCTACTGCACGGGCGAGATCACCACGGCCGTGCCGTACGCGCAGATCTCGGTGCCCAGATCCGCCGCCTCGGTCACGTCGAAGCGCATCATCAGCACCGCGTTCCCGCCGCGCGCCCTGGCCTGCTCGACCAGCCGCTCCATCGCCTGGTTCCGCGATTCGACCAGCGTCTTGGTGAGCCCCTTGAGCTCGCCGCCCAGCATCGACTTGAACGAGGCGCCGATCTGGGTACCGATGTGACGGCTGCGCACGGTAAGGCCGAAGACCTCGCCGATCACCCGGTCCACCCGGTACCCGGGCACGTCGTTGGTTGTGACCACCAACACATCGGCGCTCGGGCCCTGCCCGCCGCCGTACTCGTCAAGGTTGCTCATGCGGTCATCCTGCCGTTCGAAGCGGTGCCAAGCCGGTGGACTCGCTCGCGAACTGTCTGTAAACCTTGTCCCGTGACTACTCCCCCTCGTGAACGAGGGGGCTTCTCGCTAACCCTTCCGGGCGTCGCGGCGGGCCAGCCCGGCCCGCAGGACGTTGAGAGCCCCTACTGTGTCGGCGTGCGCGCGGTGGCCGCAGYTGACGCAGTGGAACYTYTCYTGKGTGGGCCGGTTCTCCGCCGAGACGTGCCCGCATCCGGGGCAGGTCCGGGAAGTGTTGCGGGGGTCCACGGCGATGACTTCCCGTCCGGCGCTCTCAGCCTTGGCGTGCAGGATCGTCAGGAACACCCCCCATCCGGCGTCGGCAATCGAGCGGTTGAGCCCGGCTTTCGCGGCGGCCCCGTTGGGCAGGAATACGCCGGGCTGATCGGGGTCTGGTTTCGGCGCGGGCGACCGGGTCATGTTGCGGATCCTGAGGTCTTCGTGCGCTATCAGGTCGTGCGCGCGGACCAGGGCGAGGGCGTTCTTATGGGCGTGGTCGAGGCGCTGGCGTCGTACCTTGCGATGCAGGGCGGCGACCTTGGCCACGGCCTTGCGGCGCCGGTTGCTGCGGTGCTTGCACCGACTGAGCGCCTGTTGCGCGGTTTCGAGCTTCGCCGCGGCCTTGCGACCGTGACGCGGGTTGGGCACGAAGGCGCCGTTCGAGTCGGCGAGGAAGTTCGCTATGCCCAGGTCGATGCCGACCGCGCTGCCGGTCGCGGGCAGTGGTTCGGGCTGCTCCTGCTCGGCGGTCAGCACCACGTACCAGCGCTTGCCCTCGCGTTTTACCGAGACGGTCTTGACTTCGCCGATCACGGGCCGGTGCTGCTTGACCTTGACGTGGCCGATGCCTTGGACGCGCACGCGGGTGGTCGGGTCGTGCGGCGTGGAGTCCCAGCGGCAGCCGTCCCCGTCCTTGGGGAACTCCACCGTGTCGAACCAGTTCACCCCGCGAAAACGCGGATACCCGGGCGTATCACCGGACTTGACCCGGCGGAAGAACGCCGCGAACGCCCTGTCAAGACGGCGCAAGGTGGCCTGCTGCGAGCTGAACGACCAGCGTCCCTGCCGCTCCGGGTCGAACGCCCGGATCTCCTTGAGCTGCGCGGACTGCTGCCCGTACCCGATGCTCGTCTTCGATACGTGCCGATAGGCGTCGCGGCGCTCCTGCAACGCCCCGTTGTAGAGGGAGCAGTGATCCCGCAGCATCTCGGACAGTGCCTGTGCCTGGCCAACGGTGGGCCGCATGAGGAACTTGTACGCACGGATCACCCGGCCCGCCCCCCTCCGGTCAATGCGATCAAGCTAGTACACGCCACTGACAACGCAGCGGCCTACGGCGCTCCGCGCCGCCGGGCCAAGGATGCGTTTCCCTCCCGGGCTGAAGCCGGGGAAACCCACGCAAGGAGAGAGATGGGCGAGCGAAGCGATCATCAGGGGCCGGGTGCGGCGGCGGATTCCGGTGACTCCGGCGCGCAGGAGATCGAGGCGACAGTGGTGCTCGGTATCCGGATCACGGACTGGGACGCGTTGCGGGCAGCCGCGCGCGCTGCCGTGGCGGAGTTGGACTTCACCGGGGTGGACCCGGCCGGGCAGCGTGAGGCGCTGCTGCGAGAAGTGTCCGAGGACCCGAACGCGGCACTCGGCGCGCTGCTGCACCCGGACCGGCTGGTGGCCGCGATTCCCGGGGTGGAGGCACTGGGCGGCACGCTGGAGATCGCGCTGACCGACGACTTCGCGCCGGACTTCGCCGAGCTGTTCCCGCTCGACCTGGACGAGGAGGAGGGCGGCGGCACCGGGGACTGGACCCTGACGCCACGGACCGCGTGTCTGCTGCACACCCAGCTGATCACGCTGGCCGACGCCGCGTACGACGACCTGGACGAGCACGAGGGCGACCCGGTCACCGACGAGGAGGAGGCGGACTGGGCCGTGCTGGCCCGGCTGCCCCGCCGGACCTGGAACCTGCACCGGGGCTGGCGCCGTTCGATCGCCCGCACCTTCGACGACCTGGCCGACGACCTGGCGCTCGGCGAGTGGCCGCTGCCGCGCTGCCTGGCCGAGGAACTGGCGCTCCGGCTGGCCCTGGTGGACGCCCGGGAGTTGCTCGGCGCCCAGCCCCAGGCGGTCGCCGACATGATGGGCGACCTGCCGGTCGACCTGTACGACTACGACTGGGACGGCTGCGCCGACGAGCTGTTCGGGGTGTACGGCCCCGAGGAGCAGGGCGACCCCGACCTGGACGCGGCCGACCGGACCGACCAACTGCTGGCCGCCACCCACCCGGAGGGCTGGTTCCTCACCTACGAGGACGCCGAGGAGCGCGAGTCGGGCCGGGGCTACCGGCGCTGATCTGGGCAGCTGTCAGGGCACGGCCGGGCTGCTGGCATCCTGGTGTGGTGACCACGTCTCCTTTCACCGCTCCCAGCACCCCGGCCGCCTCCGACCCGCGCGACGAGCAGCCGCAGTACGTGCTGCCGCTGCTGGTCCGGCTGGAGAAGGCCGAACCCCCGGCCCGTACCGACGCGTTGGAGACCTCGGCGCGGGCGGTGCTCACGCTGCTCGCCGACCCCCGGGTGACCGAGCCCGAGGGGGAGTGGGCGGAGCGGGTGGCCGCCTGGGAGGACGCCCGGATCCGCAAGGTGGTCCGGCGGGCCCGGGGTGGTGAGTGGCGCAAGGCCAACGAGCTGCCCGGGATCACGGTCACCGGGGCGTCCGCCGAGGTCCGGGTCTTCCCGCCGGTCCCGCTGGACGGTTGGCCGAAGGAGCTGGCCAAGCTCCAGGTCTCCGGTACCGACCTGGACGACCCCGCAGAGCCTGGCCCGGTCGAGCCGGGGGTGCCGGTGCTCTGGCTGAACCCGGAGCTGGAGATGAGCGCGGGCAAGACCATGGCGCAGACCGGCCACGCCGCCCAGCTCGCCTGGTGGCGGCTGGACGACGCGCAGCGCAAGGAGTGGGCCGAGACGGGCTTCCGGCTCGCGGTCCGGACCGCCGCCAAGGAGGACTGGGCCGAACTGACGGCGGGTCACCTGCCGGTGGTCCGCGACGCGGGCTTCACCGAGATCGCCCCCGGGCTAACTGTTGCACTCGAAGGCGGCACGCGCTACTGCCCCACCCCACGCCTACGACGCCCGTGAACGCAGCCCTCTGACCCCAACACGGCAACGTAGCAGGTGAGGTGTGCGCGCGTTCCGGCAGTCGCGTGCCTCAGACAGGTAGGTGGGGACGGCGCTCCCTCTACCGGGCAGGGCGGGAGGGCGCCCCGGGAGAGCGCCCGGGACGCCGGGGCGACATGGGCAGACCTCGCCCAGCCGATGGGGGTCGCCAGCCGGCAGGCCGCCGAGACCCGCTACCAGCGCCTGCGACCCACCCCCGCCGACACCCGCCGGACGCCGGCCACCGGCGTCGAGCGGGTGAAGGCCGTCCGCGACCGCCGCGCGGCCGAGCGCACCGTCACCGCCTGGGCCCGCGACAACGCTGCCGACCTGCGCATCCTCGCTGCTCAGATCGCCGCCCTCACCGACCTGGCCCCCGCCGCCCGCCCCGGCCTGGCCGCCCTGCGCACCGCGCTCGCCTCGACCGATCCCGCCGAACTCATCGGCCCCCTGGCCCCCATGCGCTCCTACATCGAGGCCGGCCACCCTCATCTCGGCACCCAACTCGACACGCTCAACCAGCACACGGACCAGCTCCGCGATGACAGCAACCACCGCCGCACCTGACACCACGACGCCGGGTACCGTCGTGCCGGACGAGGGTGCCCGGGAGCGATGGGAGCGATGGGAGCGGCTGCAGGGTCAGCTCGTGCAGGTCGGGCTGCGGATGCGGCGTGAATCGGGTGCGGCGATCGCCGCGCTGGACGCCCGCCTCGCCCGGCTGGACGGCCTTCGCCAGGAGCTCGCCTGCCTCGCCGACCTGATCAGGAGCGAGCCCCTTCCTCGTGAAGGCGCCGGGAGTCCTGGCCGAGGGGCTTGCTGACGGCGGCTACGGGGACACGGACCGCTCCCCGAAGCGGACGTGGGGCTGGAGTGCTCGGCGCAGGGCGGGGAGGTCGGTGAGGGTGGCCTGTTCGGCGAAGCGGGCCAGGAGCCGGCGCAGGGCGCGCTCGTCTCGGTCGTGGACGGCCTCCGCGAGGGCGGTCAGCAGGGATGCCTGCGTGTGGGGGACGGGTGTGCGAGCCGTCGCCACGTTCTGCGCGTCTTCCATGGTCACCCGTCTGCTCGTTGTCCCTGGTCGGCCGGGGCGTGGGTTGCTTCTATGTGCGGGCCGCAGGCTACCTCCCCTTCGAACACCGAAAAATCTATGCCGAGCAGAGTAGACATTGCTGCGGGGTGTGGTTAGTGTTTCTCTCGTAGCAAGCAGTCGGAATGGCCCGCCAGGCACGAACTGGCGGGAGCAGTAAGAAAGTTCGCAAGTCTCGGTGCGGTTGTGGAGTCCTGAAGCCAGGGTTGGTGCAGTACGGCGACAGGGCTGGCGGCCGGGCCGGGTGGCCCGCAGTGATCAGGGGCCACCACCAGGCGGTACCGCAGCAAGTACAGATGCAGGACGCGCCGAGCAGGTGGGCGCGAGGCGGTGACGCAAAAGAGCGGTGCGGCAGCAGAGCCTCGAAGCCAACGCAGATGCAGTACGGCGACGGGACTGGCGGCCGGGCCGGGTGGCCCGCAGTGATCAGGGGCCACCACCAGGCGGTACCGCAGTAGTTGCAGTACAGCAGTTGAAGTTGGGTCGCAGTCACCGGTGGTTGAGGTGTGCGAGGTCTGAGCAAAGGCGCCGGCTGCGGGCGCGCGTGCTGGACGGTCCGGGCAGTGGGGTTCTAAGCCAAGCAGGTTGAGCAGGGCAGGCGACGGGGCTGGCTGCCGGACAGGTGGTGGGCCTTCACGGACACCGCAGCGGTACCAATGCAGTTCGCGGTACCAAGCAGTACAGGTGTGAATCACGTAGTACCCGCAGGTGCAGTGCCAGCAGTTCGCAAGATGTTCAGTGCTGTAGAGGAAGAGACGGAGGGCGCTAGCGCCATCAGGATCGCCCGGTTGTTGTTGTCCGGGCGGACACCGCAGACCCCTCAAGGTACGAAGGTTGGTGGTTTCCGGTCACGCATTTGCGAGCCCCGCGATCCTCCTCCCCCGAGGAGTTGCGGACACAAGGACCGGCCCAGGGCCGGTAGCCCCCGCCCCCCCCCCCCCCCCTCCCGCGTCCCGGCCCCCATATGAACCCGAATCTCATATGAAGAGGTGCAGTGACCACCATCCACCGCACTACCGGACCTCACGGCCCGGTCGGCCGCTTCGACGATGACGACTACGCCGCCTACACCACGGGCTGCGCCGCCGAGATGACCGGCACCACCCCCGGCTTCCTGCGCGCCCTCGGCGAGCACGGCCTGATCACCCCTGTGCGCTCCGGCGGCGGCCATCGCCGATTCTCCCGTCGCCAGTTGCGGATCGCGATACGCGCCCGCGACCTCGTCGACCAGGGAACTGCCGTCGGCGCCGCCTGCCGCATCATCATCCTCGAAGACCAGCTCGACAGCGCCCGGCGTACCAACGAACAGCTGGGCCGCCCCCGTAGGCAGGCAAGCGGCGGGTGAACCCGCCGGCCATCGCCGTGGCGAAAGCGGCGGCGACCGCTCCGCCCGCGCAACGCCGAGGCCCGCCCGGGCGCGAGCTGCTCCGCTGCGGCCGGGTCTCCGCCGGACCGCACTGGCTCAGACCGGAGAGGCGCGGGCCGCGCCGTATCCCATGCCTGTGCCGAGCGGCGGAACGCCTTCAGTGCCCGGGTGCGCCTGAGCGGCGGAATCGGCCAGGACAGCGTCCCGGCCCTGGAGGGCTCAGTCGGTCAGGTCGGCGACGCGGGCCGGCAGGCGGCGTAGGGCGTGTTCGTCCTGCTCGTGGACGGCTTCGGCCGGGGCGGCCGGCGGGGAAGCCTGGGCGCAGGGGAAGCGTGCGTGCGAGCGGCCGCCGTGCCGGGGGCCTCCTGCGATTTCACCCGTCTGCTCGTTCTTGCCTGGTCCGGGAGGTGGCGCAACTCCTGCATGCGGTCCGCAAGGGTAGCTGCCCTTCGAACAAGGCAAAATCTGTGCTGCCCGGAGTAGACATTGGCGCGGGGTGTGGTTAGTGTTTCTCTCGTAGCAAGCAGTCAGCAGGGCCCGCCAGACACGAACTGGCGGTAGAGGTGAAGAAGTCTCGGTGCGGGCGCGGAGTTCCGGAGCCAGGTTTGGTGCAGTACGGCGACGGCACTGGCAACCGCACCCGGGTGGCCCGCAGTGATCAGGGGCAACCAGCAGGCGTACCGCGTAGGAAGCAGTTGCGGTACGAGCAGGTGAAGTGGGACCGCAGTCACCAGTTTTCGGGGTGCGTGGGATCTCGGTAAAGGCGCCGTGCTGCGGGCGCGCGTACCGGGAGGTCCGGCAGTGGGGTTCCAAGCCACGAAGGTTGAGCAGGGCAGGCGACGGGGCTGACTGTCGGCAGGTGGGCCGGTTCGGACACCACAGCAGTACGCAGTACCGATGTGAATCGCAGTACCAGCAGTTGTCAGTGATGTTGAGGATGAAACGGAGGGCGCAAGCGCCATCAGGATTGCCCGGCCCGTGAGATGAGCAGTTCTCGTCCGGGCGGACACCGCAGACCCCACGTGATGAAGGTTGGTGGTTTCCGGTCACGCATACGCGATCCCCGCACGCTCCATCCGATGGGGCAGTGCGGACCCAAGGACCGGCCCAGGGCCGGTAGATGGTGTGTTGTTCCCCTTCGGGGCCCCGGAGCCGCAATGGCGCCGGGGCCCCTCCACGCGTCCCCGGAAACCGGATTCGAAGAGGTGCAGTGACCACGACCATCAACCGACCCACCACCCCCGACGCCGTCAGCTCGTTCGATGACGACGACTACCCCGCCTACACCATGGGCCGCGCCGCCGAGATGACCGGCACCACCGCCGGCTTCCTGCGCACCCTGGGCGAGCACGGCCTGATCACCCCGCTGCGCTCAGAGGGCGGCCACCGCCGTTTCTCCCGCTACCAGCTGCGGATCGCGATGCGCGCCCGCGATCTCGTCGACGAGGGCACCGCCGTCGACGCCGCCTGCCGCATCATCATCCTCGAAGACCAGCTCGAAGAAGCCCTGCGCATCAACGAACAGCTCCGCGAAGGCCGCCCGGCCGGGCAGTCTCCCGACGCCGACACCTGACCCTGCGGCTCGCCCGGCCGTGAGCGGTCCGCGGTGAGCAGCAGGCACTCACCGCCAGGCACACCGGCCGCAGGCCCGCCGCGGTCCACCGTCACCGCCGCTCACCAGCGCGCCCGCGGTCACGAGGACCGCTGCGGGGCCGCCTGCGGCAGCCCGGCCTGCCGACCCCTGGGGTTCACACCGGGGGCCGTCCTTCCGCTACGGTTCTGCCCGGGTACATGACGCGTGCCCCCCCCCCCCCCCCCCCCGCGCGCCCACCGGCGGGCCGCCGTCCCATGAGGGCCGGATCGCTCGGGCTCCCGCCGAGCGCCCAACGGTGCCAATCTGCCCGACCCTCTGTACCTGACCGCCCGATCCAGCTGTCGGTATCACGAGGAGCTCAGTGCACGGCGCTGACAGCCCACGGCCGCCTTCCCTTGACCCGAGCGCCTGCGCTGGCATGAAGACGGGGTCAGACCCGGGGCGCTGAGACGGCCCGGGCGCCGGGCACCAGCGGCAGGGTTCGTTACTGCCAGGCCCCAGCCGCCACCTTGGTCTACCGGGCGAGGAAGACGGTTACCGTCTTTCCGCCGAACAGCCGGGGGGTCACCGTGGTGGTGCAGGCGAGGCTGTTGACCATGGGCCAGCCGAAGCCGCCGGCGCTGCCGTTCAGGTCGGGTGTGCGCATGCGCGGCGCCTGCGGGCTGGGGTCGTGGACGGCTACCTCGATGCTGTCTGTCCGGGTTGGCTTCGCACTGGTGCTCTCGCGTGCTCCCGCGACGCAGGCGGTGGAGCGGGCGGTGGCGACGTTGACGCTCATCGTGTCCATCAGGTTCACCCTGGTTTCTGGATCGTCGTGGCCCGGTCTACCCGGCTGATGTGCCCAGCCCTGCGCCCCTCAACCCAGGCACGGCTGTTTGACCGCCAAGAGGCGGAAACCATGTCGGCTGAGACAGATCCCGGGCAGCCGGCGGGTACGAGGCAGCGAGCGGAGTACACGCGGTCGCACTGCGCAGGCCGGTCAGACAGTGGCGGGGCCCGACGACGGATGCCTCTCTGGTGACGGGCCGCTTCGGCGGGAGCACCGGGGGCGTGCTGCCCCCGGGTCCGAGGGCGGTGTGTTCCTATGCGGTGAGCAGGCCGATGGCGTGGCCGTCGTGGTCGATGACCGGCCATGCGTCGAGGCCGCGGGCGCGCATGGCGGCGACGGCGGTTGCTGCGGGCATGTCGGCGGTGGCAAACGGGGCGCGGTCGTGGAGGATGTCGCGGACCGGGGTGCGTTCGGTGTACCAGGAGCGGGCCTGGAACGGGGCGAGGTGCAGGCGGGTCAGCAGGCCGGCGCAGCGGCCGTCCTCGTCGCGGACCAGGAGGTGGTTCGCGCCGGAGCTGAGCAGGATGTCCATGGCCGTGTCGGCCGTGGCGTCATCGCTGATCTGCAGCTCGGTGTGGTTCATGAGGTCGCCGACCGTGGCTGTGGCGGTGGTGGTCGGGCGTTCGAGGGTGATGCTCACAGGCGGGTTCCTTCGTGTCGGTCCCGCCGGTGACGGCGGCGTCCCGGGCCGCGGGTGGCGGCCCGGGACATCAGGCAGGGGAGTGCGGCAGTGCCAGGGCGTGGGTACGGTCGCCCAGGTGGTGGCGCTTTCCTCGGAGATGTGGGTGTGCCCCGCTCCGCGTGGAGCGGGGCACACCCGTCCGACTATGCGGCGAGGGCGACGGGTGCTGCCTGACGGCTGGTCACGGTCTGCGGGTGGCGGCCGGTGGAGGGGCGGCGACGGTTGCGGTTGCGGCTCGTGGACGCGCTGCGGCTCGCCCGCTCGACGACGGGGACAACGATCACTGTCGGGATGCCGGTGGGCACCCGGGCACCGGTGATGCGCGCCAGTTCCTCGTCGGTGGAGTGCACCCGGGTGGATTCGGGGGTGATGGCGGCCGTGGTCATCATGCGGGCCATCTCGCGGCGCTGGTTGGGCAGCACCAGGGTGACGACGGTGCCGGACTCGCCCGCGCGGGCGGTGCGGCCGGCCCGGTGCAGGTAGTCCTTGTGGTCGCTCGGCGGAGCCAGGTTGACGACCAGGTCGAGCCCGTCGACGTGGATGCCGCGGGCGGCGACGTTGGTGGCGATCAGCGCGGTCACCGCTCCGTTGCGGAACTGCTCCAGGGTGCGGGTGCGCTCCGGTTGGGACTTGCCGCCGTGCAGGGCGGCGGCCTTCACCCCGTTCGCGAGCAGGTCCTGCACCAGGCGGTCCGCGCCGTGCTTGGTGTCGATGAACATGATCACCCCGCCGTCGCGGGAGGCGATGTGGGCGATCGTGGCGTTCTTGTCGCTGTTCTGCACGTGCAGCAGGTGGTGCTCCATCGTGCTGACCGCGCCTGCCGACGGGTCCACCGAGTGCGTGACCGGGTCCTTGAGGAAGGTGCGCACCAGCCGGTCGACGTTGCGGTCCAGGGTGGCGGAGAACAGCATGGTCTGGCAGCCCTCGGCGACCTGCTGGAGGAGCTCGGTTACCTGCGGCAGGAAGCCCATGTCGGCCATCTGGTCGGCCTCGTCCAGGACGGTCACGGCGACGCCGTCCAGTTGGCAGTCGCCGCGCTGGATCAGGTCCTTGAGCCGGCCGGGGGTGGCGACGATGATCTCCGCGCCGCGGTTGAGTGCCTGGGCCTGGCGGCCGATCGACATCCCGCCGACCAGGGTTGCCATCCGCAGGCGCACGGCGTGGGCGTAGGGGGTGAGGGCGTCGGTGACCTGCTGCGCGAGCTCCCGGGTGGGGACCAGGATCAGAGCCAGCGGGCGGCGGGGTTCGGCCTTCTGCCCGGCGGTGCGGGCCAGTACGGCGAGGCCGAAGGCGATGGTCTTGCCGGAGCCGGTGCGGCCCCGGCCGAGGACATCGCGGCCGGCCAGCGAGTTGGGCAGCGTCGCGGCCTGGATCGGGAACGGCGTGGTGACGCCCTGCCGGGTCAGCACCGACAGCAGCGCCGCCGGCATGTCCAGCTCCTCGAAGGACTCGACGGGCGGCAGCGCCGGGGTGGTGCTCACCGGCATCGCGAACTCGCCCTGCGGGCCTGAGCCCTGACGACTGCTCCGGCCGCCGGACGGCCGGTCGCCGTAGAAGGAACTGCCGCCGGAACGGGAGGAGCCGGAGGAGCGCGACCCCGAGCCGGTGCCGCCACCGGAGCGGGTGGACGAGGCGGAGCGGGAGTTGGCGTTCTGGTACGAGGAGCGACTGGAGCGGTTCATGCGGGAGACCTTCCTCAGGGCGGCACGTCACGAGGAAGGCTCCGCAGCGCGAGGCGCCGGCGGAGCCCGCGGGGAGACGGGCCGAAAAGTATGACGGGGTGGGGCGTGGACGGTAGAACCGTGCGGCACGTCACCTGCGGTCGGCGCTCACCGCAAAGGGGCGGGAGCGCAGAACCTCGAACCGTGAGATGTCACGGCAGGGCGCCGATCCGGACGCGGCGCTGTGCGACTCGCGTGGGGGACGGCTGCCGGTGGCGGAGCCAAGGGGGCCTCAACGGCCAGGGTGGAGCGTGGAGCAATGCCGAGAGGCCCGCACCGGGCATGTACGCGGTGCGGGCCCCTTGCTGCTAGGCGGGTGCCGTGGCAGAAAAACTACAGCGGACGAATGTTCTCGGCCTGCGGGCCCTTCTGGCCCTGCGTGACGTCGAACTCGACCTTCTGGCCCTCGAGCAGCTCACGGAAGCCGTTGGCGTTGATGTTCGAGTAGTGGGCGAACACGTCAGGACCGCCACCCTCCTGCTCGATGAAGCCGAAGCCCTTTTCCGCGTTGAACCACTTCACAGTGCCATTAGCCATAAAGAAATCTCCTTCAAGGGGCTGTCCGGAACCCGCACAGTGCGAGCTCCGAGTCGCCGCGATGAGCACCCACCCGGGAAAAGAGCCGGGAAACAAAAAATGCGCCTGCGATACATCAGCAGGCGCACACAAAGTTCATGGGAACCACTACTGCAACTGAGGAGACAGTAGCAGGGCGCGGCTCCCAGTGGTGGGAAATTTTGCCCCGGAGACACTTGAGCCCTGCCCCGAGGGCAGGGCACTCGTTGCCCGCAAAGCGCGAAGTAGTAATCCTGGCAAGGTAGTTGATGCTTCTGATGTCCACTCCGACTGTCGGGGTCGAGGGGGAGAGGCGCGGTGCGAGCGGCGCAGCCTCAGCGTCGCCCTGCGCACGCGCAGACCGTCGGCCCCGAGCCGGAAAGGGTAAAGACGCTCGCCATCTCGGGGCTGGCGGAATTCAGGCTTCCTCGCGGGGTCAATTTGTGCTTTTCGCTGCATACTGAAGGGGATGACGAAATCAGTAGTCCGGCGCCACCTGCCCACCAGTCCCTTCAAAGTCCGTGCCGAAGCACCGCGCAAGCGGTTCGCGGTAGGGGACCGGGTCTCGCACGACCGGTACGGCCTCGGCCGGGCCATCAGTGTCGAGGCAGACAGTGACATCGCGGTCCTCGTCGACTTCGGGTCACAGCAGAGGCGGATCACGCAGCCGTATGCCGCACTGTTCAAGCTCTGACGAGACCGCCCTCTGAGCCCCACGGTCTCGTTCTCGACGGGTGCTCAGCGCTGCTGCCACCGACGATGAAGATCGGCGATCTCGCCCTCCAGGTGAGCCAGGAGAGCCTGAGTATCCGCAGGCACGTCCCGGCCAAGCCTCTGTGCCACCTCGCGGTGCAGTTGCAGCGAATCGCCCTGCCCGTCGGCGACAAGCACGGACAGGAGCGGCTCGCCGGCCGCCGTCGGCTGGTCCACCAAGGCCAGGACCTGGATCTTCTGCAGATGGCTGAGGGTGGGCAGCAGCTTGTGCCCGGTCCGCTCGTGCAGGGCGCCCCACGAGGTGGTCCGCTGCTCGCGAGCGCTCTTCTTGAGCGCGCCCCGGACGGCGTTGGCCACGCCCGCCAAGGGGCTGCTCTTCGCGGCGTTCCACCACGCCTGGTCGGCGGGGCCAGCCCCCCGGGCCGACTGCGGCGAGGCCGGCAGGGGGTCGCAGGCGAGGCTTTCGTCCGTGAGGGGAGGGGCTTTCGGTCCGATGGGAACCTCCGGGCACACGGTGGCGCTGTCCGAACCGGTGCTGCCCTGAGCGCCGACCTCGATGAGCTGCTTGTCCATCCTTGCCCTCTTCGTGCTGTACTACCGCTGACCGGGATCATTGTGCACGCCGGCCGCCGGTCCGTTCCTCGCGCACCGTTCCGCCTTGGAACGGGGCGTCCGGCCGGGACGCCGAGTGCGGGGTGCGGGGTGGGTGTCGCGTCCGCGACGGCTGTGTCCTAACCTGTCCGTCATGTCGAACCCTGACGGGCTGCTCGTCGACATCGCCGCGATGGTGGAGTCCGAGCACAGCAACCAGATGTCCTTGACCGTGGTGGTCCCCGGAGCGGTGATCACCGGCAGGCTCGCGCCGGTGGCCCTGTGGCTGGAGCGAGTGGCGGAAGTCCTCGAAGCCTCGGACCACTTGAAGCCGTTCGCCGCCCTCTTCACCCGACCCACCGAGGGCGCGCCCGCGCGGCCCACCCATCTACACCTGCACCGGGCGCAGATCCTGCAGGGGGACTTCGGGCTGCCCCACACCGGTGGCATGTACCGCATCGCCATCGAGGACATCAGCAGCTGGACGATCGGAGACCTGAGCTACTCCGCAACCTGACACAGACCCTGCGGTCGCCAACGGAACCCAGGCGGTCAGCGTCACCTGCCGACGCATGACGATGGCCAAGCCGCAGTAGCTTGCTGCGGGTTGGCCACACCTGTGCGCAGATGTACACGGCTGTTGGCTCGGTATGGGCTGGCGCAATCCGGGGCCCTATGTCTGCGCGGTACCTTCGGCACCCTGGTGTCGGCTGCGGACTCCTGACCAGCCGTACCCCAGCCAGGACCAGCCATTCCGGTCGGCGCCCGTCGCGATTCACGTGCGGCCGGTCAATTCCACCCACGCCGCCCCGGCCGGTTCGCCGGAGGCGTCCGACTCAGCGAGCAGGCGGGCCGCCGCCGGTGCCTCGGTAGACGACCCGCCTGCCTACTACTCATACGGTGACGCTGGTCAGAGCCTGGCGTGCGCGCCGGGTGGTGCGTTCGGCACGGCTCTTGAGCCGCAGTGCGCGCGCGAGGCGATGCCTTTCGGCTTCCCGCAGACGGTTGTCGATGGTTGCCCGCGCGGTCTCAAAGTGGAAGGTCATGTCATCCCCAGTCGAAGGGCGACCCGCCGGCATCACCGCGACACCAGCCCCTCGAGTCACCCACTGTGCTTCAGATTCTACCCATGGGGGCGATGCCATTCCTTGCATTTTACGATCTGTTCAAGAAGTTGCCTTCCGATCGAAGGTAGAGGGTGTCGGTTGAGTGATGCGCTGAGCGACGTCCTCTGAGTGCTCGATGCTGGGGAGGCCGGTAACTTCGGGTCCATGAAGGCTGACGTGGCGCCAACGCCTCCCGCGGCGCACGCCGCGCCGGAGAAGACCTCGCCGAACAGGCCCGCCAGACCCACCAGGCCCTCCTCGACCACGGCCGCCAGACCCTCGCCACCGGCCAGCTCCTGCGCATCGCCCTCGACGGCAGTGGCGCCCAGCTCGTCAACGCCGGCCACCCCCGGCCGTTACGCCTGCGCGACGGAGTGGTGGAGAACTCCGCCCCCCGCGAACCTGCCCTTCGGCGTTCACGGCCAGGGCCCCTACCGCGTCCAGGATCTTGACCTGCGCCCCGGCGACCGCCTCCTGCTGCACACCGACGGCATGCAGGAACGCCAAGTGGAAAGGGTCGACCTGTCTCGGCTCATCCTCGACACCTCCACCAACCACCCCCGCGAGGTCGTCAGCGCCCTGGTCGACGCCGTCACCATCGCCTGCGGAGGCAACGTCAGAGACGACGCCACCGTCCTGTGCCTGGACTGGCACGGCCCCCAAGCCGATACCACCCGGCCAGGACCTGACGACACACGACGTCCCCGCTCGTGAGGTCCTTGATCTTTTGTGCGACCGGCTCGGCCTGGAGATCGCGACCGGTGCGGTTGGGGTGCAGGGCCCCGGGACAGGGAGATCGCCCCCGGGAGTCAGGCCGCGACGAGCTCGTTCTCGCGGGCCGGTGTCTTGACCTTGGGCTTCTTGTTCGGCAGCGAGAGCCGGAAGACCTTGTGCCACGCGGAGAACACCTGCTTGGGCAGCGGCCCGGTGACGTACTCCAGCTCGTACTTCTCGAACAGCGCACGCACCTTCACCGCGACTTCGGCGTACCGGTTGCTCGGCAGGTCCGGGAACAGGTGATGCTCGATCTGGTGGGACAGGTTGCCCGTCATGAAGTGCATGGCCCTGCTGCCGCTGATGTTCGCCGAGCCCATCATCTGGCGCAGGTACCACTGGCCGCGCGTCTCGCCCTTGACCGACTGGCGTTCGAAGACCTGTACGCCCTCGGGGAAGTGCCCGCACATGATCACCGAGTGGGTCCAGATGTTGCGGACCAGGTTCGCGGTGAACGTGGCGGCGAGCGTGGTGAGGAACGACGGGCCCGACAGCAGCGGGTGGATCACGTAGTCCTTGAGCACCTGCTTGCGGATCTTGCGGCCCACGGCCTTGGCCCGCGCGCGGAACTCCGGGTTCCTGCGGCGGCGCTTCTGCAGGTTCTTGGCAAGCTCCAGGTCGTACGCTGCGATGCCGTACTCGAAGAAGCAGGCGTTGATGAAGTTCCACAGCGGCTGGCCGAGGTGGAACGGGTGCCACTTCTGGTCCTCGTCGACGCGCATGATGCCGTAGCCGAGGTCGTTGTCCTTGCCGATCACGTTGGTGTACGTGTGGTGCAGCTCGTTGTGCGAGTGCTTCCACTGCTCGGCCGGCGAGACGTGATCCCACTCCCAGGTGGTGGAGTGGATCTTCGGGTCCCGCATCCAGTCCCACTGGCCGTGCAGGACGTTGTGGCCGATCTCCATGTTGTCCATGATCTTCGCCACGGACAGGCCGGCGGTGCCGAGCAGCCACGCGGGCGGGAAGATCGAGAACAGCAGCACGCCCCTGCTGGCCAGCTCGAGCTTGCGCTGCGCCGAGATGACCTTGCGGATGTAGGCGGCGTCCTTCTCGCCGCGGTCGGCGATCACCTCGTCGCGGATCGCGTCCAGCTCGCGGCCGAGCTCCTCGATCTGCTCCGCAGTCAGGTGGGCGGTGGGGTCGATGGCGGTCAAGGCGCTCCTACCGTTCGATGTCGCAGGGGCCCGCCGCGGCGGACACGCAGGTCTGGATGAGGACGCCCGGCTCGGCCTCGGTGATCTCGCCGGTGCGCAGGTCGCGGACGGCGCCCGCCTTGAGCGGCGTGACGCAGCCGAAGCAGATGCCCATGCGGCATCCGGAGGGCATGAGCACGCCGGCCTCCTCGCCGATGTCCAGCAACGGCGTGGCGCCGTCCGCGTCGACGGTCTTGCCGGTGGCGCTGAACGTGACCTCGCCGCCGTCGCCGGCGACGACGATGCGGGGGCGGAAGCGTTCGGTGTGCAGACGCTCCTGGACGCCGTGCTCGGTCCAGTGCTCCTCTGCGGCGTCGAGCAGGCCGCCGGGCCCGCAGGCCCAGGTCTCGCGCTCGGCCCAGTCGGGCACGAGTTCGCCGAGACGGGCGATGTCGAGCCTGCCGTCCGAGTCGGTGTGCACCTCGGTGAGGCGCAGCTTCTTGTCCGCGACCAGGCCGTGCAGTTCGTTGCGGAAGATCACGTCTTGCGGCTGCGGCGCGCAGTGGACCATGACGACGTCGTCGAACTCGATGTCGCGCAGCATGCCCATCACGGGCGTGATGCCGCTGCCGGCCGTCAGGTAGAGCACCTTGGCGGGCTTGGCATGCGGCAGCACGAAGTCACCGGTCGGCTGGTCGAGCTGGATCAGCGCGCCCGGTGTCGCCCGGTGGACGAGATGATTGCTGACCTTGCCGTCCGGGATCGCCTTCACGGTGATCGTGATGCGGCCGTCCTGACGGTCTGTCGGTGAGGTGATGGAGTAGGCACGCCACAGGCGCCTCCCGTCGACGTCGACCCCGATCCGCACGTACTGACCGGCCGTGTGGCCGCGCCAGCCCCGTCCCGGCCTGATCACGACGGTCGCGGCGTCACCCGTCTCGGGATGCACGGCCTCGATGCGCCCACGCAGGTCGGCGCCCGCACGCAGCGGGCTGACCAGGTCGAGGTAGTCCGACGGCAGCAGCGGCGTCGTGACCATCTCCAGCAGTTTCCACGCCCTGCTGCGGAGGGCTGCACTCGTCATGACTCCAGCTTGCTGCGCCTCAGGGCGTAAAGTCCTGACCGTAGGACGTAAATCTGATCGGCAGAATTGTTCGCAGGGAACAAGAACGTGAGCCATGCAATCCGGAGGGCCGGCGAGCTGGTCCTGGACGAGACGACGGTCACCGTGCTTCGGGCCGCGCTGACGGCCACCGCCGACGAGGTCGTCGAGGCGGTCATCGCCGAGGTCCCTCCCTACGCCAACGCCCTTTCGGGCCGCATGGGCGGCACCATCCGCCAAGCTGTCCGCACCGCCCTGGGGCACTACCTGGACCTCGCGAGCGGGAACGCCACGGGTGGCGACGCCGGTGACGCAGCCTACGAGCTGGGCCGCGGCGAGGTGCGCGACGGCCGTTCGATGGACGCCCTGCTCAGCGCCTACCGCGTCGGCGCCCGCGTGGCCTGGCGATGCCTGGCAGCGGGTGCCGTACCAGCAGGTCTGCCCGCCGCCGGGGTCGCCAAGTTCGCCGAGCTGACCTTCGCCTACATCGACGAGCTCTCCGCCGCGAGCGCCGCGGGCCACGCCGACGAACTGGCCGCCCGGGGCAGGGCTCACGAGCGCCACCTGGAACACCTGGCCCGCGACCTCCTCGCCGGCGCGAGCCCGGACGTGCTGCTGGCCTCGGTGCAACGGGCCGGGTGGCAGCCCCCGGTTTCGCTGACCGCGGTCCTGCTGCCCGCCGCCCAGGCCCGGCCTGCCTACCGCGCGCTCGACCCGGGCACCCTCGTCCTCGACGATCTGCCGGACGCCACCGGTGTGCTGCTCGTCCCCGATGCCGACCGGCCACGCCTCCTGCGGCAGCTGACCGACCGCACCGCCGTGGTCGGCCCGGCCCGGCCATGGACTCGTGCGTCCGCCTCGTACGCACGAGCCGTCCGCGCGCGCTCCCTCTCCGCCGAGATTCGCGACACCGAGGACCACCTGCCCGAGCTGGTGCTGAGCGCCGACATGGACGCGTTCGCAGACCTGCGTACCCGAGCCCTCGCGCCGTTGCGGACCGTGCCTGCGGCGACCGCACGGCGGCTGGAGGAGACGTTGCGGGAGTGGCTGCTGCACCAGGGCAGGCGGGACGAGGTGGCGGCGGCGTTGTTCGTCCATCCTCAGACCGTCCGGTACCGGATGTCGCAGCTGCGGGAGCTGTTTCCGGATCTCGCCTCGCCACACCGGGTCCTTGAACTGACCCTGGCGGTGGGTCTTCGGGGCAGCTGACGCGCACTTCGACCGTCCCCGTCAGACGTCCTTGCGGCTGAGGGACCGCCAGCCGCCGTACAGGGCCAGGGCGGCCCAGGCCGCCATGATCAGCAGGCCGGTCCAGTGGCCGAACCAGACGTCCGGGTCGGCTTCCAGCCGGAAGGCGTACTGGCCGGCCCGGTCCGGCAGGAACTGGGCGACGGCGCGCACTCCCGGGATGGCGGCCAGCATGACGGTGCCGAGGAAGACCATCGGGGCGAGCAGACCCATTGCGGCGGTGAGGTTGCGCAGCATCGCGGTGACGCCGAGGCAGAACAGCACCAGCAGTGGGCAGTACAGCACTCCGACGACGATGCTGCGGACCATGCCGGGGGCACCGAAGTCGACACCGATCACGTCGTCCACCGCGAGCAGGCTCCCGGCCGTGCCGACCAGGCCGACCAGCAGACCGACGCCGGTCCCGAGCAGGAGTTTGCCGCCGTACAGCAGGCCCCGCCGGGGGACGGCGGTGAGCGAGCTGCGGACGGTGCCGGAGTTGTACTCCTGGCCGAGCAGCAGGACGCCGAAGCAGGCGAGCGGCACCTGACCGAAGTTGAAGCCGTAGTAGATCCCGATGGTCGGGTCCTCGGTCAGCGACGGGTCGATGTCCCCGTAGGCCAGGTGGACGGCCAGCGTGAGGCCGACGCTGAGCAGTACGGACAGCAGCGGGGTGAACCACTGCGAGCGCAGGGTGGTGAACTTGGTCCACTCGGAGCGGAGCACGGTCACGGTGGTCATGCCGCCACCGCCCGGTACTCCACGCTGTCCGCCGTCATCCGCATGAAAGCCTCCTCCAGAGAGTCCTGTTGAGCCGCGATCTCGTACAGCACCACCCGGTGCTCCGCGGCGAGCCGGGCGAACTCCTCGCCGGTCACGCCGGTGACCTCCCAGGCGCCGCCGTCCACCGGTTCGGCGGTCAGCTCCGAACCGGTCAGCAGTCGGCTGAGCTTGTCCGGGTCCACCGCCCTGACCCGCAGGCGCGGGCGGCCGTGCTCGGCGATGAAGTCCGCCGTACTCGCGTCCGCCAGCAGCCGGCCCCGGCCGATCACCACCAGGTGATCCGCCGTCAGGGCCATCTCGGACATCAGGTGCGAGGAGACCAGCACCGCCCGCCCCTCGGCGGCCAGGCCGCGCAGCAGGGTCCTGATCCACCGGATGCCCTCGGGGTCGAGGCCGTTCACCGGCTCGTCGAGCAGCAGCACCGGCGGGTCGCCGAGCAGCGCCGCCGCCACCCCGAGCCGCTGGCGCATCCCGAGCGAGAAGCCCTTCACCCGCCTGCGGGCCACCTCGGCCAGGCCGACCTGGGCCAGCACCTCCGCCACCCGGCGGTCCGGGATGCCGTTGCTGCGAGCCAGGCAGAGCAGGTGGCCCCGGGCGGTCCGGCCGCCGTGCACGGCGTGGGCGTCCAGCAGCGCGCCCACCTGCCGCAGCGGGTCGGCCAGTTCGGCGTACGGCGTGCCGTTGACCAGGGCCTGGCCGGCGGTCGGCCGGTCCAGTCCGAGGATCATCCGCATGGTGGTGGTCTTGCCCGCCCCGTTCGGGCCGAGGAAGCCGGTGACGGTGCCTGGGCGTACCTCGAAGCTGAGCCCGTCCACCGCCCGGGTCTCCCCGTAGCTCTTGCTGAGGTCCTGTACTCGGATCACGGCTTCCTCCCGGTGTGCTTGCTGACGTGATCCATTCCAGCCGGGCCGGGCGTCCGGGGGATCCCGCCCGGGAGTGGACGGGCTCCCTCCTGAGAGGGAGTCGGTGGTCGGCGGTGAGCTGGCACGATGGCGGGATGTCCAAGATCTTTGCGCCACTGTTCGCCGCGGCCACCTACGCCAGGTGGCTGCACCTGCTGATCGGCGTGGTCTTCGTCGGGGTGGTGCTGCTGGTCTACCCGGGCACCGAGGGTGTCGGCCTGCGGCGGATCCTGACGGCCAGTGTGCTGCTGGACTCCGCACTGCTGACGCTCTTCGCCCTGGTGCCCGCCACCCGCAGGGCCGAGGGTGTGCAGGCCCGGCTGCTGCTGATGCCCGACCGGGAGGAGCTGATCGGGGTCACCGCCTCGACCGGCTGGGCCGACCGGCGGCGGACGGCGGGCTGGCTGATCGGCCGGGTCGCGCTCGGCACGGTGGTCGGCTTCACCACCGTGCACACCCTGACCGCTCTCTGGTCGCTGGGTGTCGAGCCGTTCCACGGTCGGGCTCCCGTGCTGTTCGGGTGGCAACTTCCCTCCGGGGGGCCGCTGCTGGCCTACCCGCTGGTCCTCCCCGTACTGGCGTTCGTGCTGGGCTGGTTCGGCGTGCTGGCCGGTCGGCTGCAACTGGCCATGGCGGTACGGCTGTTGGGTGCCTCGCCGAGTGAGCGGCTGGCCGAGGCGGAGCTGCGGGCCGAACGCCTACTGGAACGCAACCGGCTGGCCAGGGAGCTGCACGACTCGATCGGCCACGCGCTGACGGTCACCGTGCTGCAGGCCGGGGCGGCCCGGGAGGTGGCCGATCCGGCCTTCGTGGCCAAGGCGTTGGAGGTGATCGAGGAGACCGGCCGGCGGGCGATGGACGATCTGGAACGGACCCTGGTGCTGCTCCGGGACACCCCCGAGGCGACCGCCGTGGAGCAGCCGGGTGTGGAGCAGCTGCCGGGCCTGTTCGAGACCGCCCGGGCGGCGGGCCACGCCGTCGAGGCCACGGTGGAGATCCCGGTCGGCTCGCTGCCCGGGGTGCTGTCCCGGGAGACGTACCGGATCGTCCAGGAGGCGGTGACCAACGCGCTCAAGCACGCGCCCGGCGCTCCCCTCGTGGCCCGGATCGCCGTCCGGGACGGTCAGTTGGAGCTCTGCTGCGCCAACGGGAGTGCTGACGGGGGTGGTTCGCGTCGGGGCGGTGGCAAGGGCGTGCGCGGCATCCGGGAGCGGGCCGCGCTGCTGGGCGGCGAGGCGACCGCTGGTTGGCAGGGAGAGGACTGGGTGCTCACCGTCCGGCTGCCACTACGGTTGGGCTCATGATCGACATCCTGCTGGTGGACGACGAGGAGCTGGTCCGGGCCGGGCTGCGGGCCGTGCTGGAGGCGCAGGGCGACCTGCGGGTGGTGGGCGAGGCGGCGGACGGTGCGGAGGCGATGACGCTGGCCCGTACGCTGCGGCCGGACGTGGTGCTGATGGACGTCAGGATGCCCGAGGTGGACGGCCTGACCGCGACCAAGGCGATCCTGGCGGCCAGCGCCGACCCGCCGAAGATCCTGGTGGTCACCACCTTCGAGAACGACGACTACGTCTACGAGGCACTGCGGGCGGGCGCCGACGGCTTCCTGCTCAAGCGCTCCCGCCCGGCCGAGATCGCGCACGCGGTGCGGCTGGTCGCGGCGGGGGAGTCGCTGCTGTTCCCGGCCGCGATCCGGCGGCTGGCCGCCGAGCGGGCGAACCGGCCCGCCGAGCAGGCGATGGCCAGGGCCGGGCTGACGGAGCGTGAGGCGGAGGTGCTGCGGCTGGTGGCCCAGGGGCTTTCCAACGGCGAGATCGCCGAGCAGCTCTTCCTCGGCGTCCAGACGGTGAAGACCCACGTCAGCAGCGTGCTCGGGAAGCTCGGCGCGCGGGACCGGACCCAGGCGGTGATCGCGGCGTACGAGTCAGGGTTCGTACCTCGTTGACGCGCGCGGGCTGCCGGGTTTTCCGCTGATCAGCTGTTACTTCTTGTCCGTATGAGACGCCATACCGTAGTGCTGAGCTGTTTGGCCGTGCTGTCGGCCGGTCTCGGTTCGCTCGCGCTGACCGGGCCGCCGGCCGTGGTCGCGCCGGACGCGCTGGCCAGCTCGCAGCTGGTGCAGCTGCGGAACCAGTCGGTGCCCGCGATCGGTCTCGACGCCTTCTCCGGGACGTACGGGGAGGCCGACAGCACCGCGATCGGCGACACCGACAGCGGTGACTTCAGCGACCCGGACGGGGTGCTGAACCTGGTCACCATCGCGACCCAGGTGGTGCGGACCGACGCGGCGGACTCCAAGTACTACGGGCAGGCCCAGCTCACCGATCTGGTGGTGCACTTCCGGACCAAGCAGCTGGTCGAGCTCCGGTCGACCGGTGGCAGTGGGGTGGCGGCGCTCGACTCGTACGCGGAGTGCGTGCCGCCGCCGATCGGTCCGTTCGCGCTGGCGTACAACCGGACCAACGGTGGCCAGATCACCGTGCTCGGCCAGGTGGTGCCGGTCGGCACCACGACGCTGGCGATCACCGGGGCCGACCTGGACGTGCCGACCATCGGCGCCAGCACGCTCACCGTGGTGGTGACACCACATCAGGACCCGGTGGCCCAGACCCAGCAGGCGACGGCGGAGGCGTGGCTCGACATCCAGGTCTCCGGCACGCTCAACGACACCGGGGGCAGTCAGGTCTACCAGGGCGAGATCTCGGCGCTGCGGCTGGGCGAGGTGCATGCGCGTTGCGACGCCGCTACGCCTACGCCTACGCCCACGCCAACTCCGACGCCGACCCCCACCCCGACGCCAACTCCGACGCCGACCCCCACCCCGACGCCGACTCCGACGCCGACTCCTACGCCGAGCCCGAGCCCGAGCGTGACCCCGACGGAGAGCGTGGCGCCGAGTCCGTCCCCGAGCGGCACGTCGCCCGCCCCGGTCCCGCCGCCGGACGGCGGTAGCGGTGGCGGTGGTGGTGGCCTGCCCGAGACCGGCGGACCGGGTTGGGGCGGGCCGCTGGCAGCGGTCCTGCTCGCCGGTACGGGCGTCGTGCTGGTACTGGCCGGTCGCCGCCTGCGGCGCTGACGCTGGGTCAGGTCAGGTCAGGTCAGGTCGACGGCGGCCCAGACCAGGCTGCCCGGTGCGAGGTCGAGTTCGGCGGCGGCGGCCGGGGTCAGGTCGGCGGCCATCGGCAGCGGACCGGTCAGGTCGACCCGGACCTGGTCGCCGTGCAGGTCGAGTCCGGCCACCTCCAGCTGCCAGACGTTGCGGGCGCTGGAGTCGGGCCGGGTGCGGTGCAACGTGACGGCGGCGGGCGGGAAGGCCACGAAGGCGGGGCCGGTCAGGTCCTCGGTGGTGGTGAGCGCCGGGCCGCCGTCCGGGAGGGTGACGGTGTGTCCGGTGGCGGTGCCCTGGTAGAGGTTGAGGCCGACCAGCCGGGCGATGTAGTCGGTGCGCGGGTGCCGGGCGATCTCGGCCGGGGTGCCGGACTGGACCTCGCGGCCGTCCTCGATCACCACCAGCCGGTCGGCGAGCACCATGGCGTCCAGCGGGTCGTGCGTGACCAGCACCGCGACCGCCTCGAACTCGCGGAGGTGGCGCCGGAGTTGGGATCGGACGTCCAGTCGGGTGCGGGCGTCCAGCGCGGCGAGCGGCTCGTCCAGCAGCAGCAGCCGGGGGTGCACGGCGAGCGCGCGGGCCAGCGCGACCCGCTGGGCCTGGCCGCCGGAGAGCGCGCCGGGCCGGGCCTGGGCGTGCTCGGCCAGGCCCATCCGCTTCAGCCAGGGCAGCGCGGCCTCCCGCGAGGCGCGCCGGCCCAGGCCCCGGCAGCGCGGCCCGAAAGCGACGTTGTCCAGGGCGGACAGGTGCGGGAAGAGCAGGTAGTCCTGGAACACCACGCCGACCGGCCGTCCCTCGGCGGGCGTGTGCACGCCCGTACCGGGGTCCTCGAGGGTGACGCCGTCGAGCCGGAGGTGACCGTCTGTCAGCGGGAGCAGCCCGGCCAGCGCCCGGAGGGCGGTGGACTTGCCCGCGCCGTTCGGGCCGAGCAGGGCGATCACCTCGCCGGGTGCGGCCCGCAGTTCGAGGTCGAGCCGGAAGCCCGAGCGGGTGGCGTGGCCGGTACGTTCGACCACCAGGCGGGCATCGAGCGAGCTGCTCATCGGGGCGCTCCGGGTGTGTGCGTGATCACGGGCCGGACATCCACCGGCCGCGCAGGCCGGCCAGCACGGTGATGGAGACCGCGAGCAGCACCAGGCTGAGCGCGATCGCCGCCTCCGGATCGGACTCCATCGCCAGGTAGACCGCCAGCGGCATGGTCTGGGTCTGGCCAGGGAAGTTGCCCGCGAAGGTGATGGTGGCGCCGAACTCGCCCAGTGCGCGGGCCCAGGCGAGTACCGAGCCGGCCGCGATGCCCGGGGCGATCAGCGGCAGGGTGACCCGGCGGAACGCGGTCAGCCGGGAGGCGCCGAGGGTGGCGGCTGCCTCCTCGTACCGGGGATCGGCGGCCCGCAGGGCGCCCTCGACGCTGATCACCAGGAACGGCATCGCGACGAACGCCTCGGCCAGCACCACCCCCGAGGTGTGGAACGGCAGGGTGATCCCGAAGGCCGAGTCCAGCCACCGCCCGGCGATGCCGTTGCGGCCGAGCATCAGCAGCAGGGCCACTCCGCCGACCACCGGCGGCAGCACCAGCGGCAGGGTGACCAGTGCCCGGACCAGCCGGCGCCCGGGGAACTCCGTTCTGGCCAGCAGCCAGGCCAGCGGCACCCCGAGCACCAGCGACAGCGCGGTGGCCGCCGTCGCGCAGACCAGCGAGAGCCGCAGCGCCTCCCAGACCTCGGGGCTGGTGAGCTGCGCGGGCAGATCACTCCACGGGGCCCGGATCAGCAGCCCGACCAGCGGCAGCACCAGGAAGGCGAGGCCGAGCAGGGCGGGCAGCAGGAGCGCGAACGGCGCCCGCCGGTGCGCGGGCCGTGCGGGTGTCACGGCGTCTGGAAGCCCGCCGCGGTGAGCACCCGGCGGGCGTCGGCGGACTGGATGTAGGCGGCGAAGGCGGCGGCACCGTCTGCGTTGGGAGCCTTGGTCAGCGCGGCGATCGGGTAGTCGTTGACGGCCTTGGCGGCCTCGGGGAAGTCCACGCCGTCGATCTTCGCAGCATCGGCGATCACATCGGTCTTGTACACGAGCGAGGCGTCCACCTCGCCGAGCTCGACCTTGGTCAGCGCGCCCTTGACGTCCTGCTCCAGGGTGACCGGGGTGAGGTTGACCTCGCCCGCCTTGAGCGCGGTGACGGCGGCGGCGCCGCACGGCACCTCCTTGGCGCAGAGCGCGACCTTGAGCCCGGCGCCCGCCAGGTCCTTGAGTGCGGCGATGTGCTTGGGGTTGCCCTTGGGCACCGCGATGGTGAGGGAGTTGCGGACGAAGACCTTGGAGTCGGCCGCCGCCTTGGCGTCGGTGACGGTCTTCATGGTCGCCGGACTGGCCGCCGCGAACACGTCGGCAGGGGCGCCCGAGACGATGCTCTGGGCCAGTGCGGAGCTGCCGCCGAAGTTGAACTTCACGGTGACGCCCGGGTAGGCGGTCTCGAACTTCTTGCCCAGCTCGGTGAAGCTCTCCTTCAGCGAGGCGGCGGCGAAGACGGTGACCGTGCCGGAGAGCTTGGGGGCACCGGAGACCGAGGGGGACGCGGAGGGGGAGTCGGAGCTGCTGCACGCGGTCAGCCCGGCGGCCAGCGCGAGTGCGGTGGCGGCGAGGGCGGTGCGGCGGACGGTGATGGACATGCGGGTGGTCCCCTCTTACTTCCGGTGAGGCGATCATAGTGCCGCACGTACGGGCAGAAAATCCCCTGTCTCATCGCACGGGCCAGGGTGAAGGCTGGAACAGGCCAGCATGTGCGAAGCGACCAACGGGACATTCCGGCCCTTCTGTGCTGACGAGGGGTCAGCTAGCTTGGTGGGACACGTACGAGTCTTCAGTGACCAGGGGGTTCTCTTGCCGACCACTCAGATACCGGGCCCGGCCGGTGTGCCGCTGCTGGGCTCGATGCTCGACCTGAAGCGCGACCCGCTGGGCACCTACCTGAGTGCCCAGCGGGAGTACGGCGACGTGGTGCGGTTCACCGCCGGGCCGCCCGGGCTGCGGGTGGAGCTCTTCGGCATCTACTCGCCGGAGGGGGCGCAGCAGGTGCTGGCCACCCAGGCGGCCAACTTCCGCAAGGAGAACACCTTCTACGAGGAGATCCGGCAGAGCTTCGGCAACGGCCTGCTGACCTCCCAGGACGCCGACTACCAGCGCCAGCGCCGGCTGATCCAGCCGCTCTTCACCCGCCGTCGGGTGGACGGCTACGCCGAGGCGATCGCGGCCGAGACCGAGCTGATGGTCGAGCGCTGGGCTGCCGAGCCGAGCGGCACGGTGGACGCGGTGGACGAGATGTCCCGGTACGCGCTGCGCGCGGTGGCCCGGATCCTGTTCGGCGCCGACCTGGAGGCCGCGCTGGACTCGGTCCGGCTGCACTTCCCGGTGATCAACCACTACGTCACCGCCCGTGGCTTCCAGCCCAAGCGCATCCCGCGCAGCTGGCCGACGCCGACCAACAAGCAGGCGGCCGCCGCCGAGCAGGCCCTGTTCGCGGTCTGCGACACCATCATCGCGTCGCGCGGCACGGCCGCTGCCCAGGCCGAGGACCTGCTCGGCCTGCTGGCCGCCGCCCGGGACGAGGACGGCGCGCAGCTGGACCCGACCGAGCTGCGCGAGCAGGTGCTGATCTTCCTGCTGGCCGGCCACGAGACCACCGCCACCTCGCTGACCTTCGCCCTGCACCTGCTCGGCCACCACCCCGAGGTGCAGCGCCGGGTCCGCGAGGAGCTGGACGCGGTGTTCGCCGACGGGCACCGGCCGACCGCCGCCGACTACAACGAGCTGCCGTACCTGACCATGGTGCTCAAGGAGGCGATGCGGCTCTACCCGGCCGCGCCGGTGATCGGCCGCCTCGCGGTCGCGGAGAGCGTGATCGGCGACACCGTGATCCCGGCCGGGGCCAACGTGATGGTCGCCCCGTACGTGGTGCACCGGCACGCCGCGCACTGGAAGGACCCGGAGAGCTTCGACCCCGAGCGCTTCGCCCCGGAGGCGGAGGCCGCCCGGCACCGGTACGCCTGGTTCCCGTTCGGCGGTGGGCCGCGGGCCTGCATCGGTCAGCACTTCTCGATGCTGGAGTCGGTGCTCGGCCTGGCCGGTGTGCTGCGGGCCTTCGAGGTGGAGGCGCTGGACGCCCGCGAGGTGCCGCTGACCCACGGCATCACGCTGGAGGCGGCCGGTCCGGTCCGGATCAGGCTGACCCGCCGTTAGCCGCTGAACGGGGTGGCCCCACTCCGGGGGGGTGCGGCTTCACGGTGCAGGACGACCCGGTCGGGGTGACTCGGCCGGGCTGTCCGCATGTGGTCATGAGGGGCGGTCAGTCGTGCGCCGGGCGCACAACACCCGCTCCAGTGCAGCACATTCGAGCCCCGGCGTGGGCTGCTTTTCACATCTTCGCGTAACTGCCAGTGATCACTCGGTAGCGTCCGGCGCATCCGAAATCCGAAATCGCACAGGCGACTGGCATATGTCCGAGTGGCAGCTGTCCGAGTCGTTCGGAGGCCCGATGGGACACCTGGACCACTTCAGCTTCGGCTGGCCGACCCCGGCCATCTCGTACGTGATGGCCTGCGTCGGCGCCGCGCTCGGTCTGCGCTGCACCCTACGCGCGCTCTCCGCCACCGGCCCGTCCCGGCGGAACTGGCTGATCACCGCCGCCGCCGCGATCGGTTCGGGCATCTGGACCATGCACTTCGTCGCGATGTTCGGCTTCACCGTGGACGGCACCGAGCTGCGCTACAACGTGCCGCTCACCATCCTGAGCCTGCTGGTCGCCGTCCTGGTGGTCGGGCTCGGCGTGTTCGCCGTGGCGTACGGGCGGCACCGGGGGCGCTCGCTGCTGCTCGGCGGCCTGATCACCGGGGTCGGGGTGGCTGCCATGCACTACCTCGGCATGGCGGCCGTCCGCCTGCACGGCGTGATCGCCTACGACTTCGGCACGGTGGCGCTCTCGGTGCTGATCGCGGTCGGCGCGGCGACGGCCGCGCTCTGGGCCGCCGTCACCATCCGCAACCTGTACGCCGCCGCGGCCGCCTCGCTGGTGATGGGTGTCGCGGTGAGCTGTATGCACTACACCGGGATGGCCGCCGTCCAGGTCGAGCTGCACCCGTCCCGGGTGGAGTTGGGCGGGGCGACGCCGATGCAGTTCATCTTCCCGCTGGCGGTCGGGCTGGGCTCCTTCCTGTTCCTGACCTCCGCCTTCGTCGCGCTGTCGCCGACCGCCCAGGAGCGCGCCGCGTACCGCGAGGCGGGCCAGCTGGCGATCGAGGAGCTCGACCGGGCGGCCTGACCGCGGCCACCGTCCACCACACTCCACCGAAAGGGCCCTGACCACATGGGAACCCACGCGGGCCCGCCCGCCCGGGAGGCCGCCACTCACGAGGCCACCGCCCGGGAGGCCACCGCCGCCCAACGACCCGCCGCGCACGCGCTGCTGCGGCGGCTGCGCCCCCGCACCGTCCGCGCCAGGATCGTCGCTCTGCTGATGGTCCCGGTGGTCTCCGTGATGGCCCTCTGGTCCTTCGCCACCGTTACCACCGCGCAGCAGATCTGGGACCTGCTGCGGCTCCAGGAGGTGCACAGCGAGCTGCTCGACCCGGTGGCCGCCACCGTGACCGGCCTGCAGGCCGAACGGGTCGCCGCAGGACAGCAGTTGGCCGCACCGGGGGTCGGCCGGGAGGCGGTGCTCCGGGAGGCCGCCGAGGCCACCGACCGGGCGGTCGCACCGCTCGGGATCGGGACCGGCTACAACCGGGCCGACGCCCGGGGGCTCGGCGCCGAGGCGGCCGACCGGGTGGACGCGCTGGGGGCGGCCGTCAGCGGTCTGGCCGAGCTGCGCCACCGGGTGACGGAACGTTCCGTCAGCTGGGCCGAGACCTATGCCGCCTACACCGCCGCGATCGACCGCGCCCTCGAGGTGACCGGCGCGACCACCGGGCTGCAGGACCACCGGGTCGCCTCGGACGGCCGGGTGCTGCTCGAGTTCGCCCGCTCCCGCGAACTGCTGGCCAGGGAGGACGCGTTGCTGCGCACCGGGCAGCGCGCGGGGACGCTGCTGGACGGCCAGCGCGCCGAGTTCGCCGCCGTCGTCTACGCCCGCCGGCTGTTCGAGCAGACCGCGGCGCCCGACCTGCGCCCGGTGGACCGCACCGCGCTGCTCGCGGTGGTCAACGGCACCGACCACCGCGCGCTGCTCCGGTACGAGGACGCCGTCCGCTCCGCCGCGGACGGCCGGGGCGCGGTGGACGCGGTGAGCGCCGAGCAGTGGTCGGTGGCCGCCGACAACGTCGCCCGCACCCTGCGCACGGTGGAGACCAACGCCGGTACGGCCGCCGCCGCGCAGGCCCGCCCGTACGCGCTCGGGCTGTTCAGCAGCTCCGGCGCCGCCGTGCTGCTCGGCCTGCTCGCGGTGGTCGCCTCGCTGCTGATCTCGGTGCAGATCGGCCGGGGCCTGGTCACCGAACTGATCGCGCTGCGGAACGCCGCGCTGGAGCTGGCCGGGCGCAAACTCCCGGGCACCATGCGGCGGTTGCGCGCGGGTGAGGAGATCGACGTGGAGACCGAGGCGCCGCTGCGCCCGCACGGCGAGGACGAGATCGGGCAGGTGCACGGCGCGCTCGGCTCGGTCCAGCGGGCGGCCGTGACGGCGGCGGTCGAGCGGGCCGAGGTGCTCTCCGGCGTCTCCGGGGTCTTCGTCAACCTGGCCCGGCGCAGCCAGGTCCTGGTGCACCGTCAGCTCACCCTGCTGGACACCATGGAGCGGCGTACCGAGGACCCCGAGGAGCTGGAGGACCTGTTCCGGCTGGACCACCTGACGACGCGCATGCGGCGGCACGCCGAGGGCCTGATCATCCTCTCCGGGGCGGCCCCGGGCCGGGGTTGGCGCAACCCGGTGCCGCTGATGGACGTGGTGCGGGCCGCGGTCTCCGAGGTCGAGGAGTACGCCCGGGTCGAGGTGCACCGGCTGCCGTTCGCCGCCGTGGCCGGGCAGGCGGTCGCCGACCTGACCCACCTGGTGGCCGAACTGGTGGAGAACGCCACCGGGTTCTCGCCCCCGCACACCAAGGTGCACATCCGGGGCGAGCAGGTCGGCAACGGCTACGCGCTGGAGATCGAGGACCGGGGCCTGGGGATGGGCCAGGAGGCGCTGGCCGACGCGAACCGGCGGATCGAGGCAGCCCAGCAGGTCGACCTGTTCGACAGCGACCGGCTCGGCCTGTTCGTGGTGAGCCGACTGGCCCGCCGGCAGGACGTCCGGGTCTCGTTGCGGACCTCCGCGTACGGCGGCACCACGGCGGTCGTGCTGCTGCCCAACGCGCTGTTGGAGACCCCTCGTTCGGGGCGTGAGGCGCCCGAGGCCGAGCGGACCGAGCCGGCCCCGCCGCCGGTCCCGGAGGTGTTCGGCTCCGGACTGTTGCGGCCGACCCCGTTCCCGGCACCCCGGCTGGCGGTCGCCCCGACTGCTCCGACTCCCGTACCGCCGCCGCCCCGGATGCCGCCGTCGCTCGGTCCGGAGTCGGACGACGACCTGCCGCGCCGGGTCCGGCAGGCCAGCCTTGCACCGCAGCTGCGCGAGGCCCCGGAGCGCCCGCAGACCCGGGCCCGCCCGGACGCTCCGCCCCGGTTCGGCCGCAACCCGGAGGAGGCCCGCGCCGCGATGTCCGCATACCAGCGCGGCTGGGCCCGGGGCAAGGACCAACGGACCGTCAACACCACCGAGGGAGAGCCCCGATGATCAGCCCCGCACCGCGCTCGGGAGAGTTCAACTGGCTGCTCGACGAGCTGGTCTCCCGGGTCGCCCAGCTCAGATTCGCCGTGATGCTCTCCGTCGACGGTCTGGCGATCGGCACCTCGGCCGGCATCGGCCGGGAGGACGGCGAGCACCTGGCGGCCGTCGCCTCCGGCTTCCACAGTCTGGCGAAGGGGGCGGGGCGGCACTTCGAGGCGGGTGAAGTCCGGCAGACCATGGTCGAGTTGGAGCACGGCTTCCTGTTCGTCGCGGCGGCCGGGGAGGGCACCTGCCTGGCCGTGTTCGCGAACTCCGACGCCGACCTCGGGCTGATCGCCTACGAGATGGCCCGGCTGGTCCGCCGGGTCGGCGAGCACCTGTACACGCCACCGCGCAGCGCGGTCGGTAGGTGAACTCGATGCCCTACCCGCAACGCCGCCACCTGCCCGAGTCCCCGTTCGGTTTCCCGGCCCCGGCCGAGCAGCACACCCGCTGGTACGACGGTGCGGCCGGGCCGATGGTCCGCCCGTACACGCTCACCAAGGGCCGGACCAGGCCCACCGGGCGGGAGTTCGACCTGATCGCCCTGGTGGTCAGCGACGTCCCGGACAGCCCGGACCTGCCGATCGGCCCCGAGCACGGCGCGATCCTCGACCTGTGCCGGGACAACGCGCTCTCGGTGGCCGAGATCGCCGCCGAGACCGACCTGCCGCTCGGGGTGGTCCGGGTGCTGCTCGGTGACCTGCTGGACGCCGAGTTCATCCGGGTCAGCCGCCCCGTACCGCCCGCCCTGCTCCCCGACGAGCACATCCTCCGTGAGGTCATCAATGGACTCCGCGCGCTCTGAACGCCCCGGACGCCCTGAACGCTCCGAACACCCCGACGACAGCCAGGTGCTGACCCTGAAGATCCTGGTCGCCGGGGGCTTCGGGGTCGGCAAGACCACCATGGTCGGCTCGGTCAGCGAGATCCGGCCGCTGCGCACCGAGGAGCAGCTCTCGCTGGCCGGGGCCGGGGTGGACGACCTCGGCGGGGTGGAGCAGAAGACCACCACCACGGTGGCGATGGACTTCGGCCGGATCACCATCCGGGAGGGGCTCTCGCTCTACCTGTTCGGTACCCCGGGGCAGGACCGGTTCTGGTTCCTCTGGGACGAGCTGGCCACCGGCGCGCTGGGCGCGGTGGTGCTGGCCGACACCCGGCGGCTGACCGACTGCTTCCCGGCCGTCGACTTCTTCGAGCACCGGGGCATCCCGTTCGTGGTCGCGGTGAACCGCTTCGCGGGCACCCGGGAGTTCCGCCCCGAGGAGGTGTCCAGGGCCCTCGACCTGGACACCGACACCCCCGTGGTGATCTGCGACGCCCGGCGGAAGGAGTCCGGCAAGGAGGTGCTGATCAGCCTGGTCGAGCACGCCGGCCGGGTGCACGCGGCCCGGCTGCTCGCCGAGGTCGGTGGCTGAGCGCGCCGACCGAGACCTCGCTCGTGGCGTTCCGCTGACGGAGCGTCACGGGTCGTACGCTGAAAATGTGATCACCTACGAGTGCCGCACGCTGCGCACCCTGGCCGACGAGGAACGCTGGCCCGAGCTGCTCGGGCTCTACCGCGAGTCCCGGGCGGTCGGTGCCGCGCTGCGCGGCGAGGCCCGGGGCGCGGCCGAGACCGGACCGCTCGGCCACCTGATCGCGTACGGGGCGCCGCCGGAGCTGGCCGCCCGGCTGTTCGACCCGGACGGCGGGCCCGGCGCTGCCGCGACGGTGGCCGACCACGACGCCGGGCCGCTCTGGGAGGTGCTGGCGACCCGTCACTCCTGGCGACGGCTGGCCCCGTTGCTGGGGCCCGCCCGGGTCCGGCGGCTGGTCCAGCACACCCGGGTGCTGCTCGGCGAGGAGCTCGACCACGGTGCCGAACCGGACCGGGACGGCGTCCCGCTCGCCCTGGAGTCGTGGGAGCTGGCGGGCTGGGAGCCGGGCGCCCGGGTCCGCGAGTACCTGCGCACCGGCGGGGCCCGGCGCGCCCTGCTCACCCTCCCGGCCGGCCGGGAGGGCCTCGGTCCGGTGGAACTGCCGGAGCCCGGCACCGTGGTCCGCGAGCTGGCGGCGACCAGACTGCTGGCCGCCGCCGTCCCCTGGGCGACCGCACGCTGCGTACGCGGCTCCGGCCCGGCCGCCGCCGCCCAACTGGCCACGGGCCGTCAGGTCACCGGCGGCTACCTCCCGTTCGGAGCGGTCTACCCCGCCCTGCTCCAGGCCGCCTCGGACGGCCCGGCCCGGGGCAGCGCCCAGGGCCGGATCGCGGTCTGGCGCCTGCTCGCCGCGATGACCGGCGAACCCGGCCCGTCCGAGGTGAACACCCTGGTGTCCCGCCTCCGCTGCTTCACCTGGCACGAGCCGGCCGACGAACTCCGCTTCGTCCACCTGGCCCTCGAGGACCCGGCCACGGGCCTGTCCTGGTCCCTGAGCGGGGCGGTCTACGACGGGGCCTGACGGGAGGTCGTACGAGGGGGCGCGGCCTGTCGGCGCTGCCGAGCGAGCTCCTCAGCGGTGGCCGCGGGTCTCGGTCTGTTTCGGATGGCCGGTGCCTGCACGAGTGATCCACAACGTCCGCTGCTCGTCGTCGATGGCGTACCAGATGCGGCCGCCGCCGGTCACCTCGTACTGCCACTGCTCCAACAGTGCTCCGGCGACCTTTACGATCCCGAGCGTTCCCTTCAGCGGATGCTGCCGCTGATCGACCTGTCGCGGCTCACCGGTGATGGCGACCCAGGCACGGTCCAGGTTCTCCGGTACCTGCTTCAGCAGCAGCTGCCAGCCCGCGTAGGCCTGGCGGTCAGCGGCTCGAACACACCACGGCTGTGGCCGGGGCAGCTCCTCCCCGCGCCCTGTCACGCAGCGTCCCCCGCTGCCGGGCGTGCGAGCTCGGGGCCCTCGCCCGGGAACGGCCCCTGGAGTTCACGGGCCAGCTGAGGGTCCGACCACACCTCGGCCGTGGCGCGCCACGACGCGAGGTTGCGGGCGAAGGGCAGCAGGAGGCCGGTATCCGCCCCGGCGACCAGGTCGGCGAGCAGCTCCCGCACGCAGGCGCCGCGCTCGTTCTCCGGAAGCCAGTGCAGCCAGGGCAGTTCCTCGGCGAGAAGTTCCTCGGCCAGGTCCGGCGCACGGCGCGCCAGGATCGCCAGGGAGCGTGCCGCGAACCGTAGGCCCGACGCTGTCGCTTCGAAGCGCTCGGCCCGCATCAGGACGAGGTTCTCCTCGTCGCGGCGCTCGAGTATCACGTCCGCGTCGTCGAGGGAGGGCAGCACCTGGGAGGGGCCGCGCAGGAAGGCACTGTAAGGAAAGGTCTGGACAGCCATGGAAACAGCCTATCTGAACTACTTCAGATATGTCGGAGGACCTGCTTCGAGCCTGACCTGATGCGAGGTGGTCGCGGGTGAGGACCGGCGGGGCGGCGGAGACGGAGCAGGCCCCCGCTCGACCGGGGGGTCTCCGAGCGGGGGCCTGCGGCTTGAGGGGGTGTCAGTGGGTCTTCTCCAGGGTGGGGGCGTCCGGCTGGGCCGGGACCGTGGAGGTGTGACTGTCCACCAGGGTGGTCTCGTCGAAGGGGAGGCGGCCGGTCAGGACCTGGTCCATCCGGTCGCGGTCGAGCTCCTTGGTCCAGTGGCCGATCAGCACGGTGGCGACCGCGTTGCCCGCGAAGTTGGTGAGGGCGCGGGCCTCGGACATGAAGCGGTCGATGCCGACGATGAGGCCGACGCCGTCGACGAGTTCGGGGCGGTGGGACTGGAGGCCGCCGGCGAGGGTGGCGAGGCCGGCGCCGGTGACGCCTGCTGCGCCCTTGCTGGCGATGATCATGAAGATGAGGAGGCCGAGCTGCTGGCCGAGCGCCATCGGCTTGTCGAGGGCCTCGGAGATGAAGATCGAGGCCATCGTGAGGTAGATCGCGGTGCCGTCGAGGTTGAAGCTGTAGCCGGTGGGGACGGTGATGCCGACGACGGGGCGGCTGACGCCGAGGTGCTCCATCTTGGCGATCAGGCGGGGGAGGGCGCTCTCGGAGGAGGAGGTGGAGAGGATCAGGAGGAACTCGCGGCCGAGGTAGCGGAGCAGGGCGAAGATGTTGACCCCCGCAGCCAGCCGGAGCAGTCCACCGAGCACCAGCAGGACGAAGAGCGCGCAGGTGACGTAGAAGCCGATCATGATCACGGCGAGGCTCTTGAGCGCGGCGGTGCCGGTGGCACCGACCACGGCGGCGATCGCGCCGAAGGCCCCGACCGGCGCCAGCCACATGATCATCGACATCACCCGGAAGACCAGCCGCTGGAGGTGCTCGATGCCGCGCAGCACCGGCTTCCCGGCCGGGCCCATCGCCTGCAGCGCGAAGCCCGCGAGCAGGGCGACCAGCAGGGTCTGCAGCACCTTGCCCTCGGTGAGGGCGGAGAAGACGGTGGTCGGGATGATCCCGAGCAGGAAGTCCGTGGTGTCCTGGGCGTGCCCGGCGGTGGCCTGGGCGTGGCCGGACTTGGCGAGGGCCTGGGTGAGGTGCAGGCCGGAGCCGGGCTCGAGCAGGTTGCCGACCAGCAGGCCGATGCCGAGTGCGACGGTGGACATCAGCAGGAAGTAGCCGAGCGCGAGCCCGCCGACCCGGCCGACCTTGGCCGCCTTGGTGACGGAGCCGATGCCGAGCACGATGGTGCAGAAGATCACCGGGCTGATCATCATCTTGATCAGGTTCACGAAGCCGGTGCCGATCGGCTTCAGGTCCACCGCCACGCCGGGGGCGACCAGGCCGACCGCGATGCCGGCCAGCACCGCGACGATCACCGCGAGATAGAGGTAGTGCGTCCGGTCCCGTCTCTGGGCTGCTGTGGTCGTCATGGTGCGGCTCCTTCGCCTGCGGGTGCTGCGGCCCGGGGTGGACGGGTCGGTCCGACTATGGGCGCCGAAGTGACCAGGGTCACGTTTGAGTTCATAGAGTTCACGCCACCCGAGCCGCTCGGCCCGCGCGGTGGCAGGGCACACTGGCTGGCATGGACGCGCACCCCGACCCCCAGCCGCGCCGCCGCGCACGCAGCCTGGCGGGCCAGCTCTTCGTGCTCCAGGTGGTCATCGTGGCCGCCGTGGTGGCCGGGGGTGCGGTGCTCGCCTACCTGTTCACCACCGGCCGGGCCGAGGATGCCGCCCGCCGCCAGGTCACCGCGGTGGCCCGATCGGTGGCCGCCGCACCCGACGTCCGGGACGCCGCGCTCGGCCCCGACCCGTCCGCCGTGCTCCAGCCGTACGCCGAGCGGGTCCGCCAGGACACCGGGGTCGACTTCGTCACCGTGATGGCCCCGGACGGCATCCGCTGGGCCCACCGCGACCCCGCCCAGATCGGCCGCCCGTTCCTGGGGCACACCGAACAGGCGCTGGCGGGACGGGTGTTCACCGAGACGTACACCGGCACGCTCGGCCCCTCGGTCCGGGTGGTGGCCCCGGTGCTGGACGGCAGCCAGGTGGTCGGGATGGTCAGCGCGGGCATCACGGTGCAGTCGATCAGCACCCAACTGCGGGGCCCGCTGATCGCGCTGGGCGGAGTCGCACTCGGCGCACTGCTGCTCGGCGGGGCGGCCACCTACCTGGCCAACGTCCGGTTGCGACGGCACACCCACGGCATGGGCGCTGCCCAGCTGAGCCATCTGTACGACTACCACCAGGCCACCCTGCACTCCGTCCGGGAGGGTCTGGTGCTGCTGGACGGCGTCGGTCGTGTGGTGCTCTGCAACGATGCTGCCCGCGAACTGCTGGGCCTGTCGGGTGAGTTGGACGGTGTGCCGGTCCGGTCGCTCGGCCTGCCGCCCTCGCTGGTCCGGGCGCTCGGCTCGGCCGAGCCGGTCCGGGACGAGCTGCACCTGACCGCGGAGCGGGTGGTGGTGCTGAACACCTCGGCGGTCGGGCCCGGCCTCGGCACCGTGGTGACCCTCCGGGATCACACCGAACTCCAGGGGCTGGTCGGCGAGTTGGACTCGGTACGGGGCTTCGCCGAGGCGCTCGGCGCGCAGGCGCACGAGGCCGCCAACCGGCTGCACACCGTGGTCTCGCTGATCGAACTCGGCCGCCACCGCGAGGCGGTGGACTTCGCCACCGCCGAACTCGAGCTCGCCCAGCAGCTCACCGACCGGGTGGTGGCGGCGGTCGGCGAACCGGTGCTGGCCGCCCTGCTGCTCGGCAAGACCGCCCAAGCCGCCGAACGCGGCGTCGAGTTGACCCTGACCGAGGACAGCCGGATCGACGACGGCGTACTGCCGCCCGGCCTCACCCCGCGCGACCTGGTCACCGTGCTCGGCAACCTGGTGGACAACGCGGTGGACGCCGCGATCGAGAACGCCGCCGCCCGCGCCCCCGAGGTCACCGTCACCGCCCGGGTGGACGGCTCCGAACTGCTGCTCCGGGTCGCCGACTCCGGGGCCGGCATCGAACCGGACGCCGCCGCCGAGGTGTTCGGCCGGGGCTGGACCACCAAGGCGGCCGAGGGCGGCCGGGGGCTGGGCCTCGCCCTGGTCCAGCAGACCGCCCGGCGCAACGGCGGCACGGTGCAGGTCGGCCGCTCGGACGGCGCGGTGCTCACCGTCCGGCTGCCGCTCCAGCGGGACGCGCTACCGCTCCAGCGGGAGGCGGTCCGATGATCTCGGTCCTCGTCGTGGAGGACGACCCGGTGGCCGCCGCCGCCCACACCCTCTACGTCCAGCGCACCCCTGGTTTCGCCGCCGCGGGCACCGCACACACCTGCACCGAGGTGCTGCGCCTGCTGGACCGCTCCCGTACCGCCGGAACCCCCGTGGACCTGCTGCTGCTCGACCTCCACCTGCCCGACGGCCACGGCCTCCAGCTGCTCCGCACGCTGCGCGCCGCCGGGCACTCCGCCGACATCATCGCCGTCACCTCGGCCCGTGAGCTGGCCACCGTCCGGCAGGCCGTCTCGGCCGGGGTGGTCCAGTACCTGCTGAAGCCCTTCGGCGCGGCCGCCCTGCACGACCGCCTGGACCGCTACGCCCGCTACCGCTCCACCCTCGGCCGGACCGGCGACGCCACCGGCCAGGACGAGGTCGACCAGGCCTTCGCCGCCCTCCGCACCCCCGACCGCACCGCCCTCCCCAAGGGCCTCAGCGCTGCCACCCTCGACACCCTGGCCACCGTGCTGCGCACCGCCCCTGACGGCGTGTCCGCCACCGCAGCCGCCACAGCCACCGGCGTCTCCCGGATCACCGCCCGCCGCTACCTCGAACACCTGGTCACCACCGGCCTCGCCGACCGCGAACCCCAGTACGGCCAGGTCGGCCGCCCGGAACTCAACTACCGCTGGCGCTCGGGCTGACGCTGCCTACGGCCGGCGCTCCGCCACCGCGAGGAAGCGGTCGTCGGTGTCGGTGTAGCTCACCAGGTGCCAGCCGTTGGCGGCCAGTAGCGGGCGGAGGTTGGGCTCGGCCCGGAGGTCGTCGGGGGTGAGCTCGCGGCCGTGGCGGGCGGCCAGGACGGCGCGGCCGATCGGGTGGAAGAGGGCCAGGGTGCCGCCGGGGCGGCTGATCCGGGCCAGTTCGCGCAGGCCCAGGGCGGGGTCGGGGAGGTGGTTGACCAGGCCGGCCGCGAAGACCAGGTCGGCCGTGCCGTCGGGCAGCGGGAGGTGGGCGCAGTCGGCCAGTGCGACGGCGGCCACGTCGGAGTGCGCCTGGGCCCGGGCCACCATCTCGGGGGTCACGTCGATGCCGAGTACGGTCCCGGCCGGGCCGACGGCGTCGCGGAGCAGTGGCAGCGCACGGCCGGTCCCGCAGCCCGCGTCGAGTACGAACGCACCTGAGGCCAGGCCGAGTTCGGCGATCGCGGCGGCGTAGCGCGGGCTGTCGTCCGGGTACTTGGAGTCCCAGGTGTCGGCGCGGGCGGCGAAGAACTCACGGGTGGCGGCCAGTTCGGCTTCGTACGACATGCCCGCAGCCTATGACGCAGGGACCTTCCGGTAGTGGAGTAGGGCGACCCCGTTGCCGAAGGTCCGGCTCTCGATCAGTTGCAGGTCCACCGTGCGGTCGGCGGGCGGGAAGAGCGGCTTGCCCCGCCCGATCAGTACCGGGTGGACGTAGATCCGGTACTCGTCGATCAGGCCGTGCTGCGCGAAGGCGGTGGCCAACTCGGCGCCGCTGAGCACCAGATCGCCGCCGGGTCGGGCGGCGAGCGCCCGCACCTCGGCCGGGTCGACCTCGCGGGCGATCTCGGTGTTCCAGCCGGCGTGGGTGAGGGTCCGGGAGTAGACGGTCTTGGGCATCTCCCGCCAGATGCCCGCGAAGTCCGCCGTCGGCCCGGTCACCGAGGGGTCGGCGTCGGCGGTCGGCCAGTAGTCGGCCATCAGCTGCCAGGTGACCCGCCCGCTCAGGAACCCGCCCTTGGTGCGCAGTTCGTCGTTCATGTGCTGGTGCAGCTCGTCGTCCACCCGGTGCCAGCTGATGTCGCGGTCCGGGCGCTCGATGTAGCCGTCCAGGGAGATGCCCACGAACAGGATGATCTTCCGCATCCGTTCACCATGGCATGCCCCGTTTCCCCTGTCGGCCTCACTCGTTGATGGAGTGTCGGGTTCACTCGGACGAGTGGAAAGCGGGCCCCGTGCGGAACCGAAGGCTCCGAGTGAGTAAAGTTAGGCTTACCTAACTCAAGGGAGTCTGCCTTGGCCCTCACCGCCGCCCCCTCGGCCGGCGACGCGATCCTGCGCCGTCAGCGCGTCCGCGAGTCGGCTGCCCGCACCTACGCCCGTTCCTTCCCGATCGTGCCGGTCCGGGCCCACGGGATGACGGTGGAGGGCGCGGACGGCCGCCGCTATCTGGACTGTCTGTCCGGCGCCGGGACGCTGGCGCTCGGCCACAACCACCCGACGGTGCTCACCGCGATCCGCCGCACCCTGGACAGCGGCGCACCGCTGCACCTGCTCGACCTGGCCACCGCCGAGAAGGACGACTTCACCACCGCGCTGTTCGAGAGCCTGCCGCCCGGCTTCGGCGACCGCTCCCGGGTGCACTTCTGCGGACCGGCCGGCACCGACGCGGTCGAGGCGGCGCTCAAGCTGATGCAGACCGCCACCGGCCGCCGGGGCGCGCTCGCGTTCACCGGCGCGTACCACGGCATGACCGCCGGGGCGTTGGCCGTCACCGGCGCCGTAGAGGTCAAGTCGCCGCTGCCCAGCGGGGGAGAGGTGACCCGGCTGCCCTACCCGTACGCCTACCGCTGCCCGTTCGGCGAGGGCGCGCGCGGGGCCGAGCTGTCCGCGACGTACGTGGAGCGGCTGCTCGACGACCCGTCAGGGGGCGTGCTGCCGCCGGCCGCGATGATCCTGGAGGTGGTCCAGGGCGAGGGCGGGGTGGTGCCCGCGCCGGACGGCTGGCTGCGCGAGATGCGCCGGATCACCGCCGAGCGCGGCATCCCGCTGATCGTGGACGAGGTGCAGACCGGCGTCGGCCGGACCGGCGCGATGTGGGCGGTCGAGCACAGCGGGATCATGCCGGACGCGATGGTGCTGTCCAAGGCGATCGGCGGCAGCCTGCCGCTCGCGGTGGTGGTCTACCGGGAGGAGTACGACGGCTGGCTGCCCGGCGCGCACACCGGCACCTTCCGCGGCAACACGCTGGCGATGGCGGCGGGCGCGGCCACCCTGCGGTACGTCGCCGAACACGGTCTGGTAGCCAGGGCCGACCTGCTCGGGGCCCGGCTGACGGGCCGTCTGGACGCACTCAAGGGACGGCTGCCGGTGATCGGCGACGTCCGGGGCCGGGGTCTGATGATCGGTGTCGAGCTGGTCGACCCGAGCGGCGAACCGGACCGCTGCGGCGCCCACCCGGCCGACCCCGAGCTGGCCCGCCGGGTCCGGGCGGCCTGCCTGCAGCGCGGCCTGATCGTCGAACTCGGCGGCCGCCACGACGCGGTGCTCCGGCTGCTGCCGCCGCTCACCGTCACCGACGAACAGGTCGAGGCGGTGCTGGAGCGGCTCGCCGAGGCGATCGAGGCCGCGTCCCGGTGACGGGCAGCCCGGGAGAGCTGGCCCGCCCGGCGACGCTGCGCCCGCTGCTCGAGCTGGTGCTGACCGCCCTGGAGGTCGGCGCCGCGCACCGGGGCGGCCCGCTGCCGCCCGGCGGCCCCGAGCTGATCGCTGGTCAGACCCGGCTGGCGCTGGCCGTCCAGCACGACCAGGACGCCCTGCTCCGGCTCACCGAGTTCCTCGCCTTCGGCGCCGCCGACCCCGCCGACCCGGCCTGCGCGGCGCACCTGCACTGCCCGCCGCTCGCCGTCGCGGTCGCCGCCGACCTCGCGGTCAGCGCCCTCAACCCCTCGCTCGACTCCTGGGACCAGGCCCCGGCGGCCACCGGGATGGAGACCGCACTGATCGCCGAGCTGGCCGATCTGGTCGGCTTCGACCCGGCACTCGCCGCCGGAGTGCTGACCACGGGCGGCACCGAGTCCAACCTGATGGGCCTGCTGCTGGCGCGGGATCAGGTGCTCGGCGGCGAGGTCGAGTTGCACGGGCTGCCACCGGGCGTCCGCCCGGTGATCCTGGCCTCCGAGGCGGCGCATTTCTCGGTCCAGCGCGCCGCCGCCCTGCTCGGCCTGGGCGAACGGGCGGTCCGCACCGTCCGGGTCGACCGCGAGCTGCGGATGGAGCAGGACGCGCTGGCCGAGCAGCTGCGCGCCGCCGTCCACGCCGGGCAGCGGCCGATCGCGGTGGTGGCCACGGCGGGCACCACCGACACCGGCGCCGTCGACCCGCTGCACCGGGCCGCCGAGCTGGCCGCCGAGTACGGCGCCTGGCTGCACGTGGACGCCGCGTACGGCGGCGGGGCGCTGCTGAGCGACCGGCTGGCCCCGCTGCTGGACGGCATCGCCCGGGCCGACTCGGTCTCGCTGGACTGGCACAAGTTCGGCTGGCAGCCGGCCGCCGCCGGGGTCTTCCTGGTCCGCCGGGCCGAGTCGTACGGGTCGCTGGCCCGGCGGGCGGCGTACCTCAATCCGGCCGACGACGAGCAGGCCGGCTACCCGAGCCTGCTCGGCCGCTCGCTGCGCACCACCCGCCGGGCCGACGCGTTCAAACTGCTGGTCACCCTGCGGACGCTGGGCCGCAAGGGCCTGGGTGCACTGGTCGACGCCTGCCACGACCTGGCGCTGGCCACCGCCGGGGCGGTCGAGGCGGCCGGGGAGCTGGAGCTGCACTGCGCGCCGGTGCTCAGCACGGTGGTGTTCCGCTACCACCCGGCCGACCATGGACCGGCCGAGCTGGACCGGCTGAACGCCGAGCTGCGCCGCGAGCTGCTCCGGTCCGGCCGGGCCGTGGTCGGCCGGACCGAACTGCCGGGCGAGGGCCCCGGCCGGGTCCGGCTCAAGCTCACCCTGCTCAACCCGCACGCCACCCTGGCGGACACCGGAGCACTGCTGGCCGCGGTGCAGGTGGCCGGACAGCGCGTCAGAGACCGGGGCGGCGAAGAAGGGTGACGTAGGGTGAAAAATCAGGACAACCCTACAGTCAGGACAGGCGGTCAACAGTGGCAAACCGAACCGTGGTGATCGAGACCACCAAGGGCACGATCACGGTCGAGCTGTACGAGGACAAGGCTCCGATCACGGCCGGGAACTTCGCCGACCTGGTCGAGCGGGGCTTCTACGACGGGCTGAAGTTCCACCGCTACGAGCCGGGTTTCGTGATCCAGGGCGGTGACCCGCTGGGCAACGGCACCGGCGGCTTCATCGACCCGGCGACCAAGCGGGAGCGGACCATCAAGCTGGAGGTCACGCCCGGACTCAAGCACGGCGAAGCGGGCGCACTCTCGATGGCCCGCAGCCAGAACCCGAACAGCGCTTCCAGCCAGTTCTACATCACGCTCGGCCCGGCGGCTTTTCTCGACATGAACTACGCCGTCTTCGGCCGGGTCACCCAGGGCCTGGACGTGGCGCAGCAGCTCAGGGCCGGTGACAAGATCACCAGCGCCAAGTTCGCGGACTGAGAAAGCAGTTGGCGGATCTGACAGCCGGATTCCCGCTCCGGCTGTCAGAATTCGTAGGAAAGCGCGACCGCAGGTCGCCCCGTGGGTATTTCCGGGGCCTTTTCGGCAAGCCTCCGTGGACATACCGTCTCAGTGCTGTCCGGTTGTTTTCGGCCGCACTGGGGCGGGTTCTCGCCAACCACCCGGTCATGGTTGCGGATCAGTCGGAGTGCGGCGGTAACTTCTAGTAGCCGCCGCCACACCAGGAGCACACGGCTCCTCGGGACTCGCGGCGCGAGGGAGCAGTGAACCCGCCGTCATCCGGCGTGGCCTCTCCTCTCGCCTCTCTGGCACGAACTCCCTTGGTATCGACACCACTTCCCTGTACTCAGTCCTGCGACGCGGAGCTGCGGCATGACCGAAACACTCCTGAGCACCACTTTCAGTACCTTCCAGGCGCTGCCGTTCTCCGACCGCTGCCACCGGGTCTGGCAGCGCGGCGACCATCTGCTGATCGGGGTCAGCCCGGGCAACAGCTACTTCAGCCATCTTCGGATCGCCCAACTCGTCCGCTGGGGGCGCCAGTTCTTCGACTCGGTGGATGTGGTCCACGCCGACCTGCACGTGGACACCCAGTTCGCCGCGTTCGGCTATCCGGCCGACCAGGCCCGTCGCCGGGCGGCCAAGGAGACCAAGACCACCCGGCGGCGGATCGAGCGCGGGGTCGAACTGGCCGGCCGATCCCGGGTCGGGGTGCACGCGCTGTCCGAGTTCGCGGACACCGCGGCGTACCGGCGGCTGTCCGGCGAGGTGGCCGGTGCGCTGGCGGAGGACGAGGACTTCCGGCTGGCCACCGAGGGGATGGCGGCCGGCTTCCTGGCCGCCAGGCTGCCGGAGGGCGAGGCGCCATCGGCGGACCAACTGGCCGCCGGGGTGGCCTACATAGCCGCTGAGCTGCCGTTCTTCCTGGACACCCCGAGCCTGCTGGACGTGCCGTCCTCGGTCTCCTGCTACCACGTCGAACTGCCGCTCACCCCGGTCCTGTTCGGCCGCGACCAGGGCCTGCGGGCGGTGCCGGGGCAGGGCTACGCGGTGGTCCGGCCGAGGGCCGTACCGCAGGTGCCGCAGGTCGCCACCGCCGCCTGACCCTGACCGACCCTCAAGAGGAGCAACCCCGATGACCACGAGTGCACAGCGCGAGTTCACCTTCCCCCTGTCCCGGCGCGGCGACGTGCTGCCCGAGGAGGCCACCCTGCTGCGCGAGCAGCAGCCGGTCGCCAAGGTCACCACGCTGACCGGTGACCCGGCCTGGCTGGTGAGCAGCTACCAGCTGGCCAAGCAGGTGCTGGAGGACGAGCGGTTCAGCCTCAAGGACACCGCCAACCCGGGCGTGCCGCGCCAGTACGCGCTGACCATCCCGCCCGAGGTGGTCAACAACATGGGCAACATCAACAGCGCCGGGCTGCGGGACGCCGTGATGAAGACCCTCTCGCCGCGCGCCGACAAGGAGTTGGCCGGCTGGCTGGAGGCCGAGGCGCACCGGCTGCTGGACGAGCTGGAGCAGCAGGGCCAGCCGGCCGAACTGCGGGACGGCTTCACCGAGCCGTACTCGGCCGCACTGCACTGCCGGCTGCTGGGCATCCCGACCGACGACTGGCGACGGCTGATGGGCGGGATCGACGTCGCCTTCATCACCAGCCCGGCCACCTTCGAGGGGTCCACCCCCAACTGGTACAAGGACCTGGGCTACATGCTCGGCAAGCTGAACGCCGACCCGGAGCCCAAGGACGGGCTGCTCGGCCGGTTCGCCGCACTGCGCCGGGAGCGTGCCGACCTGGAGGACGACGAGCTGCTGGCCACCGTCGCGCTCTCGCTGTTCGGCGCCGGGGCGGTCTCCACCTCGTCCTTCCTGCTGCACGCGATCATCGCGCTGGCGCAGCGGCCCGAGCTGGCCGAGCGGCTGCGCCAGGAGCCCGCGCTGATCGGCCGGGCGGTGGACGAGCTGCTCCGCTACAACCTGTCGATCGGGGACGCGCTGCCCCGGATCGCGCTGGCGGACGTCCAGGTCGGCGAGGTGCTGGTCCGTCAGGGCGAGCTGGTGCTGGTGCTGATCGAGGGCGCCAACTACGACCCGGCGGTCTTCCCGGACCCGGAGCGGATCGACTTCGACCGGGCGGAGAACCCGCACCTGGCCTTCGGCGCCGGGCGGCACTTCTGCCCGGCCTCCGCGCTCGGCCGCACCCACGCCGAGATCGCGCTGCAGGTCCTGGTGGAGCGGCTGCCCGGGCTGCGGCTGGCCATCCCGGCCGAGCAGCTGGCCTGGCGGCCCGGCTTCATCAAGCGGCTGCCGGAGCGGCTGCCGGTGGTCTGGTGAGCACCCAGCCCGCCGGAGGGCCTCAGCCGAACAGGACCGATCTGACCTGCTCCCAGACCGCCGGATCGGCGGCCACGAGCAGTCCGTCCGTACCGCCGGGTGGTTCCGGCCGGTAGCTGCTGCCGTCCAGGCGGGCGGAGACCCCGCCCGCCTCGGTGACCAGCAGCGAGCCGGGGGAGTGATCCCACGGCAGGGTCCGCCAGTACAGGATGAACTCGGTCCCCCCGTCGGCGATCTGCGGGTACTCCATGCCGGCCGAGCGCAGGCCGTCACCGGTCTTGCCGAAGACCCGGACGGCGGTCTGCATCCGGTGGTGCTCGGCCGGGTCGAGGAAGCGGCTCTTCACCGAGCCGCGCCACTTCTCGGGCGCGTCGGTGACGGCGGGGCGGGTCAGCCGGTGCCCGTCCCGCCAGGCGCCGGCGCCCAGCTCGGCGGCGTACGCCGTCCCGCTGACGGGTTGCCAGATCCAGGCGGCGACGGTCTGCCCGGCGCGGACCAGCGAGGCCATCACGGCGAAGTCAGGGCGGCCCGCGACGAAGTTGGAGGTCCCGTCCACCGGGTCCACCAGCCAGACGGCGGGTTCGGAGCGGAGCGCCTCGGCCAGCGCCGGATCGGCGGCCACCGCCTCCTCGCCGACCACCGGGACGGGCAGCAGCTCGCGCAGCCGGCGGGTGATGATCACCTCGGCCTCCCGGTCGGCGATCGTCACGATCTCCCCGGGCGCCTTCTCGATCACCTCGCCCGCGGCCAGTGCCCGGAAGCGCGGCTCGACCACCTCGGCCGATGTCTCGGCGAGGATCTCGGCCACCTTTTCCATCAGCACGTGCGCGCTCCCTTCGCTGGGTACCACTCTCGCACGTCCCCCCGGCCCCGACCTGCGGCGCCCCACCGACGAGGCAGGTCGGACGGCCCGGAACCGGGKGGGCCGGAGAAGGGCGGCCCACCCGGTCAGCCGAGGAAGTGGAATCCCGGCCGAGGGTGCATCAGGAACTCGTGGTGCGAGATGTTCCAGGCGTACGCCCCGGCCATCGCGAACACCACCCGGTCGCCGGCCCGCAGCTCCGCCACCGGGATGCCCGCCGCCAGCACGTCCTTGGGCGTGCAGAGCTGCCCGGCCACGGTCACCCGGCCGGTGGTCACGGCGGGCCGCTCCCACGGGTGCGGCCAGTCGGCCACCGGGAGCACGCTGAACGGCTGGTCGTGGCCCCGGGTGGCCGGGGTGCGCAGGTGGTGGGTGCCGCCCCGGACGATCGCGAAGTCCTCGCCGTGGCTCTGCTTCACGTCCAGCACCTCGGTCGCGTAGTAGCCGCAGTACGAGGTCAGTGCCCGGCCCGGCTCGATCCGCAGGGTCAGTCCGGGGTGCCGGTCCAGCAGCTTCGCCAGCCCGGTGCCGAAGGCCGTCCAGTCGAAGCGGGCGGCCGGGTCGGCGTAGTCCACGGCCATCCCACCGCCGACGTTGACCTCATCGAGGGTGATCCCGTGCCGCTCGGCCAGCGCCATCGACCACTCCACCACCTGCTCGGCGACCGCGAGTTGAGTCTCCGCTGCCAGGCCGCTGGCCAGGTGGGCGTGCACGCCGACCAGCCGCAGCCGCTCGAAGCCGGGCTCCGCCAGCAGCCGCACACAGCGGTCGACCAGCGCCGGGTCGAGGCCGAAGGAGGTCGGCCGGCCGCCCATCGCCAGCTTCACCGAGTCGAGCGAACCGTCCGCCACCGGCAGGTTGGCCCGCAGCAGCACCTCAACAGGGCCGTCGGCGAGCGCGGCCAGCATCCGCAGCTCGTGCTCGCTCTCCACGTGCCAGCGCCGCACCCCGAGCCGCAGTGCGGACTCGATCTCGGCCGGGGTCTTGCCCGGGCCGCCGAAGGCCAGCGGATGGTCCGGCACCGCGGCCCGGACATGGGCCAACTCGCCGCCGGAGGAGACCTCGTAGCCGTCCACGGCGGAGCCGAGCGCGGCCAGCACGGCCGGCTCGGGGTTGGCCTTGGCGGCGTAGTACAGCTCGACCCGCTCGGGCAGCGCGGCCCGGACGGCGGCGGCGTGCTCGCGCAGCGCGGCCAGGTCGTAGACGTAGACCGGGAACTGGTCGGGCGTCAGGCCGGCGATCAGGGTGTCGAGGGACATCAGGCACTCCAGCTCAGGGCCAGCACGGATTCGCCGAGCGGCGAGGGCAGCGGGACGTACCCCGCCTCCCGGTCGGCCTTGCGCTCCCAACGGGTGAGCAGGTTGGCCTTGGCGGGCAGCGGCACCCCTGCGAGCAGTGCGGCCAGCCGGGGTGGGCAGCCGTGGGCGTCGCCGAACTCGCCGAGTACGGTGCGCAGTTCACCCCAGAAGGCGGCTTCGAGGGTCGGGTGCTGGTCGGCCAGTGCGGAGACCAGCTCGGACAGGTGGTTGACCACCAGGCAGTACACCACCCGGTCCCAGCCGCGCTGGGCGTCGTAGGCCATCGGCCCGGCCACCTCGGGCGGCAGGGCGGCCAGCAGCTCGGCGTTCCGCTCCAGCAGCAACTTGGTGCCCTCCAGGTCGCGGAACAGCACCTGGGCCGGACGGCCCAGGCCGTCCACGCCGAGCACCACGTTCTGCAGGTGCGGCTCCAGCACCACACCGTGCTCGAAGTACGCGGCCAGCACCGGCGGCACCACCAGGCGCAGGTAGGCGCCCCACCAGTCGAGTGCCCCGGCCGGGCCCGAGTCGCCCAGCAGTTCGGCCAGTTGGGCCGAGCTGGTCGGATACTCGTCGGCCACTGCGGCTGCCAGCAGCGCGGTGACGCCGGGCCGCAGCTTGTCCGCCAGGCCCTCCCGGACGATCAGGCCGAAGCCTTCGAACAGCGAGTTGTCCACCGAGCCGTCCGGGCCGGGCAGGGCCAGCGTGCGGAAGGCGGGCTCGCGTAGCATCCCGGCGTCCGGGTACTGCTCGGCCAGCTTGGCGAACGGCTTGGCCAGCAGCCTGGTCAGGGTGACCGCACCGGTCAGCTCGTAGGCGGCGTTCTTGCGCAGGCAGTTGGTGATCCGCACGTTCAGGCTGAACTTCAGGAAGGCGCCCGCGCCGTACAGGGTGCGCACCGAGGCGGTGGCGGCGAAGTCCTCGCCGTGCTCGCCCAGGTCGATCACGTCGCCGCGCTCCATGGCAGCGGTCAACCCGGGGTGGTCGCAGAGAAGTTCGTACTGCCAGGGGTGGGCGGGCAGCAGGGTGTAGCCCTCCGGTACCTCGCCCAGCGAGTCGAGCAGAGCCAGCGCGCCCGGGTCGGCGGTGTCCTGGGCGACGTACTCGGAGCGCACCGCGAGATGGCGCAGCCGGAACACGGCCCGGGCTTCGGGGGCGTAGTCGTCCCAGGAACCGCGCTCGGCGTAACGGGACTTGGGGGCCGGGTGGAACCGGTGGCCGAACAGCAGGGCCTGTTCGGACTCCAGGTAACGGTCCGGGCCGGGGGCGGGCCGACGGTCCAGTCCGTGGGCCACCCCGGCGCGGCTGGAAGCCAGCTGGGTGAGGAACTCCTCGTTGCGCACGCCGGTGCGCAGCGTCAGCTCGGCCTGCACGTGCTCGGCCAGCTCCCGCCAGCCCAGCTCGCGGGCGCCGTCGGGGCCCTCCTCGAAGACCGGCCCGATGAAGCGGTGCGCGCCGGTCAGCGAGGTCCGGCGGAGCTCGATCCGGAGAGCAACGCCCCGGCGGGGCAGCCGAAGATGCAGCCGGCCGTCCACGATCGCGGTCTGGTGCTCGGGGCCGGAGACCTCACGGAGGAGGCAGTTCAGCAGGGTGTGGGCGACGGCCTGATCGGCCGTCGGGAGGGTGGTGGGCGCGAGGTTCGACCGCTGGGCGGTGTCGAGCGAAGAGGGCATCAGTTGCTCCTGCGGGAGAGGAGGACGAGGGCGGCGGCGACCAGTGCGGCCACGGTGCCGGTCAGCACCGGGGCGGTCGGACCGAAAGCGCTGTTGACCAGCGCGGCGACCACCCCGGCGGCGACCGCGCCGCCCTTGGAGACGAATTCGAGTGAGCCGAACATCCGGCCCGGGGCCCGCCCGCGGCATGCCTCGGCGGCGAGCACCGAGAGGCAGACCAGACCGAGGGTCAGGCCGACGCCCAGCAGCAGCCGGGCGAGGGTGAAGGTGAGCAGGGAGCCGGCCGGGCCGTGTGCGGCCAGGCCGAGCGCGACGAAGCCGAAGCCGATCGCCAGGCCGGTGCGCGGCCGCTCCAGGAAACGGGTGTGCACCCGTCCGGCGGCGGCCAGATAGCACAGGTGCGGCAGCGCGAAGAGCAGGCCGGTGACCGTGCCGGAGACGCCGGGCAGCTTCTGCTCCACCAACGCGACCAGGTACGGGAAGGAGATGATGGTGGAGAAGACGAAGGCGAACTCCACCGTGTAGAGCAGCTTGAGCGAACCGGGCACGACGACGGCGGCGGGCGGGCGGCCCGCCGCGCTCGGCCGGACCGGCCTGGACGGCTCGGGCAGCAGGGCGAGCAGTCCGGCGGCGAGCAGCGGCAGAACGGCCATCAGCAGATACTGCCGGTGCGGGGATATCCAGGGCGAGAGGGCGCCCACCAGGATCGGCGCGGCCACCAGCGAGGCCCGGGCGCTGCCCTGCATCAGGGTCAGCGCCTTGGACAGCCGGGGGCCCTCCAGTGCGGCGGCCAGGTAGCCGTTGGTGGCGGCGAAGGTGCCGCCGAGGAAGCCCTGCAGCACCAGCGCGACGGTGAAGGCGGGCAGGCTGTCGGCCCAGCCGGCGAGCAGGAACGAGACGGTGAGCCCGAGTTGGGCCCGGAGCAGCAGCCGCTTTCGACCGAACCGGTCGGCCAGCCGGCCCCAGAGCGGGGCACCGAGGCCGCTGAAGACGGTCGGCACGATGTAGAGCACCCCGGCCCAGCTGCCGTCCTGGTCGCCGAGACCCGGCAGGATCTGGGTCAGGAACGGCGGCAGGCCGAGCGCCGCGAAGGAGGCGACGAAGTAGCAGGCGGCGATCGCGTGCACCTGGCGGCGGTCCAGCCCCTCCGGTGCCGGGACGGTCATCGTGCGCTCAGCTGCTGCGGTGCTCATCAGACCTCCAGGCGAAGGTAGTTCGGTCCGCTGGTGTAGTGCTTGTTGATGTCGGCTGCGCCGGAGCGCTCCTTGCTGAGCAGCGATCCGGCGGTGACCATCGCCTTCACCGGCAGCCGTTCGGCGTCCAGCAGGGCGGCCCGCAGCGAATCGCCGGCCGGGCCGAGCCGCCCGATCGAGCGCTCGAGCTCGGCGCGCAGCAGGCCGAGCAGCTCGGCCAGCGGGGCCCGGCCGTGCGCGGCCAGACCGAAGGCGAGCGAGGCGGTGCACAGGTGGCCGGTGATCGTGGTGAACAGGTCGGTGAGTGCCAGGTCGCTCTGCGAGAAGACCCGGGCGTCGTCGAACTCGCCGACGAAGGACCCGAGTTCACCGAGCCGGTCGGTGTTCACCCGGGGGCCGTCGTTGTCCTTGTAGAGCAGCCGCAGCCGGGTCGCGCCGTCCACCCGGTCGAGCACCAGCGAGGTGTTCTGCTGGTGCGACTCCAGGGCGATGCCGTAGCCGAACAGGGTGGTCTGCCAGTCCAGCAGCAGCGCCAGCAGCTCCCGGTAGAAGGCGGTCACCGAGCCGTCGTAGAACCGGTCGGCCAGCAGGTCGACCACCAGCCCGCCGGGCGCCGGGGCGAGCAGCGCGGCCAGCGGCACCGTCAGGGCGTGTTCCAGGCCGGCCGGGTAGCGCCGGACCAGCACCGCCAGCAGCTCGTGGCCGGTGTGCGCGTAGCCCTGCTCGTCGGCGTGCAGGATCCGCTCCGCCAGGCGGGGTTCGCGGGCCAGTACGGCCTCGAACAGCCGCTGTCCTGCAGCGCCGTCCTCCAGGGTGCCGGGCTTGATGGTGCGCCGGTTGCGCAGGCCGAGGGTGGCGGTCGTCAGCGGCAGCTTGAGGTGCCACTCGGGGTGCTCGGCCAGAGCGACGGTGCGCATCGACAGGGTCGGCACCACCTCCAGGTGGCCGCGCTCGGCGAGCACCGCGCCCGGTACGGCGGCCAGCGCCTCGCGGGCGCTCAACGGGTGGACCGGGACGGCGACATGACTGTCGGTCAGCTCGCTCAGCCCCAGCTGTGCCAGGCTCGGCCACCAGTCGGGGCGCGGCCCGACGGTGTCCACGGCCAGTGCCCCGGCCGGTACGGCCAGCCAGTTCAGTTCGAAGCTCGGGTGGAACTCCGGTGCGTAGCTGCGCAGTTCGTCCTGGCTCAGGCCGGACCGGCCGCGCGCGGTCGGGTACACCGGGTGGTCCAGGAAGGCGGCCAAGGTGTCGAAGCCGAGCGAGCCCGCCAGGCCGGTCCAGTTGGCGGGGTGCTCGCCGTGCCGGAGCGCGAGCAGGTCGTGCACCTGGCTCTGGATGTCCGCGTGCAGCTCCATGGTGGCCAGGGTCTGCCGGCACTCCTCGGCGAAGGCCGGGTAGCCGTCCCGGTCCTGTGGATCGGCCAGCTCGGCGAGGTGGGCCAGGATCTCGGGGAGCCCGGTCAGCTGCTTTCCCTCCACCGTCAGCAGCGGGAGCCTGGCGGTCAGTTCGCTCTGGAAGCCGTCGGTCGCGACCGGCAGCGCGAGTGTCCCGGCCACCAGCCAGCGGCCGTCCGCCCGGTCCTCGAGAGTGCTCTGGGTACGCAGGCCGAGCACGTCCTCGCGGAGCAGCGCGCCGAGCACCCGCAGGGTCAGCTGCTCGGCCTGGCCGGCGCGGGAGCCGTTGCCGGCGCGGGAGTCGACGCTCATGCGGAGATCTCCCAGCGGTTGGCCGCGATGAACCCGGCGACCGCGCCGTCCACCGCCGTCTGGTCGGTGCCGACCGCCCAGATCACGCCCAGGTAGTCGCGGTTGGTGCCGTAGTGGTCGTGCCGCTCGCCGACCGGACGGAACGGGCGGTAGCTGAGCCTGACGCCGTCCCGGTCCTGGTCGAAAGCCTCCGGAGCGGAGGTGAGCACCCCGGCCCGGTCGGCGCAGACCGCCTCGTTGCGGGCCCGGCCGTCGGTACGGGCGCCGAGGTCGGCGGGCAGCGGCACGCCGAGGTGGGCGCGCAGCACGTGCTCGAAGAACGGGATCTCCAGCAGCTGGGCCAGCATCAGGTCGCACTGGTCGCCGATGGCCCGGTAGTTGATCTCGATGATCCGGGCCCGGCCGTCCTCCTGCACCACGAACTCGGTGTGGCAGGCGCCGAGTCCGACGCCGACGGCGTCGAGTTGGGCGAGCACCTGCTCGGTCACCGCCTGCGGGTGCGCGGGGACGAACTCCAGCACCTCCTCGATGAAGTTCGGCGGCGGCGAGAGCCGGGTCCGGAAGCCGCCGAGCACGTGCCGGACGGTGCCGTCGCCGAGCGTCTCCAAGGTGTGCAGCTCACCGGCCAGGAACTCCTCGACCACCAGCGCCGTACCGGCCCGGCGTTCGCGGATCGCGGCCACCCGCCCGGCCAGTTCGGCGGCGTCGGCGACCAGCGCGACATCCTCGCTGGCCACGCCCTCGCGCGGTTTGACCACACAGGGGAACGGCGGGTCCAGCTCGCCCGGGTCCTGCTCCGGGGCCAGCTCGCCGGACCAGACCGCGTCCAGCCCGGCGGCGGCCAGGTGGCGGCGGAACTGGGCCTTGTTCTTGGCCCGCAGCGTCGCCTTCCAGTCCTTGCCGGGCAGCCCGAAGTACTCGGCGGCCAGCGCGGTCTGGGTCTGCAGATGGTCGCTGTTGCTGAACACCGCGTCCGGGGCCTGGAGTTGCGAGATCAGGCCGATCACCTCGCGGTGGTCGTGCACCGCGCACTCCACCACCTCGGGCACGAACTCCCGGTCGGCGTAGGCCTTCCGGTGCGCCTCGGGGGAGTCGGTGAGCACGGTCACCGACAGGCCGAGCCGCGCGGCGGCCGGCAGGAAGCCGTCGGTGACGGAGTCGGTGGGGTTGAGTGCGAGCAGGTACATCCGCATGGCGAGCTGTCCTCCGGTGTGGTTCAGGAGGACCGGGGGCGTCGACGCCCCCGGCCCCGGGGACTACTTGGGCGCGTCGACGCCGGCGGCCTTGGCGATGTCGCCGAGCATCTGCTCGGCCGCCTGCACGCCGATCCCGGACATCCAGGTCTCGTCCGGCACGTTGAAGACCTTGTTGTTCTTGACCGCGGTCAGGCCCTGCCAGACCGGGGTGGCCTGGACCTCGGCCTGCTTGGTCTTGGTCGGGTCGGTGGCGACGGTGACGAACACCAGGTCGGCGTCGGCCTGGTTGATCAGCTCGGGGCCGACCTCCAGCATCGCCTTGTTGACGTCCTGCGGGGTCGGGCGGGCCAGCCCGGTGTCCTGCAGCACCACGCCGCTGAACGAGTCCTTGGCGTACAGGCGGGTCGGACCGGCCACGAAGCGGACCACCGAGGCGGTCGGCACCTTGCCGCCGTTCTTCTCGGTGATGGACTTGCCGAGCTTGACGGCCTTCTCCTCGTACGCCTTCAGCGCCTTGGCGGCCTCGGCCTCCATGCCCAGCGCCTGGGCGTGGACGGCCAGGTTCGCCTTCCACGGGAAGCCCGTGGTCTCCGTCATCACGGTCGGCGCAATGGCGTTGAGCTTGTCGTAGACCTTCTCGTGCCGGACCTTCGAGGTGAGGATCAGGTCGGGCTTGAGCGAGGCGATCAGCTCCAGGTTGGGCTCGGCGCTCGGGCCGACGTCCTTGGTGCCGTCGACCTTGCCCTTGAGGTACGCCGGGAAGCCGCCCTCGGTCTTCAGGTGCGGGGCCACCGCGCCGACCGGAGTGATGCCCAGCAGGGTGACGTCGTCCAGCTCGCCGCTGTCCAGCACCACGACCTTCTTGGGCTTGGCCTTGATCTCCGCGGTGCCCATCGCGTGCTTGACGCTGCGCGGGAAGCCGGCGTCCGAGGACTTCGCGGCCTCGTTCGAGCTGCCGCTGCTGCCGCAGGCGGCGAGCGAGACGGTCAGCGCGGCGGCCAGCAGGACGGCGGGCAGTCTGCGCAGGTGGGTGGTGGGCTGAGACATGGTCAGGTCCTTGCTGTGGGTGTGTGCAGGCAGGTTGGGGCGGCCGGCGGCGGGACGGAAGCCCGGCCGGAAGATCGTGAGGGGGCGTCAGGCGCGGGTCGGGCGACGGCTCCTGGCCCGGGGAACGACCATCGGGGTGCCGGTCTCCGGGTCGGGGACCACCAGGCAGGGGACCTGGAAGACGGCCTCCACCAGCTCGGCGGTGAGCACCTCGGCGGGCGGCCCGGCGGCGGCCAGCTTCCCGCCGTCGAGCACCACCAGGTGGTCCGCGTACCGGGCGGCCTGGCCCAGGTCGTGCAGCACCATCACCACGGTGCGCCCGGCCTGGTCGTGCAGGTCCGCGACCAGGTCGAGCACCTCCAGCTGGTGCCGCAGGTCGAGGAAGGTGGTCGGCTCGTCCAGCAGCAGCAGCTCGGTGTCCTGGGCCAATGCCAGGGCTATCCAGGCGCGTTGGCGCTGGCCGCCGGAGAGCTGGTCCACCGGCCGGTCGCGCAGTTCGGCGGTGCCGGTACGGATCAGTGCGTCCTCCACGGCGGCCTGGTCGGCGGCCGACCAGGGGCTGAGCATCCGCTGGTGCGGGTAGCGGCCGAGCCGCACCAGCGACTCGACGGTGACCGCCTCCGGGGTGACCGGCTGCTGCGGCAGCAGGCCGAGCCGCTTGGCCAGCGCCCGGGCGGACATCCGGTGGATGTCGGAGCCGTCCAGGGTGACGGTGCCGGCGGCCGGGGCGAGCAGCCGGGTCAGGCCGCGCAGCAGGGTGGACTTGCCGCAGGCGTTCGGGCCGACGATCGCGGTCACCGCGCCGCCCGGCAGGGTCAGGTCGAGGCCTGCCACGATGGTCCGGTCGCCGTAGCGCAGGTCCAGGCCGGTGGCGGTGAGCTGATTGCCGCTCAGCTGCGCGGTGGGGGTCAGTTGGTCGGTGGTCACGACTCACTCCTCTGGGGCGGCCGCCCCTGGCGGATCATCAGCACGAGCAGCCAGGGCGCACCGAGGGTGGCGGTCACGGCGCCCACCGGCAGGCCGTGGATCGGCAGCAGGTTCAGTACGGCGTAGTCGGAGCCGAGCAGCAGCAGGGCGCCGGTGAGCGCGGTCAGCGCGAGGGTGGCCGGAGTCGGCGGACCGGCCAGCAGCCGGACCAGGTGCGGTACGGCCAGCGCGACGAAGGCGACCGGGCCGCACAGCGCGGCGGCCATCGAGGCCAGCACCACGGCGAGCAGCAGCAGGCCGAGCCTGGCCCGGTTCGGGTCGAGGCCGAGCCCGCCCGCCGAGTCGTCGCCGAGGTCCAGCACCGCGACCCGGCGGTACAGCAGGAAGACCGCGAGCACGGTCAGCACGATTGCTGCGCCGCCGAGTTGCACCTCGGTCCAGTTCCGGCCGTACAGCGAGCCGGTGGTCCACTGCAGTGCGGAGGAGGCGAGTTCGGCCGGGAACCGGACGATCATCAGGTTGACCGCCGCCGCCAGCCCGGACTGCACGGCCAGGCCGACCAGCACCAGCCGGTTGACGGCCATTCGGGAACGCCAGGCGAAGGCGCCCAGCAGCAGCGCAGCCAGCATCCCGCCGCCGAGTGCGGCCAGCGGGATGAACGCCTGGCTCGCGCCGAGCGCCAGCATCAGCACCGCGCCGAACGAGGCGCCGCCGGTTACCCCGACCACGTCGGGGGAGGCCAGCGGATTCCGGAAGAGTCGCTGGAGCAGCGTGCCGGAGACCGCGAGCCCGGCCCCGGCGATCAGCGCCGAGACCACCCGGGGCGCGCGGAACTCCTGCACCACCAGGACGTTGCCCGGATCGCCGAGGCCGACCAGCGCGCGCAGCGAGTCCAGTAGCGGCAGTTCGATCTGACCGGTGCTCAGGGCCAGCCCGGTGAGCAGCACCAGAGCGATGGTCAGGCCGAGGCCGAGCAGCAGCGAACGGCGGCGCCGCCGGGCGATCGCACCGGCCCTGGGGCGGAGGCCGGTGACCGGCAGGACGGCGGTCACCGGGCGGCCTTCCGGGCCAGCAGGGCGAGCATCGGGGCACCGAGGAAGGCGGTGACGATGCCGACCTCGATCTCGGAGGGCCGGACCACCAGCCGTCCGAGCACGTCCGCGCCGAGCAGCAGCACCGCGCCGCCGAGCAGGCAGCCGGGGATCAGCCAGCGGTGGTCGTTGCCGAGCAGCGGGCGGACCAGGTGCGGGGCGGCCAGCCCGACGAAGGCGATCGGCCCGGCCACCGCGACCGCACCGGCGGCCAGCAGCACCACCGCGAGCCCGCCGACCAGCCGGATCCGGACCACCGGCACGCCGAGCGACTGGGCGGCCTCGTCACCGAGCGCCAGCGCGTTCAGGGCGGGCGAGACCAGCAGCGCGATCAGCAGACCGATCAGGATCAACGGCAGGACGGGGGTGAGCACTTCGAGGCTGCGGGTGCCGATCGAGCCGGCCAGCCAGAACCGGGCCTCGTCCAGTGTGCGGTGGCTGGCCAGCATCACCGCGGAGGTCCAGGAGGTCAGCACGGCGGTCAGCACGGTGCCGCCGAGGGCGAGCCGGACCGGGTCGAGGTCACCCGAGCGGCGGGCCATCGCGTACGCCAGTACGGCGGCGGCAGCGGCGCCGACGACGGCGAACCAGACGTACTGCAGCGGGTGGGTGAGCCCCAGCGTGAAGATCGCCACCACCACCGCGAGGCTGGCGCCGGCGTTGATGCCGAGCGTGGTGGGCGCGGCGAGCGGGTTGCGGGTGACGCCCTGGGCGACCGCTCCGGCCACGCCGAGGGCGGCGCCGACGGTCACTCCGATGATCGTGCGCGGGACCCGCAGGCCCCGTACGACATCGGCGTCCCCGCCGGTCAGGCGCCCTGAGAGGGCGTCAAGAACGGTCCCCAGCGGGATCGGCCGCGATCCCAGCGCCAGGCTGAGCGCCGCGCACAGCGCGAGCGCCGCGAGCCCGGCGAGCAGCAGCAGGGGTTGCCGGTACGTCGCCGTGGTCCGCCGCGCCGGGGCTGTCGACTCCGGTTGTTCGGTGGTGAGCACGAGGCAGAAGCTTAGGTTAGGTTTCCCTAAGTTCTCAAGTCGCTCTCGAGTTGAGCGAAAATTTCCCAGCTGCCTATAAGGTGAGCCTCACCTTATTCGATCTAGAGAGTCGGGGTGTCCCGGATGACGGCCGTCATGGTCTCGCCGGACGAGCGGTTGGCCGAAACCTATCGGTCGGTGATCAGCGCCTGTGGCACGCTCCGCGTCTCCGTGCAGAGCTCGTCGCAGAGCGGGCCGACGCCCGGTCAGGGCTGGCTGCCGCTCAGCGGACTGACCTCGGGTCTGGATGCGCTGGTCGCCGCCGAGGCGGCCAGGATCGAGGCCGAACACGGGACCGCGCCGCGTACCCATGTGGCGGCCTCCCGTCTGCTGCACCACTACCTGTGGTCCGCCGGGCTGCTGTTCAGCGGTCCCTGGTACCTGACCGGCGAGCTGCCGGTGCTCCGGCCCGAGGACGTCTGGATCGAGATCGCCACCGGCGATCTGCTGGTCCGTCCGAGCGGCTCGGCCCCGGCCGACGAGGCCGGACTGCGGGCGGCCGTGGCGGCCCACGTCGAGCCGGTGCTGACGGCTTTTCAGCCAATCGTGAAACGCGGACCCCGGGCACTCTGGGGCATGGTGACGGACGATCTGATCTCCGGAATCTGGTATCTCGGCCGGATGCTCGGCGAGGAGGAGTACGCCGTCCGGGTGGCCGAAGCCGTCTTTCCGGGTGACACCGCCCCGCTCCCCGGCGCCGCCGACTTCCGTCGGCTGGCCGGCACCGAGGGCCGCAGTCACCTGACCAGGACCAGGCTCGGTTGCTGCCTCTACTACGCGGTCAAGCCGCCGGAGGCGTGCGTCACCTGCCCGCGCACCTGCGACGCCGACCGGGTCCGCAAGCTGGAGGCCTGACCCGGGGTCAGGAGACCTGGACCGGCTCCGCCGTCGGTGCGCTCGCGGCCACCCGCCGGTAGCGCCGCGAGGTGGCGGTGGTGGCGGCCAGCGTGAGCGCGGCCAGCGCGGCCGTGCAGGTGATCCAGAACGGCGCGGTGGTGCCGTGCCGTTCGGCGAGCAGGCCCGCGAGCAGCGTGCCGCCCGCCTGGGCCAGCGTGATGCTGGAGACCAGCGCGGCCATCGCCTCGCCCAACCGGGCGGCCGGGACGGTCCGTTCGACCAGGCCGAACATCGTGATCATCTGCGGCGCGATCGCCACCCCGAGGCCGCCGATGGCCAGCGCCAGGCCGCCGACGCTGCCGACCGCGAGCAGCGGCAACGACACCGCGAGCAGCAGGGCGGTGCCGACCCGCAGCCGCAGCGGCAGGTCCCAGCGGGCCGGCAGTGCGACGGTGGCCACCCCGGCCAGCGCGCTGGTGCCGCCCATCAGCCCGTAGATCAGACCGGCGGCGCCCGGCTGCCCGAGTGCCTCGGTGGTCGCGGTGACCCCGACCTGGACCGAGCCGAAGCAGGTGCCGAGCAGCGCCATCCCGGCCAGCAGGAGCAGGTACGGGGTGGTCAACAGCCTTCCGGCGCCACGCTGTTGGGCCGGATTCCCGGGAGCCGCCGTCGGGTGCAGGGCGAACAGGGTGGCGCAGACCGCGACCAGCCCGGCGCCCAGCAGCAGTCCGGCGGCCGGGTCCAGCAGGGCGGCCAGCAGGCCGATCACGGCGGGGCCCGCGGTGAACGAGATCTCGTCGATGGTGCCGTCCAGCGAGAGCGTGGCGGAGGTCAACTCGGCGTCGCCGCCAACGAGTCGGACCCAGCGGCTGCGGGAGAGCGGCCCGACCGCCGGGACGGACAGGCCGATCAGGGTGGCGGCCACCAGCTGCTCGGGCAGCGGGCGGCCGGCCTCCGAGGTGGCCACCAGGGCCAGGATGGCCAGCGTGTTGACTGTGGCGGTCAGCAGGCCGATCCGGCGCTGCCCGTGCCGGTCCGCGAGCCGCCCGACCAGCGGGCCGCCGACCGCCTGACCGATCGCCAGCAGCCCGGTGGCAGCCGAACCGCGCCAGACGCTGCCGGAGTTGTGGGTGACCAGCAGCAGCGCCCCGATCGGGCACATCGCGTTCGGCAGCCGCCCGAGCGCGGACCAGAGCAGCACCCGGCCGCCGGTCAGTCTGGCGGCGGTCCCGAAGGCGGTGAACACGGCCATGGTGATGCTCCCGTACGGACCGGGCTCGGGGCGCCCGCCTCCCGTCCGCCGGCCCTGACAGGTGATCATCCTGCGGGTGAGTCTTGACCGTACGGTGTGCGCGACGCCCGCCGGAAGGGTGGCTTCGCCCAGGGTGGCGACGCGGTCACGGTGCGGTACCTGTAGGACCGACCAATGCGCCGTACCGTCAGAGGTGCTGTTCCAGTACGGCGCGGTACTCGGCGGCCACCCGGTGGTCCATCGCCAGCGTGAACTGCGCGTCCGCCACCGTCCGGGCCAGCGGCCGCAGCCGGTGCACCTGTTCGGTCAGCCGGGCGGCCTCGCCGGGCGTCAGCTCCTCCGCCCGCTCCAGTGCCCCGAGCAGCTGATCGCGGATCAGCGAGGTGAAGACCTCGGCGACCGAGTCCGCGTACTCCTGCGCCTTGCGGCTGGCGGCCAGTACCGCGCCGAGCGGGATGCCCTCGGCCACCAGGGCGGTGGTGGCGTCCATCAGCCGGCGGCTGACGTGGGTGATGCCGTCCTCCTCGACCGTGATGTAGCCCTGGTCGATCGACTCGGCGGTGTTGTCGTCGGTGAGCTGGTCGCCGAAGGCGCGCTCCAGTTCGGTCCAGCTGAGGTGCACCGGGGTCTCGTCCGACCAGGGCGCGGTGATGGCGGCCTTCAGGCCGATCAGCCCGGCCACGTCCTGGCCGTTCTCGCCCGCGCCGATCAGCTCGGCGATGCCGCCCAGGGTGTGGCCGCGCTCCAACAGCTCGCCGATCATCCGCAGCCGGGTCAGGTGCCGCTCCCCGTACCAGGCGATCCGGCCCTCCCGGCGGGGCGGCTGGAGCAGCTTGCGCTCGCGGTAGAACCGCAGCGTCCGGGTGCTGATCCCGGCCGCCTCGGCCAGCTCCTCGACCCGGTACTCCCGGTGCTCCTCGATCTCCACGGCGCCCAGCATAGGACCGGGGCTGCCGAAACCGGCTCGGTCGGGCTTCTTGTGACCGGACGCGGTAGTTGGCGGGGCTTGAGCAGCTTGGTTGCTGGGAGTAGCCGTCACCTGCGGCGTCAGCGGTGATCCGGGAGCCTGGGCGGTACCTACGGCGGCATGCCAGTGATCAGAACGCAATTGGCCTGCCCATTCGTCGTTATGGGCCATGACGGCATCGAACAGCAGTGGCAGATTCCGGTTCGTCTCGGCGTAGGGCGGATAGTCTTCGGGCTCTGACGCCACCGAGCCGAGCAAGCCGGTCATGCCCGTCCCGGGCCGATGCAGCAGCTACTGCGAAGCACCCGCTGGGACGCCGACGCGGTCCGCGACGACCTCCGCTCCTACCTGTTCCAACGACCTGGGCGCCGACCTCGGCGTACTGATCGTGAACGAGACCGCGACGGATTCTGCCCTTTCGGCGCCACCGCCGTGCCCCATCGGCTCTACCTTCGAAGCAGTCACCCAGGGCAGCATCAGGGGGTTCACAGCAGTGCGGCCGGCCTCGGCCGCGCCTGCGGCCTTCCCCTCCCCGAAAGGTGGCCATGCCCCACACCCCCGCCACGTCCGCCCGCCCGGCCCGCGCCGCCCTGCGGCGCCTGCGCCGCCTGACCCGGACGGCGACGGTGACCGCCGTCGCCACCCTTGCCCTGGTTGTGGCCCAGCTGGCCGCACCGCACGCCGCCCTGGCCGAGGGGAAGGACAACCGTGACGCCTTCCAGAACCTCGGTTCGGCCGACCAGCAGGACTGGATGGGCAAGGTGGGGGCGACCACACCGCTGACGGCGATGTCCATTCCCGGCACGCACGAGACGCTGGCCGTGCACGGGGGTTCCAGCGCCCAGACGCAGCAGGACTTCGGCGACAGTGCGGCGACGTTGTCCGCGCAGTTGGACCGTGGGATCCGCGCGGTCGACATCCGGGTCCGCGTCATCAACGACAAGTTCGTGATCCACCACGGCACCTTCTACCAGAACGCCAACTTCGACGACGTCCTGACCAAGGCGAAGGCCTTCCTCTCGGCCCACCGGGGCGAGACCATCCTGATGCGGCTGCGGGCCGAGTGCGACGGCTCCCTCGGCAGTTGCACGGACGATCACCCGACGGCGAGTCACACGGCCCTCTTCGACGCCTACGCGAAGCAGTACGCGGGACTGTTCTACAACAACGGCAAGCGCAGCGACCCGCCGACGCTGGGCCAGGCCCGCGGCAAGATCGTGCTGTCCGTCTTCAACGCCGACAACGGCGGCTCCTACGGCCTCAACGGCTTCTCGGACCACACCGAGGACACCTGGAACGCCACCGACGCCCCGGCCAAGTGGAGCCTGGTCAGCAAGAACCTCGCCGCGGCCGGCTCGGCCCCCGCCAACCAGACCTTCGTGACCTACACCTCCGCGTCCCGGGCACCGTTCAACCTCGTCCCCTCCGAGTACGCGGGGGGCTATAGCGTCCTGCGCGGCAAGGACCTGGTCTGGGTCGACGGCGTCAACGTGCGGCTGATGAACTACCTCAACAACGACACCGCCAACCGCCGGCTGGGCATCGTCATGATGGACTACCCCGGCTGGGCGCTGGTGCACAACATCATCGCCCGCAACGCCTACTACAACGCCCGGGGCACCAGCCCGGCGATCTGGCTGGTCAAGCCTGACAAGACCTACGTGGACAGCAAGTACGGCCGGTGCATGACCCGCGGGCCCCAGTTCGACAGCTCCGGGCAGGGCGGTGTGGTGCAGCAGCGGGCCTGCCAGAGCAGCCCGCCCAGCAGCCACCAGTGGCAGGCCGCCTATCCGTCCACCTTCGACAGCATGGGCTACTACTGGATCAAGGCCAACAACGGCCAGTGCCTGACCGTCCCGTGGAACAACGGGACTCCGCCGTCGGCCGGGATGGAACTGTTCTGGTGGCCCTGTGAGACCCGCTGGATCTCCGACAACCAGATGTGGAACATCATGCCCACCAATCTCGCCAACCAGTCGGCCCTCCGGTTCATCAACAAGTGGACGAACCTGTGCCTGATGGTGGATCCGGCGACCGCCTCGCAGGCGGGCGGCAAGGTCATCCTGGGCAACTGCCCGGCCTGACCGGACCACCCCGCCACCTGGCCCGAGCCTCGAAGAAGGTGCTCCACAAGCATCACTTCACCTACCGGCGACACGGCGGCACGGACGAGCGGAGCAACTTCCGCCTCGTGCACTCCGAATGTCACCGCCAGCACCACGCTGGCGACATGCGTTCGGCCTCGGCCGCGCGGGCCGGGAGGTCGGTGGCCTGCTCATGTTCAGATGAGCCGCGCCTGGTTGCTGTTACCAGCCGTCCGGTGCAGCGTGCCGAGGTTGAATCCGGCGATGACATTCCCGGCTTCCCGGGCCTTGGTGTACCAGTGCAGCGCTCCGGCCAGGTCGCCCGCCGAGTGCAACGCCGTCCCGTAGTCATGGTGCCGGAGTCTGGTGGCGGGGTCCGGTCGCGCTTTGGGTGTCAGTCGTCGCGACCAGTCACAACTACCTTCTGTAGTCGGCCGCCGCTCTCGCCAACCAACGTGTCCGGTCGCACTTCTTCCACTCGGTGTCAGCAAGAGCTACCCTGCCAATCGCGCCAGCAATCACTGGCGCGGTTCTAATGGAACCGGCGCACCCCTCTCCTCTCTCCCCAGGAGGCCGACGCATGCCAGCCAGCCCCAAGCGCACCAAGCAACGCCCGACCAAGGGGACCCCGCATGTCCGGGTCGCCGTGGTCGGTTCCGGATTCGGCGGCCTCGGTGCCGGGGTCCGGCTGCGCCGGGCCGGGATCACCGACTTCGTGATCCTGGAGCGGGCCGACTCGGTCGGCGGGACCTGGCGGGACAACAGCTACCCGGGCTGTGCCTGCGACGTCCCCTCGCACCTCTACTCCTTCTCCTTCGCGCCCAACCCCGACTGGCCGCGCAGCTTCTCCGGCCAGCCGGACATCCGGGCCTACCTGGAGCGGGTCACCGACACCTTCGGGCTCCGCCCGCACCTGCGGTTCAACGCCGAGGTGACCGAGCTGCGCTGGGAGCAGGAGCACACCCGCTGGCGGATCAGCACCGCCGCCGGCGACTGGACCGCCGACGCCGTGGTCTCCGCCGCGGGCCCGCTGGCCGACCCGCAGATCCCGGAGCTGCCGGGCCTGGCCGAGTTCCCCGGCAAGGTCTTCCACTCCTCGCGCTGGGACCACGACTACGACCTGGCCGGCAAGCGGGTCGCGATGGTCGGCACCGGCGCCTCGGCCGCCCAGATCATCCCGCAGATCCAGCCGAAGGTCGGCAAGCTGACGGTCTTCCAGCGCACCCCCGCCTGGGTGCTGCCGCGCCGTGACCGGGAGATCTCGGCGGCCGAGAAGTGGCTGCACGCCAAGCTGCCGCCCGCCGGCACGCTCCGTCGGGCCGCCCTGTTCGCCCTCCGCGAGATGCAGGTGGACGCCTTCGTCCGTCGTCCCGGTGCCCTCAAGCTGATCGAGCAGCTCGCCGTCCACAACATCCACAAGGGCGTCGCCGACCCGGAGTTGCGGGCCCGGCTGACCCCGGACTACCGGATCGGCTGCAAGCGCATCCTGCTCAGCAACACCTACTACCCGGCGCTGGCCGCCGCCAACTCCGAGGTGGTATCGGCCGGTCTGACCGAGCTGCGCGGCTCCACCCTGGTGGCCGCCGACGGCAGCGAGCACGAGGTGGACGCGATCGTCTTCGGCACCGGCTTCCACGTCACCGACATGCCGATCGCGCACCGGGTGTTCGGCATCGACGGGGTGAGCCTGGCCGAGGAGTGGAAGGGCGGCATGGAGGCGCTGCGCGGCTCCACCGTGCGCGGCTTCCCCAACCTGTTCTTCGTGATCGGTCCGAACACCGGCCTCGGCAACAGCTCGATGATCCTGATGATCGAGTCCCAACTGAACTACCTGATCGACGCGTTGACCACCCTCGCAGCCCTGGGCGGCGGTGCCCTGCAGCCCACCGCGCGAGCCCAGCGGCAGTGGAACCTCGAACTCCAGCACCGGATGAGCCGCACCGTCTGGTCCACCGGCGGCTGCCGGAGCTGGTACCAGGACGAGGGCGGCAAGAACACCGTGCTCTGGCCCGCCTCCACCAGCAGCTTCCGGCGCGCGACCCGCAGGCTCGACCTGGCCGAGTACGAGGTCATCCGGCAGACCGCTCCCGTCGCCGAGGAGGCACTCGCATGACCGCCGCCCGCACCGTCACCCTGCCCGCCGACTGCGTGCTGCCCGCCGCCGAGCAGGAGTACCGGATCCGCTCGGCCGACGGCCACTGGATCCACGCCGCCGCGTACGGCCCCGAGGACGCGCCGCTGGTGGTGCTCGCCCACGGCTGGACCTGTTCCACCCGGTTCTGGGCCCCGGTCATCCACCAACTCCTGCCCGACCACCGGGTGGTGGCGTACGACCAGCGAGGCCACGGCCGCAGCGACGTGCCGGCCACCCCGGCCGGGTACTCCACCGTGAAGCTGGCCGACGACCTTGAGGCGGTGCTCGGCGAGGTCGTCCCGGCCGGCGGCCGGGCCGTGCTGGCCGGGCACAGCATGGGCGGCATGACCATCATGGCCGCCGCCGACCGGGCCGAGGTGGCCGACCGGACCGCCGCCGCCGTGCTGGTCAGTACCGGCCCCGGCGACCTGATCGCCGAGCTCGCGGTGCTGCCCGCCGCGATCCGGGGCGGCCTGCGCCGGTTCCTGGGGCGGCAGTTGCTCCAGTCCAGGCTGCCGCTCGGCCCGGTCAGCCCGGTCACCCGGGCCGCTCTCAAGTACGCCACCATGGGCCCGGCCACCCCCGCCGACCGGGTCGAGGCCAACGCCCGGATCGTGCACGCCTGCCCGGCCGGGGTCCGCTACCGGTGGTCCCGGGTGCTCGGCACCCTCGACCTGTACGCCCAGCTGGCCAAGCTGGCCGCCCCCACCGCCGTGGTGGTCGGCAGCCACGACCGGCTCACCCCGCCGGTGCACTCGCACCGGATGCTCGCCGCCCTGCCCGCACCCGAGGGGCTGCTCGAACTCCCCGGCGTCGGCCACATGTCCCCGGTCGAGCGCCCCGCCGAGGTCGCGGGCGAGATCCGCCGCCTCGTCAACTCCCACCTGCTCACTGCTCGGAAGGTCGCCGAATGAGCCCGCAGCTGACCGGTCAGGTCATCGTCGTCACCGGTGCCGCGAGGGGTGTCGGCGCCCTGATGGCCCGTAAGCTCGCCCAGCGCGGCGCCCGGCTCGCGCTGGTCGGCCTGGAGCCCGCCGAGCTCAAGGCGGTCGCCGCCCAGTGCGGACCTGACGCCTCGTACTGGGAGGCCGACGTCACCGACCTGGCGGCGCTGCGCAGCACCGCGCAGGCGATCCAGGAGCGGTACGGCCGGATCGACACCGTGGTCGCCAACGCCGGGATCGCCATCGGCGGGCCGCTGGTGGACAGCGACCCGGGCGCCTTCGACCGGGTGATCCAGGTCAACCTGCTCGGCAGCGTCGCCACCGCCAGGGCCTTCCTGCCCGCGCTCACCGAGAGTCGCGGTTACCTGCTGCAGATCGCCTCGCTGGCCGCGATCACCCCGGCCCCGCTGATGGCCGCGTACTGCGCGAGCAAGGCCGGGGTCGAGGCGTTCGCCCACTCGCTCCGCGCCGAGGTCGCCCACCAGGGCGTCAAGGTCGGTGTGGGGTACCTGAGTTGGACCGACACCGACATGGTGCGCGGCGCCGACCAGGACGAGGTGCTGCGGCAGATGCGGGCCCGGCTGCCCTGGCCCGCGAACAAGACCTACCCGCTGCCGCCCGCCGTCGACCGGCTGATCGCGGGCATCGCCCGGCGCTCCGCCCACGTCTACGCCCAGCCCTGGCTGCGCGGTATGCAGCCGGTCCGCTGGCTGCTGCCGTCCCTGATCGCGGCCGTCCCCACGATGTGGGCGGGGCTTCGGCGTTACCGCGTGCGGGACCGTCAGCCGAGGATGGCGAGGGCCTCGTTGAAGGTCACCGAAGGACGCATGATCGCGGCGGCCTTGGCGGCGTCGGGCTGGTAGTAGCCACCGATGTCGGCGGGCGAGCCCTGGACGGCGATCAGCTCGGCCACGATGGCCTGCTCCTGCTCGGCCAGGGTCTTGGCCAGGCCGGCGAAGGACTGGGCCAGCTCGGCGTCCTCGGTCTGCGCCGCCAGCTCCTGGGCCCAGTACATGGCCAGGTAGAAGTGGCTGCCACGGTTGTCGATGCCACCGAGGCGGCGGCTCGGCGACTTGTCCTCGTTGAGGAAGGTGCCGGTGGCCCGGTCCAGGGTGTCGGCGAGCACCTGGGCGCTCGCGTTGCCGGTGGTCTGCGCCAGGTGCTCGAAGCTCGCGGCCAGCGCGAAGAACTCGCCCAGGCTGTCCCAGCGCAGGTAGTTCTCCTTGACCAGCTGCTGGACGTGCTTCGGGGCGGAGCCGCCCGCGCCGGTCTCGAACAGACCGCCACCGTTCATCAGCGGCACGATCGAGAGCATCTTGGCGCTGGTGCCCAGCTCCAGGATCGGGAACAGGTCGGTCAGGTAGTCACGCAGCACGTTGCCGGTCACCGAGATGGTGTCCTCGCCGCGGCGGATCCGCTCCAGCGAGAAGGCGGTGGCCTCGACCGGGGAGAGGATCTCGATCTGCAGACCCTCGGTGTCGTGGTCCGCGAGGTACTGCTTGACCTTCTCGATCAGCACGGCGTCGTGCGCACGAGTCTGGTCCAGCCAGAACACCGCGGGGGTGCCGGTGGCCCGGGCCCGGGTGACGGCCAGCTTGACCCAGTCCTGGATCGGCAGGTCCTTGGCCTGGCAGGCACGGAAGATGTCGCCGGCCTGGACGGCCTGCTCCAGCACGACCGCGCCGGTGGCGTCGACCAGGCGGACGGTGCCCGCGGTGGCGATCTCGAAGGTCTTGTCGTGGCTGCCGTACTCCTCGGCCGCCTGCGCCATCAGACCGACGTTCGCCACCGAGCCCATGGTGGCCGGGTCGAAGGCGCCGTGGGCGCGGCAGTCGTCGAGGACGACCTGGTAGACACCGGAGTAGCTGCTGTCCGGCAGCACGGCCAGGGTGTCGGCCTCGGCGCCGTCCGGGCCCCACATGTGGCCGGAGGTGCGGATCATGGCCGGCATCGAGGCGTCGACGATCACGTCGCTCGGCACGTGCAGGTTGGTGATGCCCTTGTCCGAGTCGACCATCGCGAGCGCGGGGCCGTCGGCCAGCTCGGCGTCGAACGAGGCCTTGATCTCGGCGCCCTGGGGGAGCGCGGCCAGGCCGTCGAGGATGCCACCGAGGCCGTTGTTCGGGCTCAGGCCGGCGGCGGCCAGCACCTCGCCGTACGCGGCGAAGGTCTTCGGGAAGAAGGCGCGGACCACGTGGCCGAAGATGATCGGGTCGGAGACCTTCATCATGGTGGCCTTGAGGTGCACCGAGAACAGCACGCCCTCGGCCTTGGCCCGGGCGACCTGGGCAGCGAGGAACTCGTTCAGCGCGGCGGCGCGCATGACCGAGGCGTCCACGACCTCGCCCGCGAGCACCGGCACCGACTCGCGCAGCACGGTGGTGCTGCCGTCGGCCGCGAGCAGCTCGATCCGGAGCGAACCGGCCTCGGCGACCACCGTGGACTTCTCGGTGGAGCGGAAGTCGTCGGCGCCCATGGTGGCGACGTTGGTCTTGGACTCGGCCGTCCAGGCGCCCATCCGGTGCGGGTGGTTCTTGGCGTAGTTCTTCACCGAGGCGGGGGCGCGGCGGTCGGAGTTGCCCTCGCGGAGCACCGGGTTGACGGCGCTGCCCTTGATCTTGTCGTACCGGGCGCGGACGTCGCGGTCCTGGTCGGACTTCGGGTCGTCCGGGTAGTCCGGCAGCGCGTAGCCCTGGGCCTGCAGCTCGGCGACGGCAGCCTTGAGCTGCGGGATCGAGGCCGACACGTTCGGCAGCTTGATGATGTTGGCGCCCGGCGTCTTGGCGAGCTCGCCGAGCTCGGCGAGGGCGTCGGCGATCCGCTGACCCTCCTCGAGGAACTCGGGGAAGCTCGCGATGATGCGCCCGGCCAGGGAGATGTCGCGGGTCTCCACAGTGACGCCCGCTGTCGAGGCGTACGCCTGGACCACCGGCAGGAGCGAATACGTCGCCAGGGCCGGGGCCTCGTCAGTGTGCGTATAGATGATGGTCGAGTCAGTCACCGGTGCTCCGCTCCATGTCTACTAACGTCTTGATATCAAGATATCTCGTCTTCGGCCCTCCCCGACACCAACCCCCTCCCCGGCGCGGGCGTCGGCGGAAAGTCGTACGCCGTCCGGACGAAACGGCCGCCGAGCGCCCGGACCAGGGTCGCCGCCCCGGCGATCGCCGCGACCGCCGCCGAGTACGGTCTGCACATGACGACTGCTCTCATCACCGGCGCGACCGCCGGAATCGGTGCCGCCTTCGCCCGCCGCCTCGCCAAGGACGGCCGAGACCTGGTGCTGGTCGCCCGCGACGCCGAGCGGCTGGCCGCCACGGCGGCCGAGCTGACGAAGACGTACGGCGTCGAGGTCGAGGTGCTGCCCGCCGACCTGGCCACCGACGCCGGGATCGGCGCCGTCGAGGACCGGCTGCGGGGCGGCGCCAAGCCGGTCGACATCCTGATCAACAACGCCGGCTTCGGGAACAAGGGCGAGTTCCTGACCGTCCCGCTGGACCAGGAGCTCGACATGCTCAAGGTGCACGTCGAGGCGGTCCTGCGGACCACCGTCGCCGCCCTGCCCGGCATGCGCGAGCGCGGCTTCGGCGGCATCGTGAACGTCGCCTCGGTGGCGGCCTTCCTGCCGCGCGGCACGTACGGCGCCAGCAAGGCCTGGGTGGTCAGCTTCACCCAGGGGGCGGCCCGCGACCTCGGCGGTACCGGGGTGCGGCTGATGGCGCTGGCGCCGGGCTTCACCCGGACGGAGTTCCACCAGCGGGCCGGTATGGGCACCTCCAACGTGCCTGCCTGGGGCTGGCTGTCGGCGGAGCGGGTGGTGGACGAGGCGCTGCGCGACCTGGCCAAGGGCCGCTCGCTCTCGGTCCCCGGCAAGCGCTACAAGGCGGTCGTGGCGGTTGCCAGGCTGCTGCCGTCCGGCAAGCTGGGTGGTGTCTCCGCCAAGGCGGCGCGGACGTACGAGTAGGACCCTCCGAGGTTCGAGACCTCAGCTCATTATTAGCCCGTCTAACTATGAGCTATGCTCGGTACGCGGGCGGGGGACTCCTGCCCGCGTGCCGACATCACGGGGAGGTCGCCTGTGCGCGACGAGATCAACTGGACACCGCCACCACGGGTCAAGGGCGAACCCCGCCCGCCGGCCGAGTGGCGCCGCATCCTGGCCCTGTTCCGCCCCTACCGGGCCCGGCTCGCCGTGGTCGGCCTGCTGGTCGGGGCCTCCGCCGTGGTCGGCGTGGTCACGCCCTTCCTGCTCCGCGCCGTGCTGGACACCGCGATCCCGCAGGGCCGCACCGGGCTGCTCACCCTGCTCGTGCTCGGCATGATCATGGCCGCCGTGGTGAGCAGCATCTTCGGGGTGCTGCAGACGCTGATCTCCACCACCGTCGGCCAGCGCGTGATGCACGACCTGCGCACCTCGGTCTACCGCCACCTGCAGCGGATGTCGCTGGCCTTCTTCACCCGGACCAGGACCGGTGAGGTGCAGTCCAGGATCGCCAACGACATCGGCGGCATGCAGTCCACCGTCACCTCCACCGCCACCTCGCTGGTCTCCAACCTCACCGGCGTGATCGCCACCGTGGTCGCCATGATCGCGCTGGACTGGCGGCTCACCGTGGTCTCGCTGCTGCTGCTCCCGGTGTTCGTCTGGATCAGCCGCCGGGTCGGCAACGAGCGCAAGAAGATCACCACCCAGCGGCAGAAGCAGCTCGCCGCGATGAGCTCCGCCGTCCAGGAGTCGCTGTCCGTCAGCGGCATCCTGCTCGGCCGCACGATGGGCCGCTCGGGCTCGCTCTCGCACGAGTTCGACCGGCAGTCGGACGATCTGGCCGAGCTGGAGGTCCGCTCCAGCATGGCCGGGCGCTGGCGGATGGCCACCATCGGGATCGTGATGGCCGCGATGCCCGCCGTCATCTACTGGGTCGCCGGTCTGGCGATGGCGAGCGGCGCCCCGATCGTCTCGGTCGGCACCCTGGTCGCCTTCGTCTCGCTCCAGCAGGGCCTGTTCCGACCCACCGTCAGCCTGCTCTCCACCGGCGTGCAGGTGCAGACCTCGCTCGCGCTGTTCCAGCGGATCTTCGAGTACCTCGACCTCCCGGTCGAGATCGCCGAACCGGCCACCCCGGTCCGGTTGACCGAGATCCGAGGGGACGTCACCTTCGAGAACGTCGAGTTCCGCTACAACGCCGACCAGGACCGCCCCACCCTGACCGGGATCGACCTCAAGCTCCCGGCCGGCGGCTCGCTCGCCGTGGTCGGCGAGACCGGCTCGGGCAAGACCACCCTCAGCTACCTGGTGCCCCGGCTCTACGACGTGACCGGCGGACGGGTCGCCATCGACGGCACCGACGTCCGCGAGCTCGGCTTCGACACCCTGGCCGACGCGATCGGCGTGGTCTCCCAGGAGACCTACCTGTTCCACGCCTCGGTCGCCGACAACCTGCGCTTCGCCAAACCGGACGCCACCGACGCCGAGCTGGTCCAGGCCGCCCGGGCGGCCCAGATCCACGAGCTGATCGCCGGGCTTCCCGAGGGCTACGACACCGTGGTCGGCGAGCGCGGCTACCGGTTCTCCGGCGGCGAGAAGCAGCGGCTCGCGATCGCCAGGACGGTGCTGCGCAACCCGCCGATCCTGATCCTGGACGAGGCCACCAGCGCGCTCGACAACCAGACCGAACGAGCCGTCCAGCAGGCCATCGACGCACTGTCGGCGGGCCGCACCACGATCACCATCGCGCACCGGCTCTCCACCGTGCAGCGGGCCGACCAGATCGCCGTGCTGGACGCGGGCGAGATCGCGGAGCTCGGCACCCACGAGGAACTGCTCGCCCGGAACGGGCGGTACGCGGCGCTGCTGCGCCGTGAGCTGCCGTCAGCTTCGGGTGAGAGTCAGGCCGCCATCGGGCGCTCGTTGTAGACCTCGGCCAGCTCCTGGCCGGAGAGCTGGTGGATCGCCGCCATCACCTGGTCGGTGACCTCGCGCCGGGCCCGGGCCGAACGGGCCTGGCCGTGCAGCTCGTCGAAGTGCAGCGGCTCGCCGAACCGCACGGTCACCTTGCGCAGCCGGGGAATCCGCTTGCCGACCGGCAGGATGTCCGCCGGACCCTCCAGCGCCACCGGCACCACCGGCACCCCGGCGGTCAGCGCCAGCCAGGCCACCCCGGTCTTGCCCCGGTAGAGCCGCCCGTCCAGCGAACGGGTGCCCTCCGGGTAGATGCCGAACGCCTTGCCCGCGTGCAGGATCTCCAGCGCCGAGTCCAGCGCGGCCTGGGCGGTCTTGATTTCGCCACGCTCCACCGGGACGGCATTGAGCGCGTTGAAGAGCGCCCTGGAGAGCGCACCCTTGAGCCCGGTGCCGGTGAAGTACTCGGCCTTGGCGAGGAAGTACACCCGGCGCGGGGCGGTCAGCGGGATCACCACGCTGTCGACGAACGACAGGTGATTGCTCGCCAGGATGACTCCGCCATCACGCGGCACGTTCTCCAGCCCCTCGATGACGGGGCGGTAGAGCGCCTTCGCCACGGGCTTGAGTACGAGCTTGGTGATGAGGTTGATCATCTAATCTCCCTGGCCGCCACTACCCCCGCGCCGGAAAGACCGGGGCGAGGCCAGACCGCAGGTTACGTCATCACCCCCGTCCGCCGTCCACCACTCCACTGGACGGACGGCTGCGATCCTCGTCACGCCGGGCCGCCTTGGGCGGCGTTCTGGGCCTTTCTGACGCACCGTCCTAAGGTGAGGCAGTGAGCGAAGTGACGACTGTATTGCTGCTCGTGGTGCTGGCGACGGCGGTGGCCACCGGTGCGCGGCGGTGGAGCATTCCGGCGCCGTCCACGCTGGTGGTGGCCGGGGTGCTGGTGGCGCTGCTGCCGTTCGTCCCGACGGTCGAGGTGCCGCCGGAGGTGATCAGCGTGGTCGTGCTGCCGCCGCTGCTCTACGCCTCGGCGGAGGAGATCTCCTGGCGTGAGCTGCGCGCGGTCTGGCGGCCCGTCACCGCGCTGGCGCTCGGCCTGGTGCTGGTCACCGCGTTCGGAATCGGGGCGCTCGCCGGGGCGCTCACCCCGCTCACCCCGGCGATGGCCTTCGTGCTCGGCTCGGTGCTGGCCAGCACCGACCCGGTGGCGGTCACCGCGCTCGGCCGGCGGCTCGCGCTGCCGTCCCGGATCCAGACCCTGGTGCAGGCCGAGAGCCTGTTCAACGACGCCACCAGCCTGGTGCTGTTCAAGGTCGCGGTCTCGACGGCCGTCGCCGCGGGGTCGGTCTCGGTGGCCTCGGCGACGGGCGAGTTCCTGCTGTTGGCCGGCGGTGGCGCGGTGGTCGGCGGGGTGGTCGCGGTGGTGGTGGCGTTCATCCGCAGCCGGACCGAGGACCCGGTGCTGGAGACCGTCACCGCCCTGGTCACCCCGTACGCGGCGTACGTCCTGGGCGAGGACCTGCACACCTCGGGCGTGACCGCCGTGGTGGTGGCCGGGGTGGCGCTCGGCGCCCAGCAGCACCGGCTGACCGACGCCCGGATCAGGCTCCAGGTGCACGCGGTCTACCAGACGGTGGTGTTCATGCTGGAGAGCGTGGTCTTCGCGCTGATCGGCCTCGAACTGCCCGGCATGGTCGAGGATCTGACCGGTGCGCAGGGGGCCTGGATCTGGCAGTCCGTCCTGATCGCGCTGGCGCTGATCCTGCTCCGGCTGCTCTGGATCGGGCCGATGTCCTGGGTGATGCACCGTCAGCAGCAGCGTGCCAAGGGCGTACCGAGCCCCGACCCGCTCAGCTGGCGGGTCCCCGCCGTGCTGACCTGGGCCGGGACCCGGGGGGTCATGCCGCTGGCCGCCGCCCTGACCATCCCGCTCACCGCCGACGACGGCTCCGCGCTGCCCTACCGGGAGCTCGTCCTGGTGCTCACCACGGCCGCAGTCGCCATCACCCTGACCGTCCAGGGTTTCACCCTCGCCGCGGTCGTCCGAGCCAGTGGCCTGGCCCTGGCCCCGGAACAGACCGAACAGGAGGAGGCCGAGGCCGCGGACCGCCTGCTGCGGGCCGCCCTCGACCACCTGGACGGGCTGCTCGACGCGGAGACGGTGGCCCCGGTCGTCGCGGACCGGATGCGACACGACCTGCGGGCCCGCCTGGCCATAGCCGACCAGCGGCCCGACGCCGCCTACCGCCGGCTGCGCCGGGACCTGATCGCGGTCGAGACCGCCACCCTCCAGCAGCTCTACGCCGACCACCAGATCAGCGACGCCGTCCGGGTCCGCCTGCAGCACGCACTGGACCTGGAGGAGGCAGCTCTCAGCGACCTCTAGACCGACCGGCACTCACCCGAGGTCGAAGACGCGCCGCACCACGCGCTCCGAAGCCCGGCCGTCGTCCCAGGGGCAGAACCGCTCCCGGAAGGCCGCCCGGGCGGCCGGGGCGGGGTCACCGGCGAGCAGGGCCTCGGTCAGGGCGCCGGGTTCGGTGGCGACCGCGCCCGGGGGGAAGGCGAGGAGGTCGAAGTAGACGCCGCGGATCCGGCGGTACTGCTCCCAGTCGGGGGCGTGGATGACGATCGGCCGGTCCAGGACCGCGTAGTCGAACATCATCGAGGAGTAGTCCGTGACCAGCACGTCCGCCGCCAGGTAGAGGTCCTCGACCACGGGGTGGGCGGAGACGTCGACCAGCTCGGCCGCGTGCGGGCCCGTGGTCAGGTCGCCGGGGCCGCCGTGGTGGAAGTAGTGGGTACGGACCAGCAGGGTGTACCCGGGCCCGAGCTTCTCGGCCAGCTCCCGCAGGTCGAGCAGCGGGACGTAGCTGCCCTGCTCCTCCCGGTGGGTCGGTGCGTAGAGCACCGTGCGCTGCCCGGCTGCCAGGCCGAGCCTGGACCGGACGTCGGCCACCTCGGCGGGGGTGGCCAGGGCGAGCCGGTCGTTGCGCGGGTAGCCGGTCTCCAGCAGCTCGTAGTGGCCGGGGAAGGCACGGGTGAAGTGCTCGCTGGTGTGCGGGTTGGGGGAGACCAGGTAGTCCCAGCGGTCGACCGCCTCGCGCAGCCGGTCGAAGTCCATGCCGTCGGCGGCGGCCGGATGGTCCCTCAGGTCCATGCCCATGGCCTTCACGGGGGTGCCGTGCTGGGTCTGCACGTGCACGGTGCCGGGCCGCTTGGCCATGGTGCGCGGGAAGTTGACGTTGTTGACGAAGTACTTGGCGGTGGCCATCGCCCGCAGGTAGGCGGGCGTGTTCAGCAGCACGTACGGCACCCCGGCCGGCAGTGTGGCGGCCTGGGCCCGGGTCTCCACCACCCACACCCCGCGCACCTGGGGCGCCAGCTCGCGCGCCTTCCGGTAGATCGCCGCCGGGTTGCAGGAGTAGCCCCGGTGCCAGTACGCCGCGTAGACCGCGAGGTGCTCGTCCAGCGGCAGCCGGCGGAAGGTGTTGTACGCGGTGGACCTGGCCCCGCTGCGGACGCCCTTGCGGAGCGCCGGCGCGAGCGCCCCGGCGCCTCGCTTGAGGCTGCGCGGCAGCTGCCCGCCCCGGCGCAGTTCGCCGTACGCGAGTCGAGCGCCCCGGGCGGCCAGCCGGTACTGGACGCCGCGCAGACCGCCGGGGAAGCGGTAGTCGGCGGGGCGGTGACGGGCGAAGTGGTCGGCGATCCGGGCGAAGAAGTCGGCCCGCAGGGCGGTAGGCACCAGGCCAGGGGTGTCGTACACGGTGAGTGCCTGACGGACCGTCCGGTCGAAGACCAGGCGGCGCAGGGCCGGGCCGGGGTCGGCCGAGGGGCGGTCGAGGACCCGGAAGATCGCGTCGTACTGGGCGAAGGCGTCCGCGTGCTTGGGGGAGGCGGTGGCGGTGATCGCGCCGGGGCGCCCGCGCCGGTAGTTGTAGCAGGAGCGGTCGAGGTAGCGCAGGCGCCCGGTGAGCAGCGCGGGGTAGGTGACCGAGATGTCCTCGTAGTAGCCGCGCCCGAAGGCGACGTCCAGGTCGAGCAGGAACTGCCGGCGGAACACCTTGTTCCACACCGACATCACGGTCTGGAACAGCGCCGGGTGGTCGGCGGCCCGGCAGCCGGCCACCAGCGGGGAGCCGCGCAGCAGGTGCCGCCAGGGGTTGGGCTCGGTGCTGCCGTCGGGGTAGACGTGGGTGAAGTCGGTGAGCAGCACGTCCACCGGGGCCTCGGCGGCCTGCTCCGCGCGGAGCTCGTCCAGCAGGGCGTCGAGGGTGCCCTCGGGCAGCCAGTCGTCGCTGTCGACGAACCAGACGTACGTCCCGGTGGCCTGGGCCAGCCCGACCTCGCGGGCGCCGCCGAGGCCCTGGTTCTCCGTCAGGTGCAGCACCCGCAGGCGGGGGTCGCGGGTGGCCTGCTCGTCGAGGATCGCGCCGCAGCCGTCGGGGGAGAGGTCGTCGACCGCGATCAGCTCGACCGTGCCGTCCGCCGGGCCGGCCAGCGACTCGAGGCAGCGCGGCAGGTAGCGCTCAACGCCGTGGACCGGCAGCACGATGCTGAGGAGGGGGCTCACGCTGGTTCACTCCGCTGGGGATGCCGGGGCGAGGGGCAGCCGCCCGGTTCTGGCGCCACTCTACTGGGCCCGACGGGACGGGCGGCGGCGAGGCGTGCGGCGAGGGGACGGCGGGCCGTGGGCAGAAAAAGCGACCGCCGGTGCCGCGCCGTGCGAGCGCGAGCACCGGCAGTCCGGTGTTGGCGGTCCGACCGACCCTCAGCGGTCGACCGCCGGTCCGTCCACCAGTTCGGAGCCGGGCCGCCGCAGCGTCGAGACGGCCGGACAGTAGCTCACCTGGTGTCGGAAGCAGTTGTCCCTTCATCTGTCGAACGTATTCGACAGGGTCGGGGGCGCCTTTCGGCGTCAGTAGAGATATTGCTTGTAGGTTTCGGCCGCGTCAATCCCTCTGATGTGTTCACTTCCTGAATTTTGCGAGGGAAGTCCCATCGGGTGAGACGGTCGTTTAGCCGGATCCGGCCGATGCGCAGTCGTGACCGGGGTCGCTGGGATCTGGTGGAGCGTCAGTTCACTTGGCACGATACGGTGGCAGAACACCAGGACGGTTGCGCGAAGCCCGCCACTCACGGATAGTCTTCGCCTCACGGCCCTGGCGCCTCGTAGGGGTGGGAAACTGATGGAACACATGCAAGTGCGGTCCCGGCCACGAGTGCCGGCGATCCAGTGCGGCGTCGGCTCGACCGGCCGCCGGCTCGATCGCCATCTCTCGGTGCTCGGTGCGCCGGCCATCCCGGCGGTCGAGCGCCTCGTCTCCGGACGACCCGATGGACCTGCCCCGCCATCGGGTTTTCCGCATGTCCGCCGCCGGTGCGAGGATGGGCGCATGGCGGACACCTCCTTCCACTCCCACACCATCGACCTCACCACCGGCAGCGGAGAGGTGGCCCTGGACATCACCCACCACTGCGCGGACTTCCTGGCGAGCGCGGCCCCCGGCCGGGACGGCCTGCTGAACGTCTTCGTCCCGCACGCCACCGCCGGGGTCGCGGTGATCGAGGTCGGTGCGGGCAGCGACGACGACCTGCTGGCCGTGCTGCGCGACCTGCTCCCGGCCGACGGCCGCTGGCGGCACCGGCACGGCAGCCCCGGCCACGGCCGGGACCACGTACTCCCCGGGCTGGTCGCCCCGCACGCCACGCTGCCGGTGATCGGCGGCCAACTGGCGCTCGGGGTCTGGCAGTCGGTGGTGCTGGTGGACACCAACGGCGACAACCCCCGGCGCACCGTCCGGCTGTCCTTCCTGGGCTGACGGCCGGCGACCGGCCGAGCCGCCGTAGGGTGGCGGTATGACTGACGAGACCCCGCAGTGCGACCTCGCGCCCGCCGTCGACGCCGTGGCGGCGCTGACCCCGGCGGTGGGGGACGGGCCCCGGGCCGACTGTGTGCTGTGCGGCGAGCCGACCGAGCTGCCGGCGGACCAGCCCGGGGTGACGCTCTGCCCGGTCTGCGCCTGGCAGGAGGCGCAGCGGATCGCCTGCTCCGGCTGAGGCCGACCGGCACATGGTGGGCGGATGAAGGAGCGGCGACCGGCCGGTCAGTGCTCCTCGCGGTCGGCCAGCCGCAGGGTGGAGCCGTGGCGGCCCTTGTGGACCAGCAGTTGGGCCGGGATGCGCGAGCGCAGGTCGGCGACATGGCTGACGATGCCGACGGCGCGGTCCCGCTCCCGCAGGCCGTCCAGTACGTCGAGCACCTCTTCGAGCGCCTGCTCGTCCAGACTGCCGAAGCCCTCGTCGATGAAGAGGGTGTCCAGCGGCATCCCGCCCGACTCGTCGGTGACCACGTCCGCCAGGCCGAGGGCGAGGGCGAGCGAGGCGAAGAAGCTCTCGCCGCCGGAGAGGGTGGCGGTGTCGCGGTCCAGCCCCGTCCAGGCGTCGACCACCCGCAGGGCCAGGCCCGAGCGCCGGTTGCCCGCCGCCCGGCCGTCGCTGTGCACCAGGGTGTAGCGGCCGCTGGACATCCGGACCAGCCGGCCGCTGGCCGCCGCCGCGACCTGCTCCAGTCGGGCCGCCAGCACGTAGGACTCCAGCCGCATCCGGAGCGCGTTCTCGGTGGACGTCCCGGCGGCCAGCTCGGCCAGTCGCTTGATCCGCTCGTACTGCTCCAGCGCCGGGCCCAACGCGACGGCCAGCTCGGTGAGTTGCCGGCCCAATCGGCCGAGCGCGGCCGTCCGCTGGCGGGCCGCGCTGTCGGCGGCGGAGGCCTCCCGGAGCCGGGCGGTGGCCTGCTGGTACGTCAGCTGGACGGCCGCCTGGTCGACGGGGGGCAGGGCGCCGGCCGAGACCAGCTCCGGCTCGGCCAGGCGGCGTTCGACCTCCTCGCGCTCGGCCCGGTCGCGCTCCGCCCGGTCCTGCAGTGCGCGGTACTCGGGTGCGGGCAGCAGGGCGGCCGCGGCCTCGGCGGGGGAGGCGAACCCGGCCCGGGCACTGACCTCGGTCACCTCCCGCTCGGCCGCGCGGAGCCTGCTCTCGGCCTCGGCGCGGGTGCGGACGGCGGCCAGGGCGGCGGCGACCGCGTCGGCCAGCTCGGTGAGGGCGGCCGACCGGGCGGCGACCGACGGGGCGTCGCCGAGGACGGCGCCGATCCGGGTGGTCAGCGCCTGCTGCTCGGCGGCCAGTGAGCCGAGCCGGGTGGTCAGGGCGGCGGCGCGGAGCCGAGCCTCCTGCCGATCTGCCTGCTTGGTGGTCTGCTCCTGGGTCAACCGGTCGAGCTGCCGGTCGAGTTGGCCCAGCGAGTCGGCGCTGCCGAGGGCTTCGCGGTGCTGCCGGTCGGCCTCCGCGAGGGCGGTGCGCAGCTGCTCGGCCGGCTGGTCGCCCGCCGCGCCGACGGCCTTCGCCTCGGCCACCCGCAGGGTGAGCAGCGACTGTTCGGCAGCGTCCCGGTGGCGCTCGGCCTGCTGCTGGGCGGCGGTGGCCCGCTGCTCGTCCTCGGCCCGGACCGAGCCGTCGGCGGGTCGGGCCGGGGCCGGGTGCTCGGCCGATCCGCAGACCCGGCAGGGGTCACCGCTGACGAGCTGGCCCGCCAGCTCGGCGGCCATCCCGGTCAGGCGGCGTTCGCGCAGGTCGAGGGTGCGCTCGCGGGCGTCGTTGGCGGCGGCCCTGAGGGTCTCCAACTCCCTTTCGGCGGTGGTGATCCCGCTGCGGAGGCGGTCCCGCTCGGCGGCGGCGGCGAGTCGGCCGCGGAGCTCGGTGCGGCGGGCATCGAGCTGCTCGACCCTGGCCTCGGCAGTGCGAGCCTCGGCCTGGCGCTCCTGGAGCCGCTTGAACCGGCCGTCGAAGTCGGTCAGCCAGTCCGCCGCATCCTCCGCCGACTCCTCGGCCCGGAGCAGCTCGTGGCCCAGCTGCTCGCGCTCCCGAAGTGCTTCGGTGAGCCGCTGCTCGTCGGCCCGGGCGGCGTCCAGGCGGCCGAGCTCGGCGCGCAGTTCCCGTTCGTGTTCCGCGAGTTGCGAGGCGTCGGCATCGGCGGTGGGCCCGGCGAGTGCGGCCCGGCTGTGCTGCTCGGCCCGGACGGCGGTGGTGTGGGCGGCGGCCGCAGTGGCGTGGTGGCGGAGCACCGGCTCGACGGTGGCGGCCTGCTGGGCGGTGCCGAGCCGCTCCCGGTCCTGCCGGTACCGGTCGGCGCTGTGGGCCAACTCGGCTGCGGCCAGCACGGCCTGACGGTGGCGCTGCTGACGGCCGGCCAGCTCGGTGGCCCGCTGGAGCGCCTGCTGGGCCGCGCCGTGGCCCCGCTCGGCGGCGTCCAGGGCGAGCGCCGCGACGGTGGCCCGCTCGGCCGCGTCGGTGCGCAGGATCGCCGCCCAGCCGAGGAACTCCACGGCCCCCGCGTGCTCCGGCACCTGCTCGGCCAGCGGGATTGCGGTCGCCCCGGCGGCCTCCTCGGCCCGGGTGGCGAGCGAGTGCAGCCGCTGCCTGCCCTCCTTGACGGTGGCCTCGTGCTTCGTCCGCTGGTCGGTGAGCCAGCGCTCCACCTGGTCGAACCGGCCGGTGTCGAAGAGCTGCCGGAGCAGCTTGGCCCGCTCGTTGGTGTCGGCCCGCAGGAACCGCGCGAAGTCACCCTGCGGCAGCAGCACCACCTGGCAGAACTGCTCCCGGCTCATCCCGATCAGCCGGTGGATCTGCTCACCCGCCTCCTGGTGCGAACGGCTGAGCGCCCGCCAGCCAGGCTCGCCCTCCCCGGTGTCGGAGGTCCACTCGCTGAGCAGGGTCTCCGGCTTCATGGGGGTCAGCCCGGTGCCGCGCAGCTTCGGCCGGAGCTGCTCGGGGCTGCGCACGATCCGCAGCCGCTGGCCGCCGAGGGTGAGTTCGAGCTCGACCTGGGTCGGCACGGTGGCCAGGGCGTGGTCGCTGCGCAGCGGGTTGCCCTTGCGGGCGCCCGGCACCTCGCCGTAGAGCGCGAAGCAGACCGCGTCCAGCACGCTGCTCTTGCCCGCGCCGGTGGCGCCCCTGAGCAGGAAGAGCCCGGCCGAGGCCAGCTCGTCGAAGTCGACCCGCTCGGTGCCCGCGAACGGGCCGAACGCGGTGACGGTCAGCTGATGCAGCCTCATCGGGGCAGCTCCGCCTTTCGGTCGCCCTGCTCGCGGACGGTCTCGAACGCCGTCCGCAGCCAGGCCCGCTCGGTCTCGTCCGCCTCGGTGCCGGGGCGGACGTGCCGGACGAAGCCCTCGGCGATCTCCAGGTCCGACCGGCCGCTGACCCGGGCGGCGTACGACTCCTGCCGGTCGCCGGGGACCGGGTCGGGCTCGAAGAGCAGCTGGAGGGTGTGCGGGAAGCGCTTGCGGAGCTGTTCCATCGGGTTGGCGGGCCGGGCCGGGTCGGTCAGGGTGGCCTGTACCCAGGCGTCCTCGTGCTGCTGGTACTTCTCGGCGGTCAGCAGCTCGTCGAGCCGGCCGCGCAGCCGGGCCAGCGGGCGGGGGACCGGGCAGTCGATCCGCTCCGCCGCGACCGAGCCGTCGGCGGCGAGGTCGACCAGCCACATGGTCTTGCGGTGGTCCACCTCGGAGAACGAGTAGGCGATCGGGGAGCCGCTGTAGCGCAGGTGCGGGGCGATCGTCTGGCTGCCGTGCAGGTGGCCGAGGGCGGCGTAGTGCACCCCGTCGAAGACGGCGGACGGCACGCTCGCCACCCCGCCGACGGTGATGTCCCGCTCGCTGTCGCTGATCTCGCCGCCGGTCACGAAGGCGTGCGCCAGCACCACCGCCCTGGTGCCGTCCTGACGGGTCGCCAGATCGGCCCTGACCTGGTCCATCGCCGCGCCGAGCACCTGCTCGTGGCCGCCCTTGGCCAGACCGAACCGCTCCCGGGTCAGGGCCGGCTCCAGGTAGGGCAGGCCGTAGACGGCGACCGGCCCGTGCTCGTCCGTCAGCAGGACCGGGGTGGCGACGGCGCCGGGATCCGTCCGCAGGTGGATGCCGGCCCGGCCGATCAGACCGGCCGCGACGCCCAGCCGGCGGGCCGAGTCGTGGTTGCCGCTGATGAAGACGGTGGGCACGCCGAGCTCGGCGAGCCGGTGCAGCACGTCGTCGAAGAGCTCGACCGCGTCCAGCCCGGGGAGCGCGCGGTCGTAGACGTCACCGGCGACGAGCACCGCCTCGACACCGTGCTCACGGACCACGCCGACCAGGTGGTCGAGGAACGCGCGCTGCGCCCCGATCAGGTTCTCCCGGTGGAACGACCGGCCCAGGTGCCAGTCCGAGGTGTGCAGCAGCCGCACGTACCCAACCCCCACACGCTCGTACTCACCAGAACCGTTCCCGAGTATCACAGCTCGCGCCGACAAACCCCGAAGGTGGTAGCTGAGCGTGCTTGTCAGTGACGCTGTGTACGTTTCCCGGCATCGGGGGCCAGGCGTTGCCCGGCCGCCGGATTCCACCTCGGGAGGGTGCATGACCAGCAGGAACAAGAACGGCAGCAGGCGGCGGTGCGGGGAGCGGGGCCGGGTGCGGCAGACGGTGGCGCTGGCGGTGGCCGCCGACGAGGCGGCGTACGTCCGGCTGCGCGGCTGCGGCCTGTTCGGCGCGGCGGACTACGGGGCGTACCTGCGCTGCACCGAGCAGCGGCTGCGGGCGCTGCACGGGCACGGGATGGCGGTGCACCTGCGGGTGCTGGAGCCGGTCGACTTCGAGGACTTCTGCGCCGAGCACCTGCTCGACCCGGCCGACCCGGTGGCCGAGGTGGCGTACGCGGCCGACCCGGAGCTGGCCGGTGAGCCGTTCGCCTACACCGGGCAGCGGCTGGCCGAGCTGCTGCCCGCACTGACGGAGGATCACCTGGCCCGGGTGCGGATCTCGATCGGCTGCGCCGCGCTGCTGGCGGCGGTCGGCTGCGAGCGGCGGCCGCAGGAGCGGGTCACGGCGGTGCTGCAGTACGTCTCCGAGGTCTGCCTCGCGCTGGCGGCGGGCGCGGGGGACGGGCGGCACCGGCTGACGCTCCGTTCGCTCGGCCTGCTGGACGGGGAGGAGTTGACGGCGGCGGCCGAGCTGCTGGTGGCGGCGGGGCGGCCGGCCGAGCTGGGCCGGGAGGCGGAGGCGTTCTGCGTCACCCTGGCGGCGGCGGTGGCCGGGTACGGATCGGGCGAGCTGCTGCTGTATCGGGACTGCGGCGAGGTGTCCGGCTGGGTGCTGGTGGACGGCTGGCTGCGGCCGATGTCCGCGCTGGAGACCCAGGCGGTGCTGGGCGCGGAGGGGGCCGGCCGGTTCGGTCCGGTCGGCCGGGCAGGTTTCCCGCTGCCGCCCCCGGAGGTGACCGGGGACTGAACGGAGAGCGGCCGGCCATGCCCCGGGCGGCGGCCAGGACTGTTCATCGACCGGATGTTCGGGGAAGATCAACAGTTGGGGCGTGCTGTCATGGGACGGCGCGCCCGCGCGCACCACCAGGAGTACGTCCACGCACCGCACGCCTACCGGCGCCCGAGACCGAAGGGGGACGCATGAGCCGGATCGAGTACAGCGCGGAGATCGCCGAGCTGCTCGGCCGGGTCCGGCGCCGTCCGACGGCGGGGTGGCCGTGGCGCCCCGGCGAGCAGGTGCCGGGGGGGCTGCCGGTCAAGCAGTCCTGGGGCTGGCTGTTCGTGCCGGACGGCCGGGTGCTCACCCTGGTCAACCCCCGGGACGGCGTGGTCAGCCTGCCCGGCGGCTCGCTGGAGCCGGAGGACGCGGGCGACCCCGGGGCGGCGCTGGCCCGGGAGGCGGGGGAGGAGGCGCAGGCGGTGATCGGCCCGGCGCACTACCTCGGCTACCTCTACGACCGGGTCGGCTCGGCCAACGGCGGCCACGAGTGCGCCCGGGTCCGGATGGCCGCCGCGCKGCGGGCGGCCGGCCCGACCGCCCCCGACCCCGCCTCCGGGCGGCACTACCGCCGGCTGCTGGTGGCACCCGGCCTCGCGGTCGAGCTGCTCGGCTGGGGCGAGCCCGGCCTGCGGCAGGCCCGCGCGGCGGTGGATCTGGCGGTCCGCCGGCTCGGTGTGCCGTCCGCCGCCGAGGAGACCATCGAGGAGCTACCGGCCGCCGGGCTGGCCTTCGGCTGACGTACGGGAACTGACACCCCGTCCAACTGACGGTGCCACATGAGCGAACCCTCGCAACAGTTTTGGCATGGCCACTGTTGCTCGAAGCTACTCCCTGGTAAATAAAATGTGACCCGCGTCACTCCAGTGGAGGTACTCGTGCGCCCTGCTCGTGCCGTGTCCGTCGCCACCACGGCGATCCTGCTCACCCTGACCACCCTTTTCGTGGCCCCCGCGGCCAGCGCCTCGTCGGCCCGCTACGTCGCGCTGGGCGACTCCTACTCCTCCGGAGTGGGCGCGGGCAGCTACACCAGCGAGAGTGGCAACTGCAAGCGCAGCACCAACGCCTATCCGTACCAGTGGAAGAACGCCAACTCGCCCGCCGCCTTCGCGTTCACCGCCTGCTCGGGTGCGCGGACCGGCGACGTGGTGAACAACCAGCTCGGCCCGCTGGACGCCTCGACCACCCTGGTCAGCCTCACCGTCGGCGGCAATGACTCGGGCTTCGCCAGCACCATGCAGACCTGCGTACTGAACAGCGAGAGCGCCTGCCTGACGGCGGTCAACAACGCCAAGGCGTACGCGACCAGCACCCTGCCCGGCCTGCTCGACTCGCTCTACGCGAAGATCCACGCGAAGGCCCCCAACGCCCATGTGGTGGTGCTGGGTTACCCGCACCTCTACCAGGTCGGCGGGAGCTGCATCTTCGGCATCGGCGACACCAAGCGGGCCGCTATCAACAGCGCGGCCGACGTGCTGGACGACGTGATCGCCAAGCGGGTGGCGAACGCCGGCTTCACCTATGAGGACGTCAGAAGCCGGTTCGCCGCCGGCCACGAGATCTGCGGCAGCAGCACGCTGTGGCTGAACAGCACGGTGCTGCCGGTGGACGAGAGCTACCACCCCAAGGCGGCCGGCCAGATCGGCGGCTACCTGCCGGCCTTCACCGCCGGAGTCTGATCCACCGAAGGCTGTGCCCTCTGCCCATCGCGGGCGGCAGAGGGCACAGCCCTTCTTTGCGGTTACAGCCCGGGGATCTGCCGGGCGGCGAAGGCCTGACGGACCGTGGCGGCCGCCTTGTCGCCGTACATGGCGCGGGCGGTGGCGACGGTGGTCAGGGCCGCCGCGGTGAAGCTGGTGTCGGGCGCGAACGAGAACTGGGCGTTCACGATGATCCGGTCGGCGGTGCGGGCACCGAGGGCCTTGCGGATGTCGTACAGCGCCTGGGACCAGATCTCGCCGTCGGCGTGCACCTCGCCGACCTTGTCCGCGTAGACCTTGCCGCTGTCGATCCGGCGCAGGCAGTGCGGCGTCGTGGAGGTGTAGCTGACGGAGTCCCAGTCGCCGACGCACGCCTCGGGCGTGTTGCGCGGCCAGCCGTACTTGGCGTCGGCGGCCAGGCCGACCGACACGGCGAGGTAGTCGCCCCAGGCCTCGCCGATCGAGCCGGCCTCCTCCGAGCTGCCGAAGCCGGGGACCTGGGCCTCGTGCACGGCGTGACCGTACTCGTGGACGATCACCTCGGCGTCCTCGGCGTCGTCCACGCCGCCCTTGCCGAAGCGGATCTCGTCCTTCTTGTCGGTGAAGAAGGAGTTGTCGGCGCCCCACTGGTTCAGCCGGACGTTCTGCGGGCGGTCGTTGGCGCCGGGCAGCTCGGTTCCGAAGCCGAGGCTCTGCAGGTACTCCTGCGCCTCGTTGACCCAGAAGTAGGCCATCACCTGCTCGAACTGGTCGGCGTTGCGGGTGTAGCGGAAGTCGCCGGTGCCCGAGCGGGCGGGCGTGCCGGTCTCCGAGCGGACGACGGCCCAGCGGCCGGAGAGGCTGCCGGAGGCGTCCAGGTTGCGCAGGGCGACGGTCGCGTAGGCGGAGGCCGGGACGGCGGAGTCCGCGTCCTTGCCGTCGGTCAGCTTCTGGTCACCCGAGGACTGCACCGGGTTGACCATGAATATCCGCCCGGTGGCGGTGGTGGCAGCCGGGGTGCCTGCGGCGAGGGCGGGCGGGGCGGCGACGCCGGCCACCGAGGCGAGGACCGCGGTGGCGGCGAGGGCCAGGGTGAGGCGTCGGGGCGCAGGGGTGGAACGTGACAAGGCTCCTCCAGGGCAGGCAGAGCAGACGCCCGGTCGGGACGCGCGATGCTCGATGGGGGATCTTCCCGCACGGCGGCGACCGTGACCAGAGGAGCGGCTGGTCGGGGGAGGTGTTGTTGGTGCTGCTGAGGACGCAGAGGTTGTGCCCCCTGCCCGTCGCGGGCGGCCGAGGGCACAACCCTTCGTGCTAGTTGGTGTAGCTGCGCAGCCCGGCCACGGTCAGCCCGGCGGCGGTGGCGTCGGTCAGGGCCCGCTGGAGGTCGCCGGCCAGCGAGTCGGCGAAGTGGAAGATCACCACGTCACCGGCCTGCAGACCGCCGTGGTAGCTGTTGGACGCGCCCCAGCTGTAGTCCGCGGTCGCGGTCAGCACGGTGCGCAGCCCGCAGTTGGCGGCCGCCTGCAGGGTGTCGGCGTTGAACGCGAAGTACGGCGGACGGAAGATGGTCGGCACCGTGCCGTACCGCTTGGCCGCCGCGTCCCGGGCGTCGCAGATCTCGGCCTGCTGCTCGGCGGCGGAGAGGGTGGTGAGGTCACGGTGCGAGACGCTGTGCGCCTCGACCGAGGAGCCGGGGACGGCGGTGATCCGCTTGAAGTAGTCCGGCTCGAAGCCGGACGGCATCGGCAGCGGGAAGGCCGTCACCGGCAGCTTGTTGGTCTCGATGAACTGCGCCGCGTCGGCGGCGCGGGCCCAGCCGTCGTCGATGGTGAAGAAGACCACCTTGTCCTGGGTCGGCATGTTCCAGGTGGCCCAGGCCGGGGCGGGGGCCGGGCCGGTCAGCTCGACGTCGTCGGCCGAGAAGGCGCCCTGCTGGTACCAGCCGTGCAGGTAGAGCCGGACGGAGGTGTTGGTCGGTCCGGTGGTGAAGCTGGTGGTGAGCTTCTGCCAGTTCCCGCCGGTGGACTGCACCCAGGACGGGGCCACGTCGTTGCCGGTGCCGGTGGCGCCGAGGAAGACGTAACTGCCGCGCACCCAGGCCGAGTAGGTGTAGGTGGTGTTGGGCCGGACCGCGAGGGTCTGGGCGCACTCGCCGTTGCTGTGGTCGCCGGCCGGAGTCACCGTGAGGGCCGAACCGCCGCTGTGCGCGGCGGTGTTGAGCACGGCCTCGCCGGTGGTGCACTGCCAGCCGGGAACCGAGCCCCAGTCCGCCAGCGGCAGGGTGGGGATCTCGAAGCCGGGGTTGGTGGCGAGGTTGACGGCCGGAGCGGTCTCGGCGTGCGCGGCGGGGACCGCGGCGCTCAGGGCCGTGAGCGCCGTGCCGGCCGCGCAGGCGGCGAGACGGCGCAGAGTGGTGGACACGAGTGATCTCCTGTGGGGGAAGAACGCTGCACTCCCCTGAGGGCGGGGACGAATCGGCCTGCCGCACACATGCCGGGTCCCGGTCGCTGGCTGTCGCTTTCCGGGCCGGGCCATACATTGGACTGGACCAGACGACCCGTCAAGGGCCGCTCCGACATTGCCGAACCAGCCTGATCACCGGCGTCAGCTGTGGTAGAGCTCCTCGATGTCGTCCGCGTAGTGCCGGACGATGGCGCCGCGACGGAGCTTGAGGGACGGGGTCAGCAGGCCCTGGTCCGGGCCGAACTCGCGGGGCAGCAGGCGAAAGGCGCGGATCGACTCGGCGCGCGAGACGGTGGTGTTGGCGGCGGCGACGCCGCGCTGGATCTCGGCGTGCAGGGCCTCGTCCGCCAGTGCGGCCCAGGAGTCCAGCTGCTCGCGGCCGTTGGCCTTCAGCCAGTGCGCCAGCGCCTGCGGGTCGAGGGTGATCAGGGCCGCCACGTAGGGGCGGTTGTCGCCGACCACCAGGCACTGGGAGACCAGTGGATGCGCTCGCACCCGCTCCTCCAGCACGGTCGGGGCAAGGTTCTTGCCGCTGCTGGTGACGATCAGCTCCTTCTTCCGGCCGGTGATGGTGAGGTAGCCGTCCTCGTCCAGCTCGCCGAGGTCGCCGGTGGCCAACCACCCCTCGTAGAACATGTCGTGCGAGTGGTTCAGGTACCCCGCGAAGACCGAGGGACCGCGGACCCAGACCTCGCCGTCCTCGCCGATCGCCACCTCGGCACCGGGCAGCGGCCGGCCGACCGTGCCGGCCTTGGGGCGGCCGGGCGGGTTGGCGGTGACGGCGGCCGAGGTCTCGGTCAGCCCGTACCCCTCGTACACGGCCAGGCCGACGCCGGTGAAGAACAGGCTGAGCTCGCGGCCGAGCATCGAGCCGCCGCACATCACCGTCCGGGTCCGCCCGCCCAGCACCGCGCGCAGCCGGTGGTACACCAGCCGGTCGTACGCCGCGTGCCGCAGCCGCAGCGAGGCGCTCGGGCCGGGACCGCGCCCGAAGGCGCGCTGCTCCCGGGCGGCCGCCCACTCGATCGCCACCTCGGCCGCCTGGCCGAAGAGTTCGCCCTTGCCGGCCTCCTCGGCGGCCTCCCGGGCGCGTTGGTACACCTTCTCCAGTACGTACGGCACCAGGTGCAGGAAGGTCGGCCGGAACGAGGCCAGCGCGGGCAGCAGCGAGTCGGTGGTCAGCTCGCCGTGGTGGCCGAGCCGGATGCCGCCGCGGATCGCCGCGATCTGCACCACCCGGCCGTACACGTGCGCCAGCGGCAGCAGGACCAGGCTGGCGGGCTGCACCCCGCCGGTGTCCTTGACCACCTGCTCCCAGCCGGTGAGCAGCGCGTCCGCCTCGGCGGCCAGGTTGCCGTGGGTGAGCAGGCAGCCCTTGGGGCGTCCGGTGGTGCCCGAGGTGTAGATAACGGTGGCCACCGAGTCGGGGGAGACACCGAGCCGCTGACGGTGCACCAGCGAGTCGGGCAGGCCCCGGCCGTCCTCGGTCAGGGTGGTCACGCAGTCCTGGTCCAGCTGCCAGATCGAGGTCAGCTCGGTGAGCGCGTCGCAGACCGCGCCGACCGTCATGGCGTGGTCCTCGTGCTCCACCACACAGGCCACCGCCTGGGTCTCGGCCAGGATCCAGCGCACCTGCTCGGCCGCCGAGGTGGGGTAGACCGGCACCGGGATGGCGCCGATCGACCAGAGCGCGTAGTCGAACAGGGTCCACTCGTACCGGGTGCCGGACATCACCGCGACCCGGTCGCCGTACCGGATGCCGTTGCTCAGCAGACCCTTGGCGAGCCCGAGCACCTCGTCCCGGAACCGTAGCGCCGTCACGTGCCGCCAGCCGTCCTCCTGCCACCGGTCCAACTGGACCAGGGCCGGGGATCGTTCGGCGGTGTCGTACACCGAGTCGGCGAGCCCGCCGACAGCCGGGGCCGGCGCGGCCAGGCCGCTGTACTGCCGCACCCGTGGCCCCCCGTTCCCGTCTGCCCGAGCGGATGTCAGCGAAGCTACCGGATCGCAGCTGCGCTGCCCAGGGGTGGTGCGCCGGATCGCCGGATCGGCATGTGCCGCTCAAAAGCGCCGGACGGACAGAACACCCTTTCCGGGCAATACCGGGAGGATCGTGACGGCTTCCGTCTGACTGTGCATTCGACCCTTCGAACGAGTGGTCATGGAGTAGTAAGCTCACGCAGATCTCGGGCAGAGGCGTGTCCGAAACGCACCCGTCGCACCCCCTTGTCCGTGCTCCTCCCCGCACCGAGGACCCCATGCGTCTGCGCAGCAGCTCGATCCGCGCGAAGATGATCGCGCTGCTCATGGTGCCCATCGTCGCGCTCACCGGACTGTGGGTGTACGCGACGCTGGTGACCACCGGCGACGTGTGGAACCAACTGGACGTCAGCTCCGCCTACCGGACCTTCGGTGTGCCGATCGACCAGTACGCCCGCGACGTGCAGGCCGAACGCCGGGCCGCCGTCATCCGGCTGGCCGATCCGGACGACAAGGACGCCCAGGAGAAGTACCAGCAGAGCAAGGCGATCACCGACCGCTCGCTGCAACTGCTGCGCTACCAGGCGGACTCCTCCGACGAGGCCAAGCTGGGCGGCGCCCAGCGGCTCAGGCTGCAGGACGTGCTGACGGCGGCCGACGGGGTCGGCGCGATCCGGCTCGAGGTGGACCGGCGGTCGAAGAGCTGGGACCAGGTGATCGACCGTTATGCCGACCTGGTGCAGCCGGTGTTCGCGTTCCGGACCGCCTTCGTCAGCCAGCAGAGCGGCCAGCTGCCCCGGCAGGGCATGGTGCTGACCGAGCTGGTCCGGGCCAGGGAGTACCTCTCCCAGGAGGACGCGGCGCTCCGTGGCCTGCGGCTGGGCCTGGAGGTGGCCAACCGCCCCGGATCCAGGAGCCCCAAGCCGAGCAACACGATGTACCAGACCGCCTTGGACGCGCTGCACAACCAGCAGACCCTGTTCACCGTCTACGTGGCGGAGCTGGACGTGCAGGACCAGGCCGACTACCGGGCGGCCAGGAACAGCGACAGCATGGCGACCCTGGCCTGGGCCGAGGTGCAGTTCGGCAGCTTCCAGAACCCGGCCGAGCGGGAGGCCGCGCTGACCCGGGTGCCGCTGGCCGGCTGGAGCACCGGCGCCGACCTGGCACTGGCCGAGCTCTCCACCCTGAACACCCGGCTGGCCGGCCAGATCGGCGCGGTGGCGAAGTCCTACGCGGTCAACCAGCTGGTGCGCGGCGGCATCGCCGGCCTGGTCGGTCTGATCGCGGTGGTCGCCTCGGTGATGATCTCCTACCGGATCGGCCGCGGCCTGGCCCGCGAACTGATCAGCCTGCGGAACGCGGCACTGGACATCTCCGGCACCCGGCTGCCCGCCGTGATGCTGCGGCTGCGCCGTGGCGAGCCGGTGGACATCGCGGCCGAGTCGCCCGAGCTGGAGTTCGGCCCCGCCGAGATCGGAGAGGTCGGCCGGGCCTTCAACCAGGTGCAGCGGGTGGCGGTCGAGGCGGCGGTCGAGCAGGCCGAGCTGCGCCGGGGTGTCTCGGCGGTCTTCGTCAACCTGGCCCGGCGCAGCCAGGTGCTGCTGCACCGTCAGCTCACCCTGCTGGACACCATGGAGCGGCGTACCGAGGACCCGGCCGAGCTGGAGGACCTGTTCAAGCTCGACCACCTGACGACCCGTATGCGCCGGCACGCCGAGGGCCTGATCATCCTGTCCGGCGGCTCGCCGGGCCGGGCCTGGCGCAAGCCGGTCCGGATGGTCGACGTGGTGCGCGCCGCCGTCGGTGAGGTGGAGGACTACGCCCGGGTGATAGTCCGGCCGTTCCCCGGCACCGGGCTGCTCGGCAGCGCGGTCGCCGACGTCACCCACCTGATCGCCGAGCTGGTGGAGAACGCGGCGGTGTACTCGCCGCCGCAGGCCCAGGTCACCGTGCAGGGCGAGGTGGTCGCGCACGGCTTCTCGCTGGAGATCGACGACCGGGGCCTCGGGCTGAGCGAGTCGGCACTCGCCGACATCAACCAACGCCTTGCGGTGGAGCAGGAGTTCGACCTCGCGGACACCGACCGGCTGGGCCTCTTCGTGGTCAGCCGGCTGGCCCGGCGGCACGGCATCCGGGTCCACCTGCGGCCCTCCCCGTACGGCGGGACGGCGGCGATCGTGCTGATCCCGCGCGAGCTGCTGGCCGAGGCCCCCGACCTGCTGGCCGACGCACCGGCGGGGCCCCGCCCGGCCGCCGTCCCGCCTGCCGGGACCGGCCGTCCTGACCTGGTCGCGGTCCCGGCGCTGGGCACGGGCCGGGACGACGGCAAGGGCCGGGACGGTGGCAAGGGCCGGGACGGTGGCAAGGAGGGCGGGCCCACCGGCCACGGCRGGCATCGGCGCGGCGAGAGTGCGCCGGTGGGCGCCGACGAGCCGGTCCGCGGCATCGGGCGTCCGACAGGCGGACCACGCCCCTCGGCCGCCGAACCCGCCCGTACGCCGGGTGGTCTGCCGCGTCGCCGGTCCGGTACCGGGCCGACCCTGGTACCGGCCGGGAGCACCGGTGCCGGCAGCGGCACCGGACGGCACCGCCGGTCGGACAGCCCGCCGGAGGAGGGGCCGGTCCCGGTCCCGCCCACCGCGCCGGCCGGAGGGCTGCTGCCCCGCCGGGTCCGACAGGCCAACCTGGCACCGCAGTTGAAGAACGCGGCGGCCGCCGACTCCACCGCCGAGCAGAGCAACCGGGACCGTTCGCCGGAGGAGGCCCGGTCGGCCTTCTCCTCCTTCCAGCGCGGCTTCCAGCGCGGGCGTGGCGACCGGTTCCAGCCCGCCTCGCTCACCGTCGTGCCGGACCAGCCCGAGTCCGCCGTACCCCCTGGGCCCGCCCTGCCGGCACCGGTCCGGCCGGCCCCCCGGGG